>MGXA01000045.1 GCA_001801215.1 Gallionellales bacterium RIFCSPLOWO2_02_FULL_59_110 | reverse complement strand
GAGCAACGTGGCATCGAGTGGTCGTTCACGCGGCAGGATGCAGATGTAAAAATGGCTCGGCATTATGTTTCGTAATTAATGGGTTTATATACTAGAGTCCATTGCTGCCCGAAGTTTACTTTCTAAAGGAGACTGAAATGGAACATACCCTGCCGACATTACCTTACGCGATGGACGCGCTGCAACCGCACATGTCCAAAGAAACTTTCGAATACCACTACGGCAAGCATCATCAGGCCTATGCCACCAACCTCAACAACCTGATCAAGGGCACCGAGTACGAAAACCTTGGTCTGGAAGCCATCATCGGGAAGGCGCCTCCCGGCGGCATCTACAACAACTCCGCGCAGGTGTGGAACCACAGCTTTTTCTGGAATTGCATGAAGCCGGATGGCGGCGGCGCACCCGGCGGCGCGCTGGCGAGTGCGATCGACAAGAAATGGGGCGGTTTCGACGAGTTCAAGAAGGCCTTCCAGACTTCCGCCGTGGGCAATTTCGGCTCCGGCTGGACCTGGTTGGTGAAGAAGGCCGATGGCAGCGTGGACATCGTCAACATGGGACCGGCCGGCACGCCGCTGACCACGGGCGACAGGGCGCTGCTGTGCGTGGACGTGTGGGAACACGCATACTACATCGACTACCGCAACCTGCGCCCCAAGTTCGTCGAGACCTTTCTCAACAATCTGGTGAACTGGGAGTTCGTGGAAAATAACTTCGCCTAACAGAATTCCGGGGGTGACCTCGGGACTTTTATTTGGGTAAGTGTGTTGACGAACTGGCCCGGTTGGATGACACTGCCGTCTCATCAACAACCTGTTTCAATGTATCTGCCATGTCTTTGCCCGGCCAACAAGATTCAAATCCGGAAACGGGAAGCGGTCATGCCGATGATCGGCGCGTTCATGGCAACCTGCGCCCCATTTTCGAGCAGGCCTGCCGGATAACTGCGCCATTTTTCGATCCGAAGCAGGGATGGGGCGGCATGTCGCTGACCATGTATGCCAGGCAAGTCTTGCGCGAAACCTTTCCTGATCTGAGCCAGCAAGAAACCGCCATCCTGTTTTCCGCCGTGCAACGTTTTCATAAAACTCCCACGAACCATTAGCCGGGGTGCGTTCCATGCGCCGGAACCTTCTTCGAGCCTGCTGTAACTGGTGCATGGGACTGCCGTTGTTGTTCGCTGTATGCGCGGCAGGCACCGCACAACTTTCCCTGAGCGTTGCCGACATTGCCGCGCCGGATTTTTCCGCGCGCGGTATCGCGCTGGTTCTGCCTGAGAACGGCTCGGCAGACTTGCGCATCGCCGAGCTGCATGTGCAGCAGCGCAGCCTGCGCAACGTGCATATCCATTGCGCGAGCTTCGCGCTTTCCACGGCAAGCATGAGCTGCCACGGGGGGAGCATGGCGCAACTGACGGGCGTGGCGCTGGAAGTTATCTACGGTTTTGATACGGGCAACTGGCAGGTTTCGGCAGCTTTGCGCGATGCGCCGGCCAAGCAATTTGCAGCATTTCTTCCGGAGCCCATACCGCTGCCCAGCGGGGGCGAGTTGAGCGGCATGCTGCGCATCGGCGGCGGCGCGTCCGGATTGACCGCTCTCGATGCAGATGTGCGGATGATCGATGTCGGGTTCAGCGATGGCGACGGCTTGCACGCGGCGGAAAAGCTGCGCGGAACTATCAAATTTGCGGCCACGCGCAAGGCCGCCCTGTGGAAATGGCGCGGCGATGTCGCGTGGCAATCCGGCGAGTTGTTCTGGCAGCCGCTGTACTTGCGCGGCGGCCACAAAATGGCAGCATCCGGCAGCCTCGACGACACGTCGCTGAGTATCGAACAGGCCACTATCGTTCTGCCTGAAGCAGGCCGCGTGCAACTTGTGGCGCTCTGGGATATGAAGCGGGGCGCGTTGGCGGAATGCACGGCGCGCGGCGAAAACCTCGCGCTGGAGAAATTATTTGCCGACTATGCCAGGCCCTTTCTGGACAAGGGCGCGCTGGCCGAGTCGAACTTGTACGGCCATGCCGATGTGGACTGGCAATACCGCAATGGCGCGACGCAAGCGCTGCGCCTGGTTTTGCGCGATGCGGGTATCGCCGACGCCGAGCAGCGTTTTGCGCTGCTCGGCGTGAACGGCGATATCGGCTGGCTGGCGGATGCGCCGCGCACCGCCAATATCGCATTCGCCGGCGGCGCGCTGCTCGGCGTTCCGCTGGGCAGCGGACAATGGGCGGTGCGGATGCACGGCATGGAATTCGGCGTGGCGCAGGGTGTTTTGCCGGTTCTGGATGGCGAACTGGAGTTGCGCGATTTCCGGCTGTATCGCGAGGGTGTTGCGTGGCGCTGGCAGTTCGCCGCCTCGCTCAGCCAGGTTTCGATGGAACAGTTCAGCCAGGCTGCAGGCTGGCCGAAGATGCTCGGCACTCTGGCGGGGAGCATTCCAAGGGTCGGTTACGACGGGGGCGAAATCAGCGTGGACGGCACGCTGCGGTTCGACGTGTTCGACGGCACGGTGGCGGCGACGCAGCTTAAATTGGCCGATCCGTTCGGGCGCGCGCCGCGCCTGTCCGGCAACCTGAACATGCGCAACCTCGATCTCGACCTGCTGACGCGCACATTTTCGTTCGGCAATATGCAGGGGCGCATCGACGTGGACGTAAACAACCTGGAACTGCAAAACTGGCAGCCGGCACGCTTCGATGCGCGCCTGTCCAGCAGCGCCGGAAACTACCCGAAAAAAATCAGTCAAACGGCGGTGCAGAACATTTCCGCGCTGGGCGGCGCGGGCGCGGTGGCGGCGATCCAGCGCAGCTACCTGCGTTTTTTCGAAAATTTCGGCTATGACCGCATCGGCTGGAGCTGCATGCTGCACAACGGCGTGTGCGCGATGGGCGGCCTGGACAACGGCGAGGGCGGGGCTTACGCCATCGTCAAGGGCGGCGGTATTCCGGCAATCACCGTGATGGGCTACAATCGCAGCGTTTCGTGGGGCGAACTGATTACGCGCCTGAAGCGCGTGACGCAGGGCAATATGCAGGCCGTAGTCAAATAAAGGAGCAATCATGAATAGAATCTGGATCGCATTTGCCGGACTGGCACTGAGTGCCTGTGTCACTATCAACATCTACTTTCCCGCCGCAGCAGCCGAGAAGGCGGCGGACAAGATTATCGACGAAGTGTGGCAAACCCAACAAACCGACAAACCCGCCGCGAAGGAGGCCAAATGAACGCCATGATTAAATACTTTGTTGCAATCGTTGCGCTGACTGCCGCGCTGAACGTCTCCGCCGCCGCCGATCTCGAAGTCAACACGCCGGGCATAAACGCCATCAAACAGAGCATGCAGACGCGTCACGCGCAGCTTGCGCCGTACTACGACAGTGGCGCGGTGGGGCTGACGGCGGACGGCATGATCGCACTGCGCGATGCCGGCGCCGTGCCGCTGGCGCAGCGCCAGGCGGTGAATGCGCTGGTGGCCGCCGAGAACGGCGACCGCTCCGCGCTGTATGCCGAAATCGCCAAGGCAAACGGTCATCCCGAATGGCAGGCGGAAATCCGCAGCACTTTCGCGCAACGCTGGATTCAGCGCGCCCAGCCAAAATGGTGGGTGCAGAGCGGCGGAGGCTGGAAGCAGAAGTAGGTGTTTTTCAAGTAACCGTAGGGTGGGCTCTGCCCACCATGTCGGGCAGAGCCCGATCTACATTTAGCGCGTAGCCCGGATGTAGCGAGAGCGGAATCCGGGGGGCATCTTCTCCACCCCCGGATTACACTGTGTTTCATCCGGGCTACCTGTTTGGTTCCGGCTCGTCCGGCTTAGTAACCGTAGGGCGGGCTGTGCCCACCGTGTCGGGCGTAGCCCGACCTACATTGAATTCCGGTTTTCCCGGCTCATGTCGGTCAATATATGAACCCCACCCTCGTTTTCGACATCGAAACCATCCCCGACATCGCCGGGCTGCGCGCGCTGCATGAGCTGGATGCGCAGGTCAGCGATGCGGAAGTGGCAGAAATGGCTTTCCAGTTGCGCCGCCAGAAAACCGGCAGCGACTTTCTGCCGCATCATCTGCATCGCGTTGCGGCGATCTCCTGCGTGCTGCGCGAGGGCGATAACTTCAAGGTATGGTCGCTGGGCGAGCCGGACGAAGACGAAGCCAGCATCATCAAGCGCTTCTTCGATGGCGTCGAGAAATACACGCCGCAACTGGTGTCGTGGAACGGCGGCGGCTTTGACCTGCCGGTGCTGCACTATCGCGGTCTGATCCACGGCGTGCAGTGTCCGCGCTACTGGGACATGGGCGAGGACGACAAGGACTTCAAGTGGAACAACTACATCAGCCGCTACCACTCGCGCCATCTCGACCTGATGGACCTGCTGGCGATGTACACCGGGCGCGCCAATGCGCCGCTCGACGAGCTGGCCAAACTGATCGGCTTCCCCGGCAAGCTGGGCATGGACGGCAGCAAGGTGTGGGGGGCGTATCAGGAGGGGCGCTTGAACGAAATCCGCAACTATTGCGAGACCGACGTGGTGAACACCTATCTGGTGTTCGCGCGCTTCCAGTTGATGCGCGGCCAGTTCACCAAGGCGCGCTACGAGCGGGAATGCGAGCTGGTGCGCAGCGTGCTGGCCAAATCCGATGAAGCGCACTGGAAAGAGTTTCTGGCGCAGTGGGTGATCTCCTAAGCCGGACGAGCCGGAACCAAAAAGGTGGCAGTTTTCGTAGGTCGGATGAGCGCAGCGTTATCCGACATAGAAGTGTCGGAGGGCGCTGCGCTTTTCCAACCTACAATGTCACAACTCCTGTCACGTTTCGACATGATTTAACTTGTAAGTGACTCAAAGTAATGAACAACACTTCGTTATTTCCGCGAATGCGGGAATCGGGTAATTTAAAATGCGTTTCTTTCTAGTTCGCTGGATTCCCGCATTCGCGGGAATGACGGCCAAGAATAACTTTCGGCAGAATCCATGAACTCAGTAATTATTGAATCCCTCGACCAGGAAGGCCGCGGCATCGCCCATGCCGATGGCAAGGTGATTTTCATTGAGGGCGCGCTGACCGGTGAGCACGTGACTTATTCCTCTTACCGCAAGAAGCCCAGCTATGAACAGGCGCAAGTCGGCCAAATCCTGAAGCAGAGCTTCATGCGCGTGCAGCCGAAGTGCGCGAATTTTGGCGTGTGCGGCGGCTGTTCCATGCAACATCTGGAGGCGCGTGCGCAGGTCGCCGTCAAGCAGCGCGTGCTGGAAGATAATTTGGAGCGCATCGGCAAGGTCAAGGCCGAAACCATGCTGCCGCCGATCTACGGGCAGGCATGGGGCTATCGCCAGCGCGCGCGGTTGTCGGTGCGCCATGTGCTGAAAAAAGGCAAGACGCTGGTGGGCTTCCGCGAGAAGAACGGCAAGTATGTGGCGGACATGCAGCATTGCGAAATCCTGCCGCCGAAGATTGCCGGCTTGCTCCCGCTGCTGGGAGAGCTGAACGAGAGTTTCACCACCCGCGATATTCTGCCGCAGATCGAAGTGGCCTGCGGCGATAACGTGGATGTACTGGTGCTGCGCATCCTTGCCGCACTCTCGCCGTCGGACGAGGCAGCGATCAGGGAATTCGCCGACAAACACAAGGTACAGCTCTGGCTGCAAACCAAAGGGCCGGAAACGATTGTTCCGTTTTACCCGCCGGATGCGCCGCCGTTGAGTTACAGCCTGCCGGAATTCGACATCACCATGCCGTTTGCGCCGGCCGAATTCACCCAGGTGAACAGTGAAATGAACCGGCTGATGGTCAGCCGCGCCATGCGCCTGCTGGCCCCGCAACCCGGCGAGCGCATTGCCGATTTTTTCTGCGGGCTGGGCAACTTCACGCTGCCCATTGCGCGCAGCGGCGCGCGGGTGCTGGGCATCGAAGGCAGCGTCGCGCTGGTGAAGCGCGCCGCGCAGAATGCCGCGCACAACGGGCTGTCAGACAATACCGAATTTCGCGCGATGAATCTGTTCGAGATGGATGAGGCTTCCCTTGCACAACTCGGGAAGTTTGACAAATGGCTGATCGACCCGCCGCGCGACGGCGCGGTGGAGCTGGTGAAGGCCATTACCCCGGAAACCGCGCCGCAGCGCATCGTCTACGTTTCATGCAGTCCCGCCACGCTGGCGCGCGATGCGCAGGTGCTGGTGCAGGTTCACGGCTACACGCTGAAAGCGGCGGGAGTGATGAACATGTTCCCGCATACATCGCATGTGGAGTCCATTGCGGTGTTCGTCAAATCATGAGCCGCTACGACGACCTGGTTGCCGAGGCGCTGACGCGCGTGAAGGAAATCATGCCGTGGGACCTGAGCCGCTCGCTCGCGGCGGGCGGCAAGCCGATCCTGCTCGATGTGCGCGAACCGGCAGAGTTTGCATTGCTGCATATTCCGGGGTCGGTCAACGTGCCGCGCGGCATATTGGAGCAATCCTGCGAGTGGGATTACGACGAGACCGAGCCGCTGTTGGCCGCCGGACGCGAACAGGAGATCGTGCTGATCTGCCGTTCCGGAAAACGTTCGGTGCTCGCCGCCGACATGATGCAAAGGATGGGTTTTACCAACGTGGTTTCGCTCAAGACCGGCGTGCGCGGCTGGGCCGATTTCGAACAGTCCATGGTAGATACGAATGGAAAATCGCTGGATGCGGATGCGGCCGATGAACTGCTAGCGCCGCGCCTGCGACCGGAGCAACGCAAGCCGGTGCCTTGATGTCTGGCTGGGCCCGTCCTGCAAACAAAAAAGGCGGCCGGATGGCCGCCTTTTCATTTAGCGATGAGTGTCTTAATCGCGTTCGCCCGCAAACGCCATCAGCAGTTGCAGCAGGCTGATGAACAGGTTGTAGATGCTCAGGAACAACCCCAGCGTTGCCATTATGTAGTTGGTTTCGCCGCCATTCACGATCCGGCTTACGTCATACAGGATGAAAGCCGAGAACAGCAGCACCGCAATCGACGAAATGGTAAGTGACAGTGCGGGTATTTGAAAGAACAGATTAGCCAGCGACGCGACGATCAGCAGGATCAGCCCGATGAACAGGAACTTGCCCATGAAGCTGAAGTCCTTCTTGGTCACGGTGGCGAGGGTTGCCAGCGAGAAGAAGATGATGCCGGTGCCGCCTGCGGCCATGCCGATCAGTTGCGCGCCGTTGCTCAGGTGCAGCGCCACTTGCAGGATCGGGCCGAGGAACACGCCCGCCACGAAGGTGAAGCCGAGCAGCGCGGCGATGCCCCAGACGCTGTTGCGCAGCGCGCTGACGGCGAACATCATGCCGATCATCGCGCCGAACATCAGCAGCGCGGACATGACCGGGCTTGCCGCCATGAACGAAAAATTCATCGACATGCCAAGCAATGCGCCGATCACCGTCGGGATCATGGTCAGCGCCAGCATCATGTAAGTGTTGCGCAGTACCTTGTTCTGTTCAGTTGCGAGTGTGCCGATTTGCGTAGCATTCTGGTATTGCATGTGTAGCCTCCCAAAGTTAGAGCAAGTTGAAAATATCAGGCGTTAGAGTAACGGAGAGCGGGAAAAGTTTCAATGCAAAATTTATGCTTTACAGGTGCTTTTTCAGGCGCACCAGCACGGTTTCGCGCGGAAATAGCGCCAGCACGGCATCGACCGATGGGGTGTGCGTCTGCCCGACCAGCATCACGCGCAGCGGCATCGCCAGCCTGGGCATTTTCAGATTGTGCTTGGCCAGCAATTCTTTTATCAGCGCACCCAGCGCGGGTGCCTCCCAGGCGACATCGGCGAAACGCGCGGCGAGTTCGCGCAACGCGGGCAACACCTCCGGCACGAGATGCGCGTCCAGCAATTCCTGCGCCGGATGTATTTCGACATAAAAGACCTCCGCCTCGTCCGCCAGTTCGAGCAGCGTCGCAGAGCGTTCCTTGTATAGGGCGATTACTGCTTCCAGGAATGGCGTGTTGCCCGCCTGCACGCCGCGCTGTGCCAGATGCTTGCGCACCAGTTCGGCCAGGCGCGCATTGTCGGCCAGTTTGATGTAATGCTGGTTCAGCCAGCGCAGTTTATCCGGGTCGAACTGCGCCGCCGATTTGCTGATGTGGCGCAAGTCGAACCACTCGACAAACTGCTGCATGGAAAAAATTTCCTCGTCGCCGTGCGACCAGCCCAGGCGCGCGAGATAATTGATCAGCGCTTCGGGCAGAAAACCGTCTTCCAGATATTGCATCACGCTTACCGCGCCATGCCGCTTTGATAGCCGCTCGCCGTCGCTGCCCAGAATCATCGGCACGTGCGCATATTGCGGAATGGTTGCGCCAAGCGCCTTGAGGATATTGATCTGGCGCGGCGTGTTGTTGACGTGATCATCGCCGCGGATGACTTGCGTGATGCCCATATCCAGATCGTCCACCACCACGCAAAAATTGTAGGTCGGCGTACCGTCGGCGCGAGCGATGATCAGGTCGTCCAATTCGCTGTTCTCGAACACGATCCGGCCTTTGACCATGTCGTCCCACGCCGCCACGCCCTGGAGGGGGTTCTTGAAGCGCACCACCGGCTTGACGCCCTCTGGCGGGGAGGACAGCGCCTTGCCCGGCTCGGGCCGCCAACATCCGTCATAGCGGGGCTTTTCGCCGCGCACGCGTTGCCCTTCGCGTATGATTTCCAGTTCTTCCGGCGTGGTATAGCAATAGTAGGCGGTACCCTCGTCGAGCATCTGCCGAATCACTTCCCGGTAGCGATCCATGCGCTGCATCTGGTAGAACGGCCCCTCGTCGTAACCTAGGTTCAGCCAGGACATCCCGTCCAGGATCGCCTGCACCGACTCCTGAGTGGAGCGTTCCAGATCGGTGTCTTCGATGCGCAAAATGAAAGTGCCGCCCAGCTTGCGCGCGTACGCCCAGGAGAACAGGGCAGTACGTGCGCCGCCGATATGCAGATAGCCGGTGGGGCTGGGAGCGAAACGGGTACGTATAGTCATGAAAGAACAGAATGGCGAACAATCGAGGCGCGCATTTTACGAGCTTTGCCCATTGCGCGCACAAAGAAATTGACTGGGATTGACGCGTTATGATTTAATTCGCGCCCTCAACGGGGCGGTTAGCTCAGCGGTAGAGCACTGCCTTCACACGGCAGGGGTCACTGGTTCGAACCCAGTACCGCCCACCAGTTTCAATCAGCGCCAAATCGTGCTTGCCCTTTTTCTGCAAAACCTCGCGAAGCGAGAACGCTGGACAGATGACCCCTTTACGGGGTCGGCTGTTCCAGCGTTGTAGCTCCCTCTCTCACCCCGGATGCTCTACAATGAGAATCCGAACAGTGAATTACGATAAGGTGTTGTAGCTCCCTCTCTCACCCCGGATGCTCTACAATAGGTGACAAACCTGCCCGTGCTGACGTGGAGTTGTAGCTCCCTCTCTCACCCCGGATGCTCTACAATCCCGGTCGGTTGCTTGTCTGGTTGATTACAGTTGTAGCTCCCTCTCTCACCCCGGATGCTCTACAATCAATCGAAGCCGCGAGACTTCAAGCAAACCGTTGTAGCTCCCTCTCTCACCCCGGATGCTCTACAATATGCTGTGGCTCCGATAGTCTGCTTCTTGCGTTGTAGCTCCCTCTCTCACCCCGGATGCTCTACAATAAACTCTTCACTGATGCCACCGGGGTGAATGTTGTAGCTCCCTCTCTCACCCCGGATGCTCTACAATACGAATGCGCCTGAACTCGCCCACAATTCAGTTGTAGCTCCCTCTCTCACCCCGGATGCTCTACAATACGGAACCAGCTCATCAATCGAAAGATACTGTTGTAGCTCCCTCTCTCACCCCGGATGCTCTACAATGCCCGATGCCGCCTGGGTTCGAACCGCAGAGTTGTAGCTCCCTCTCTCACCCCGGATGCTCTACAATGCCAACGAACTCCACCTGTGCGAAGAATATGTTGTAGCTCCCTCTCTCACCCCGGATGCTCTACAATTTTGGCGGCGATGATACGGATTCCCTGCATGTTGTAGCTCCCTCTCTCACCCCGGATGCTCTACAATAGCTCTCACGCAAACGCCCGCCAGACCTAAATCTGGCGGGCGTTCTGTTTGGAAATTCCGGTTCAGAACAGCAGCATTTGATTGACCTTGAGTGCTTTTTCCTGAAAAAGCGGCAGGCCAACCAACAGTTTCATGCTGGCATATTGTTTCTCGGTCACGGTCAGGCATCTTACCGAGCCTTCCGGCGGCAGGCTGTTCACCAGCCGCTTCATGTGTTTTTCCAGCGCGTCGTTGCCGTTCAGGATGCGGCCATACACCGAGAACTGGATCATGTCGTAGCCGTCATTGATGAGAAAACGGCGGAATACCGTATAGGCGCGGCGTTCTGCCTTGGTGACAACGGGTAGATCAAAGAGAACAAGCAGGCGCATGAACCGTCGTGTCTCCGTGCTCATGGTTCAGCACTCTAAGCGGTGCTGTTCCAGCCCAATGAGTGTGGGCAATTCCAGCAGCGTATCGCTGCCGCCGTCATATACACGGGCAAGGCTTTCTATGGTGTGTTCGATGGCGGAAAGCACCGACATCTTTCCGCGCGGCATCCCAATATCCGTGTTGAGCAAACCGACCAGAGCAACCTTGCCCTCCGGGTGCAATTCGTCGTCAGGTTGCGGCATCATCTTGGTTACGAATAAATCCACCAGAGGACGGAACGGCTCGATCACATCATCGGCCAGGTTGAACGCATTTTGTTCGCTGGCATGAAACAGCCCCAGTGTAGGGAATAGCCCGTGCGCCACCAGTCCGCGCGCGATGGTTCCGCGCAAAACCGCATAACCGTAATCCAGCGCGGCATTGGCAAAGCGTGCCTGCTCACGGTGAAATCCCTTGCCAAAAAGTTGAACGAAATAGAAAGCGGCGGCTTGTCCTTCCAGATTGCCTGCATCGCCGGAGCGCACACGCCGTGCGTAAGAGTCCAGCCGATCCGTTCCATCGCGTCCAACCAGCCGCAGGCAGGCGGCTTGATTGCCGATCTTCTTGCGGATGATGGATGCCCATGCTTGTTTGGCGACAGGGCGCGGCAAATCCAGTTGCAAGCGTAGCCAGCGCGTGGCGCGCGAGTGCGGCAAGAAAGGCAGAAATACTCCGCTGGGATGATGTGTGTCGCCCGTGGCGAACAGGCTGATGCCGTATTCCCCGCAGGCTGATAACACCGGATGGGTGAGGGTGATTTCGCGGTGGTTGAGCACGATTACCGCGATGTCCTCGAACGGCACGCAGGCAGTCTGCTCCTGCTCGATGGCGAGGGAGTAATGATCCCGCTTGAGCTTGGCGGGGCGGGAGATGACGACGCTACGCCAGGTCACGGCTTGTCTCTGGTAGAGCAGGGTAGATGTTGCCGAGGACATCGACATGCAGTTTCTCGAATGACGCGGCAGCACCGATTTGCCGCTTGATGTCTTGCTCTAGCGAGAACTTGAATGCCTTTCTCTCTAACGGAGGTGATTTTTCAATGTACTCGTATGTTTTGTTGTTTTCAGTATCTCCTTTTGTCTTTTTCTCTTTCGCGATCAAGGTGAATTCCTGTTGATTTGTTACTTTGTTTGCCTCAAGCAAAAAGAAAGGGGCGCTATCATGTAACTGAACAACCGGGCGATTGTTGGATGGCTCGAAATATGCCCAATAGCCTAAAAATACGCCAGAAGGAAATGCAGCGACCACATCAATCAGTTTTTCTCCAGTAGCATCGTCCTCATAAGTGCGAATCGTCTTGTAGCAGTGAATTAAATTGGGATGCTCAATTCTCACAACATCGCTGCCATACAACTCTATTTCAGTATCCACTGCATCTGAAGGGATTGTGGGTAAACCAAATTGCTTTTCGTCAGGCAGTTCATAGCGAGGGAGAAATAAAAATTCATCGCCATGACGAAATACCTTTGTGCGAAGTACCTTGCCTAATTCGGCAATGCCTTCTCGCACGTAAGCACCTGACTTGCTTGTTTCAACTAACTTGACCTTCTTGATGATGGGGCCTGTATATGGGCCGTTCTCAGGATCGCTTTTAAGTGGCTTTCTGGGGAGCTGACTTAGTACTCCGTTTCATAAGTTCGCACACGTATTTTTCAAGCCGCGAGCTTCAGGTGCTGAGCTTCGGCGTAGCGTGAACGCATCCGTGCGATCAGG
>MGXA01000044.1 GCA_001801215.1 Gallionellales bacterium RIFCSPLOWO2_02_FULL_59_110 | reverse complement strand
TAGCCTGTCGGTGCGCAAGTCCTGCCGCGAGGGGGTGTGCGGCTCGGATGCGATGAACATCAACGGGCGCAACGGGCTGGCGTGCGTCACGCCGCTTGCGTCACTGAAGGAACCGGTGGAATTGCGCCCGCTGCCGGGCTTGCCGGTGATCCGCGACCTGATCGTGGACATGACACAGTTTTTCAAGCAATACCATTCCATCAAGCCGTACCTGATCAACAACGACCCGCCGCCGGAAACCGAACGCTTGCAATCGCCCGCGCAGCGCGCGCACCTGAACGGCCTGTACGAATGCATCCTGTGCGCCTGCTGCTCCACGGCCTGCCCGTCGTTCTGGTGGAACCCGGACAAATTCGTCGGCCCGGCAGGATTGTTGCAGGCCTACCGTTTCATCGCCGATACGCGCGATCATGCCACCGCCGCGCGCCTGGACGATCTGGAAGACCCGTACCGGCTGTTCCGTTGCCACACCATCATGAACTGCGTGGACGTGTGCCCTAAGGAATTGAACCCGACCGAGGCGATCGGCAACATCAAGGACATGATGGTCAGGCGCATCGTATGAAAGATATGGAACGGCTGCGCTGGCGTTGTCGGCGCGGCTTGCTGGAGCTGGACATCGTGCTGGGGCGCTTTATCGATGCGCATTACGCGCAGCTTGACGAGGCCGGGCTGCGGGCATTCGATGTGTTGCTGGACATGCCGGACAACCCGCTGTGGGACATGATTTCAGGCAGGTTGGAAGCGGTATCCGGCGAGCAGCAGACGTTACTGGAAAAGATCAGGGCAGTTTGATTGGCGGGTGCGGATCATCCGCGCGAAACGCGACAATGTGCGGGCAAATGCGCACCTATATGGGAGACTCATCATGGAAAATAAACGTGTTGCAACCCTGACCCTGGACGACGGGCGCAGCGTGGAATTGCCGATCCTGTCCGGCACGCTGGGGGCGGATGTGCTCGATATCCACAATCTTGCCAAGCTCGGGATGTTCACATATGACCCGGCGTTTTTCGTCACGGCCAGTTGCGCTTCGGAGATCACTTTTATTGACGGCGATGCCGGGTTGCTTTACTACCGGGGTTATCCGATCGAGCAACTGGCCGAGCAATCCGATTTTCTTGAAGTGTGTTACCTGCTGCTGAACGGCGAATTGCCGGATGCCGCGCAGGCTGCCGGATTCAAGGATATCGTGACGCACCACAGCATGGTGCACGAGCAGATCGCGCGCTTCTATTCCGGCTTCCGCCGCGATGCGCATCCGATGGCGGTGATGGTCGGGGTGGTCGGGGCGCTGTCCGCCTTCTACCACGATTCGCTGGACATCAACAACCCGCAGCACCGCGAGATTTCGGCGATGCGCATGCTGGCGAAAGTGCCGACCCTCGCGGCGATGGCGCACAAGTATTACACCGGCGCGCCGTTCATGTACCCGAGGAACAAGTTCGGCTACGCGGAAAACCTCATGTATATGCTGTTCGCCACCCCGGCAGAAGATTACGAGCCGAACCCGGTGCTGGTGCGCGCGTTGGACCGCATCCTGATTCTGCATGCCGACCACGAGCAGAACGCTTCCACCTCGACGGTGCGCCTGGCCGGTTCAAGTATGGCGAACCCGTTCGCCTGCATCGCTTCCGGCATCGCCGCGCTGTGGGGCCCGGCGCACGGCGGCGCGAACGAGGCGGCGTTGAAAATGCTTGAAGAGATAGGCGACATCTCGCGCGTGCCGGAATATGTGCAGGGCGTGAAGGACAAGAAGTACCGTTTGATGGGTTTCGGCCATCGCGTTTACAAAAACATGGATCCGCGCGCCGCGGTAATGCGCAAGACCTGTTATGAGGTGTTGACCGAACTCCGGTTGGAAAACCACAAGCTATTCGAGCTGGCGATGGAACTTGAACGCGTCGCCCTGAGAGATCCGTATTTCATCGAGCACAAGCTATACCCGAACGTGGATTTCTATTCCGGCATCGTGCTGCGCGCGCTGGGCATCCCGGTCAACATGTTCACGGTGATCTTCGCGGTAGCGCGCACCGTGGGCTGGATTTCGCAATGGAACGAGATGATCGCGGGTGCGGAGCACAAGATCGGCCGCCCGCGCCAGTTGTATACCGGCGCTACGCGGCGCGATTATGTGCCGTTGGTGCAGCGTTGAACGAACCGGGCCATTTTCTGGAACTGATGCGGGACAGCTCGCCGCTGTTCGGCGCGAACGCGCCTTTCATCGAAGAGTTATACGAGCAATATCTTGCCGACCCGAATAGTATCGCCGTTACGTGGCGCAGTTATTTCGATGCCTTGCCGCCCCTGGCGAACGGCGCGCCCGACGTGGCGCACAACCCCATCCGGCGCGCCTTCATGGCCTTGCCAGAAACGACCGCCGGCAGCCCGGCAGCCCCGGCGGCGACCGGTTTGGAGTGCCGCCAAACGCATGTGCTGCAACTCATCGACGCCTACCGTTCCCTCGGCTTGCACGCCGCCGAACTCGATCCGCTGAACCGCCACGCCAGGCCGGTGATTGCCGAACTCGATCCGGCGCATTACGGTTTTGGGCAGGCCGACATGGATAGCGTCTTCGATGTTGGCGGGCGCATGACCCTGCGCGAAATCATCGCGCTGTTGCGCAAGACCTATTGCGGCAGTATCGGCGCGGAATTCATGTACCTCGGCAACATGGCGCAGAAACGCTGGATCCGGGAGCGGCTGGAAAGCCTGCAAGGACAGGCCGGTTACGCTGCGGCGCAGCGCCGCCGCATCCTGGAACGGCTGACCGCCGCCGAGACGCTGGAACGCTACCTGCACACCAAATTCACCGGGCAGAAACGCTTCTCGCTGGAAGGCGGCGAGACGCTGATTCCGCTGCTCGACCATCTGCTGCAACGCTGCGGCGCGCAGGGCGTACAGGAAGCGGTGATCGGCATGGCGCACCGCGGGCGGCTGAACGTGCTGGTGAATATCCTCGGAAAAAGCCCGCAGATGCTGTTCGCCGAATTCGACGGCATCCATGCCGAACACCTGCCTTCCGGCGACGTGAAATACCATCAGGGATTTCCCGCCGATATCGAAACTGGGGGCGGCAAGCTGCATGTCGCGCTGGCGTTCAATCCTTCGCACCTGGAAATCGTCGATCCGGTGGTGGAAGGCTCCGTGCGCGCGCGCCAGCATCGGCGCAGGGATGTCGAGGGGAACAAAGTCGTCTCTATCCTGCTGCACGGCGATGCGGCGTTTTCGGGGCAGGGCGTGGTGATGGAAACGCTGAGCATGTCGCAGACGCGCGGCTACCGCACCGGCGGCACGGTGCATGTCGTCATCAACAACCAGATCGGCTTTACCGCATCCGATCCGCGCGACGTGCGCTCCAGCATCTATTGCAGCGATGTGGCGAAAATGATCGATGCGCCGGTTTTCCACGTGAATGCGGACGACCCCGATGCGGCGCTGCGCGTGACCGAGTTCGCGCTGGATTACCGCATGCGCTTTCACAAGGACGTGGTGATCGACCTGGTGTGTTACCGCAAACTCGGGCACAACGAGCAGGACGAGCCGCTGGTCACCCAGCCGTTCATGTATGGCCTGATCCACCGGCACCCCGGCACACGCGCCCTGTATGCGCAGCGCCTGGCCGACCAGGGCGCGATTCGTGCGGACGAGGCGGACGCGATGATCGCGGAATACCGCAAGGCGATGGATGAGGGGCGCAATTCGTTAACCCCCTCTGGCTCCCCCTTGTCAGGGGGAGAACCAAGCGACACCTCCCCTGACAAGGGGAGGCCGGGAGGGGTTGAGGATCGCGGCAAGTTCACCGTTGACTGGAAAAAATTCCAGCGCGGCATCGCATGGAATATCCCGGTCGATACCGCCGTGCCGCTGGAGCGCCTGCAGCAGCTTTCCGCACCCCTGACCGCTGTGCCGGAAGGCTTCACGCTGCATCCGCGCGTGCAGAAAATCGTCGCGGACCGCGCCGCGATGGCGCGCGGGGATTTGCCGCTGGACTGGGGCATGGCGGAAACTCTCGCCTATGCGACATTGCTCACCGAAGGCTATCCGGTGCGGCTTTCCGGACAGGACAGCCAGCGCGGCACATTCTTCCATCGCCACACCGTCTGGCACGACCAGAACCTCAAGGAAGGGAGCGAAGCGGTTTACACGCCGCTGCAACATCTCGCGCCCGACCAGGCGGATTTTGTCGCGATCGATTCGCTGCTCTCCGAAGAAGCAGTGCTCGGCTTCGAATACGGCTATGCCACCGCCGACCCGGATTCGCTGGTGCTGTGGGAAGCGCAGTTTGGCGACTTCGCCAACGGCGCGCAGGTGGTGATCGACCAGTTCATCGCTTCCGGCGAGGTGAAATGGGGGCGGCTGTGCGGCCTGGCGATGCTGCTGCCACACGGCTACGAAGGGCAAGGCGCGGAGCATTCCTCGGGGCGCATCGAACGCTATCTGCAACTGTGCGCCGACTACAACATCCAAGTATGCATTCCTTCAAATGCCGCGCAGATGTTCCACCTGCTGCGCCGCCAGATGCTGCGCCCGATGCGCAAGCCGCTGATTGTGTTCACACCCAAGAGCCTGCTGCGCAGCAAGGATGCAGCCTCACCGCTGGGCGAATTCACGCATGGAAAGTTCCAGCCGGTGATAGCCGAAACCGATGCGCTGGACAGCCAAAAAGTACGGCGCATCGTCGCGTGCAGCGGCAAGGTGTACTACGAGCTGCTCGCGGCGCGGCGCGCCAAGGGGATTACGGATATGGCGATCATCCGCATCGAGCAGCTTTATCCGTTCCCGCATGACGACTTCGTGGCGCAAGTGGATGCTTATACGAATGCCGCCGAACTAGTGTGGTGCCAGGAAGAGCCGGGCAACCAGGGCGCATGGCACCGCATCCAGCATTACCTTCTGCGTCATTTGCGCGACGGGATGCGCCTGGACTACGCTTTACGCCCTTCATCCGCCGCGCCTGCCGCAGGTTATCTGGCGGCGCATCAGGAACAGCAGAAGGCTGTGATCGAAGCTGCTTTCCGCGACAACCTCGACGTCAAACCCAAACCGGGAGCCACACATCATGAGAGCCATTGATAGTAATTTGGTTGAAGTCAAAGTCCCTCAACTGTCCGAGTCGGTTTCCGAAGCGACGCTGCTGACCTGGCACAAACAGGCGGGCGAGGCGGTGCGCGAGGGCGAAAACCTCATCGACATCGAAACCGACAAGGTGGTGCTGGAACTGCCCGCGAGCAAGTCCGGCGTGCTGAGCAATATCATCAAGGGCAATGGCGAAAAAGTGACCGGTAACGAAGTGATTGCGCAAATCGATACCGAGGGAACGGCGAGGATGGCTGTTCCTCCTGCAGCGGGAGAGGGCGCGAAGCTGGCCGCCTTGCCGCCTTCGGTGCGCAAGCTGGCGCATGAGCACGAGGTCGATGCCGCCAATTTGCAGGGCAGCGGACGCGGCGGGCGCGTCACCAAAGAGGATGTGATGAACGCGGCGCAGGCTGCCAAACCAACCCCCTCTCCCCTCGTGGGAGAGGACGGGGGAGAAGGGAGAAGTTTAGCCATGCTTTCCGGTACACGCACCGAACAGCGCGTGCCGATGACGCGCATCCGCCACCGCATCGCCGAACGCCTGCTGCAATCGCAGCAGAACGCCGCAATCCTGACCACCTTCAACGAAGTCAACATGCAACCGCTGATCGACCTGCGCAATAAATACAAGGATGCCTTCGAGAAGAAGCACGGCGTCAAGCTGGGTTTCTCGTCGTTCTTCGTCAAGGCGGCGGCGCTGGCGCTGCAACAATTCCCCGTCGTCAACGCCTCGGTGGACGGCACGGACATCGTCTACCACGGCTACTTCGACATCGGCGTGGCGATCGGCAGCGAACGCGGTCTGGTCGTGCCTATCATCCGCGATGCCGACAAGCTGTCCTATGCCGGCATCGAAAAACAGATCGCCGATTTCGCCGCGCGCGCCAAGGACGGCAAACTGACGATGGAAGAGCTCACCGGCGGCACCTTCTCGATCACCAACGGCGGCGTGTTCGGCTCGATGCTCTCCACCCCGATCATCAACCCGCCGCAAAGCGCCATCCTCGGCATTCATGCGACCAAAGACAGGCCAGTGGCAGAGAACGGCCAGGTGGTGATCCGACCGATGAATTACCTCGCACTGTCCTACGATCACCGCATCATCGACGGACGCGAGGCGGTGCAGTTTCTGGTTACAATTAAAGAGGCATTGGAATATCCGGGGAGGGTGTTGCTGGACTTGTAAAGTTGTTGTCATTCCCGCGAAGGCGGGAATCCAGTTTTTACAAAGTCAAAACCGCCGGGGGTTGCCCGGCAGCAAGTTACCTTCTTTTGCTTCGCCAAAAGAAGGTAACCGAAGAAAAGGCGACCCCGGTTTGCCGCCGCTTCGCGATCCCCTGCGTTGCTCGCCTGGTCAGGCGGCTGCGGAACTCGCGCTACGCGCTCAGACATAACCAGCGACTTGGCTGGCGTTTTCTGCCAGCCTAGTCGAATGGCTAGTAGTTCCATCAGTCCTCGCCGAAATCCCCTGACCAGCCTGCGCTACTCGGCGGCGCACAGGGGAGGAAAAGCGAGAACCGAAATCGGGTGGGCAACAAGAAAATTCGATTTCAGTATATTGGTGTGGTGCCACTGCTGTCCAAAACAGCGTAACTCTGTTGGATGATGCCTTGATCTGATGCGGGTTCTGGACGGGTAATAACGGATTTTCATAATCGTGCCCCCATG
>MGXA01000043.1 GCA_001801215.1 Gallionellales bacterium RIFCSPLOWO2_02_FULL_59_110 | reverse complement strand
GAGGGATTCGAACCCTCGATACAGGTTTAAGCCCGTATGCGCCCTTAGCAGGGGCGTGCCTTCGACCTCTCGGCCACCTCTCCGAAGGCCGCGCATAGTAATGTATCCAGCCTGAAAGGTCAAACTAGTTTCCATCGCTTTACCCGGCTAATTTCTGTCGATATGGAACTCGCTATAACCGCTGTCATGCGTTAAATATAGCGGCCGAATATTAACTCCGCCATTGCTGAGCCTCGTTTTTGCGACTTGGGTTTGAGTTGCTCGCATGCAAGCTTGAGCGGGTTATGCAGGAGCAGTAGCTTGCGCCCCCTGATTACCGGTGCTCCTTCTTCATTGCCTGCGCAGCTTCACGCTTCGCATCTTTTTCCCGTTCCGTTGCCCGCTTGTGACTCCGGCCGCCCGCGTTGCGGGCTTAACATGCGTAAGCGCATGTGAGCCTGCACCGCAAGCGCGCATTCTTGACTAGCGGCGTTCCTTCTTCATGGCCTGCAAGGCTTCGCGTTTCGCGTCTTTTTCTTTCTCGGTGGCGCGCTTGTCATGCTGTTTTTTGCCCTTGGCGAGGCCGATTTCGAGTTTCACGCGCCCGCCTTTGAAGTGCATGTCCAGCGGCATCAGGGTGTAGCCGGCGCGTTGCACCTTGCCGATGATCTTGTCGATTTCATGCTTGTGCAGCAACAGCTTGCGGGTGCGCACCGGGTCGGGGTGGATGTGCGTGGAAGCGTTCTGCAGCGGGCTGATGTGCGAGCCGAACAGATAGAGCGCGCCGTCTTTGACCGTAACGTAGGCCTCCTTGAGGTTGGCGCGCCCGGCGCGGATGGCCTTGACTTCCCATCCTTCCAGCATGATACCGGCCTCGTATTTTTCCTCGATAAAATAATCGTGAAAGGCCTTTTTATTTTGTACGATGCTCATTAACAGGTGAGTTTTGCAGTGTGTTCGGCTATTCTACCAGCCTTTGGTTTTATGGCTTTACTTGCAATGGCTCTGGTTGAAAAAACGGTACTGGTCCCGCATAGCGCGGAGCGGATGTTCAATCTGGTGGATCGCGTCGAGGAATACCCCCAGTTTTTGCCTTGGTGCGGCGGGTCCAGCGTTTCCGAGCTGGAAGGCACGACGGTACACGCCACGATACATATCGATTATCACCATATCAAGCAGCATTTCACCACCGAAAATATGCGCACGCCGCCGCACCTGATCGACATGACTCTACAGGATGGGCCGTTTCGGCATCTGGACGGAAGTTGGCGATTTATCCCGTTAAGCGATTCAGCCTGTAAAATAGAATTCCGCCTGCACTATGAATTTTCCAGCAAACTGCTGGAAAAGCTGGTCGGGCCGGTGTTCCATTACATTGCCGACAGTTTTGTGGATGCTTTCATCCACCGCGCGGAGAAGGTTTATACGGACGTATGAGCGACAAAATCAATATCGAAGTGGTGTATGCCCTGCCCGATGAGCAAACACTGTTCAGGCAATCCGCCCCGGCAGGAGCAACCGTGGCGGAAGCCGTCAGGCTTTGCGGCATACTGGAAAAGTATCCCGAAATTGACCTGGCCGACAACAAGCTCGGTATTTTCGGCAAGCTGGCCAAGCCGGAGACCGTGCTGCGCAACAAAGATCGCATCGAAATTTACCGCCCGCTGATCGCCGATCCCAAGGAAGTGCGCCGCAAGCGTGCGGAAGAAGGCAGGGTAATGAAGAAAGGCGGCGGCAAAGAGGCCGCAGCAATCTGATGCTCGATTACGATCTGCATTGCCATTCCTGCATCTCCGACGGCACGCTTTCCCCGACCGAGGTGGTGCATCGCGCGGCCGAGCGCGGCGTAAAGGTGCTGGCGCTGACCGACCATGACGATATGGATGGGTTGGACGAGGCGCGCGCCGCCGCCGTCCAGCATGGTATGTCCTTTATCAACGGCGTGGAAATTTCCGTGACCTGGCGCGCACATACGGTGCATATCGTCGGTTTGGGCATCGACCCGGCTTACCCGCCGCTGGCGGAGGGGTTGCGCGGTGTGCGCAGCGGGCGCGGCGAGCGCGCCCGAAAAATGGCAGATGCGCTGGCCAAGGCCGGGGTCGGCGGCGTGCTGCAAGGCGCGTATCGCTATGCGGGAAACCCCAACATGATCGGGCGCACTCATTTTGCGCGCCATCTGGTCGAAACCGGCCAGTGCAAGGATGTGAAAAGCGTGTTCAGCCGCTATCTGGTAAAGGGCAAGCCGGGATATGTGCCGCACCAATGGGCGGCGCTGCCAGATGCGGTGAGCTGGGTGCGCGGCAGCGGCGGCGTGGCGGTGCTGGCGCACCCCGGCCGTTATATGGTCGGTCGCAACAGCATGGGCAAGAAGACCATGCACGAGTTGCTCACCGAGTTTGTCGCATGCGGCGGGCAGGCGATTGAAGTGGTGAGCGGCAGCCACACACCAGAACAATATGCCGAGTTCGCCCGTTACGCGGAGGAATTCAACCTGCTGTGTTCGTGCGGCTCGGATTTCCACGGGCCGGGCGAGAGCTGGCGGGACATGGGGCGGATGCCCGACTTTCCGCTGGGGTGCCGCCCGGTATGGCAGGCGTGGGAACATGACACTGCACAGAAGGTGGCCTGATGGCGCAATTTTTTACGATTCACCCCGACAACCCCAACCTGCGACTGATCCGCCAGGCGGCTGCTATGCTGCGCGACGGCGCTGTAGTTGTGTATCCCACCGATTCCGGATATGCGCTGGGTTGCCACTTGGACGATAAGGAAGCGGTAACGCGCATCCGCCAGATCCGCGGCCTGGACGACAAACACCACCTGACGCTGGTATGCCGCGACCTGTCGGAGATATCGCGCTATGCGCGCGTGGACAACAGCAAATTCCGCCTGTTGAAAAACAACACGCCGGGCAGCTACACCTTTATATTGGAGGCGACCAAGGAAGTGCCGCGCCGCCTGCAACACCCCAAGCGCAGCACTGTCGGCATCCGCGTCCCTGATCATCCGGTGGCTCTGGCGCTGCTGGCGGAACTGGATGAACCCCTGCTGAGTTCCACGCTGATTTTGCCGGATGCCCATCATCCGCTGACCGATGTAGGAGAAATACGCGCACACCTCGAGCAACTGGTGGAGCTGGTCATAGAGGGCGGAGCGGTGGGGCTGGAACCGACTACCGTCATCGACCTGACCAGGGACGCGCCGGTGCTGCTGCGCCGCGGCAAAGGGGATATCGCTCCATTCGGGATAGAACAATGAATATCGATCAACTGATCCAGACCATCGCTCTCGCGGCGATCCCGGTGCTGTTTGCGATCACCTTGCACGAAGCGGCGCACGGCTATGTGGCGCGGCATTTTGGTGACATGACCGCGTACCAGCAGGGGCGCATCAGCCTGAACCCGCTGCGCCACATCGATCCGATCGGCACGGTGCTGTTTCCGCTGCTGACTCTGTGGTTGGGCGGTATCCTGTTCGGCTGGGCCAAACCGGTACCGGTCAACTTTGCCGCCTTGCGCCGCCCCAAGCAGGATATGCTGTGGGTGGCAATTGCCGGGCCGGCCACGAATTTAATCATGGCGCTGGGTTGGGCATTCTTTTATAAAATGGCGTGGTCGTATCCGGGCAGCTATTTTGCCGAGCCGTTGCAGGGCATGGCCGAATGGGGGATCAGAATCAATGTAATATTGATGGTGCTGAACCTGTTGCCGCTGCCGCCGCTGGACGGCGGACGTGTCGCGGTCAGCCTGTTGCCGCACCGCCAGGCGTATCAACTGTCGAAAATCGAACCGTACGGCATGTTCATCTTGATTTTGCTGGTGATCTCCGGCGTGCTGGGCTTGATACTTTTTCCGCTGGTGACTCTGGTATTCAAATTTATTTCGTTTTTAATCGGGCTTTAAAAAAATGTTTGCTGATCGAGTGTTATCGGGTATGCGCCCCACCGGAAGTCTGCATCTGGGGCATTACCACGGGGTGTTGAAAAACTGGGTGCAGATGCAGCACGAATACGAATGCCTGTTTTTCGTGGCCGACTGGCACGCGCTGACCACGCATTACGACACGCCGCAGGTCATCGAGCAAAGCGTGTGGGACATGGTGGTGGACTGGCTGGCCGCCGGGGTCGATCCCGCCCACGCCACGCTGTTCATCCAGTCGCGCGTGCCGGAACACGCCGAGCTGCACCTGCTGCTGTCGATGATCACGCCGCTGGGCTGGCTGGAGCGCGTACCGACCTACAAGGACCAGCAGGAAAAACTCTCCGAGAAAGACCTGAGCACTTACGGCTTCCTCGGCTACCCGCTGCTGCAAAGCGCGGATATCCTGATCTACCGCGCCACCCAGGTGCCGGTCGGCGAGGACCAGGTGCCACATATCGAGTTTACGCGCGAGATCGCGCGCC
The DNA here is from genome assembly GCA_001801215.1 of Gallionellales bacterium RIFCSPLOWO2_02_FULL_59_110. Taxonomy (GTDB): domain Bacteria; phylum Pseudomonadota; class Gammaproteobacteria; order Burkholderiales; family Gallionellaceae; genus Gallionella. The sequence goes on along the minus strand of MGXA01000043.1, from coordinate 26,956 downwards.
GCTTCAACCACATCTACGGGCGCGAACCCGGCTTCGAGGAGAAGGCCGAGGCGGCGGTCAAAAAACTCGGCAGCAAGAAGGCCAGGCTGTATAACGAGCTGCGCACCCGCTTCCAGGAACAGGGCGACGACGCGGCGCTGGAATCCGCCAAGTCCCTGCTCGACGAGCAGCAGAGCCTCTCCCACGGCGACCGCGAGCGCCTGTTCGGCTACCTGGAAGGCGGCGGCAAGATGATCCTGTCCGAGCCGCGCGCGATGCTCACCGCCGCTTCGAAGATGCCCGGACTGGACGGGCAGAAAATGTCCAAGTCCTACGACAACACCATTACGCTACGCGAAGACGAAGCGAGCGTAACCAAAAAAATCCGCACCATGCCGACCGATCCGGCGCGCATCCGCCGCACCGACCCCGGCACGCCAGAAAAATGCCCGGTGTGGCCGCTGCATCAGGTGTATTCGAGCGAAGACGTGAAACAATGGGTGCAGAAGGGCTGCACCACTGCGGGCATCGGCTGCATCGAATGCAAGCAGCCGGTGATCGATGCAGTGCTGGAAGAGCAGCGCCCGATGCGCGAGCGAGCGCAGCAGTATCTGGACGACCCTGCTCTGGTTCGCAACATCATCGCCGACGGCTGCGAAAAAGCGCGCGAACTGGCGCGTGAGACCATGCGCGACGTGCGCGAGGCGATGGGGCTGAGCTACAGCTGACGGGCATGATGACTGAAAATGAAACTTGCCATGCCCGTCTTCCCTCACCCCAACCCTCTCCCAAAGGGAGAGGGAGCAAACGTATCGCTTTGCGAATTTCACATTAAACGACGATGAACGAGGTACAACTTCCACTTCATCCGATTGCGCGCATCCACGGCGAACCGCTGCTGGAGATGCCGCAGGATCTGTACATCCCGCCGGATGCGCTGGAGCTGGTGCTGGAGAATTTCCAGGGGCCGCTGGATCTGTTGCTGTACCTGATCCGCAAGCACAATCTCGACGTGCTGGATATTCCGATGGCGGAATTGACCCGGCAATACATGGGCTACATCGAGATGATGCAGCAGCATCGCCTGGAGTTGGCTGCGGAATATCTGCTGATGGCGGCGGTGCTGATCGAGATCAAGTCGCGCATGTTATTGCCGCGCCCGCCCAAGGCCAGCGAAGCGGAAGTCGAAGATCCGCGCGCCGAGCTGATGCGCCGCCTGCTGGAATACGAGCAGATGAAACTGGCCGCGCAGAAGCTCAACGAACTGCCGCAGGCCGGGCGCGATTTCGAGATTGTGCAGGTGCTGATCGAGCGCACCGTGAAGGAGCGTCTGCCGCAAGTCAGCGTGGAAGACTTGCGCCAGGCCTGGCTCGGGGTGCTGGCGCGCGCTAAACTTCACACGCACCACAAGGTGCGCCGCGAGCAGTTATCGGTGCGCGAGCAGATGACGCATGTGCTGCGCTGTTTGCAGGGCGGCGAGTACGTCGCGTTCGACAGGCTGTTCGACACGCGGCACGGCGTGGCGAAATTGGTGGTCACCTTCATCGCCATCCTCGAACTGGCCAAGGAATATCTGGTGGAAATCCAGCAAAGCGAAACATTGGGGAGCATCTATGTCAGAACCAGCCGAGCCATTACCGCAGAGTGAAACGCCATTGTCCGTGGAGCCCGAATCCGGCGCGGACGAGGTGACGGTTTGTACGGACCTGTTCGGCGGAAAGCTGAACACCGAACAATTCAAACATGTACTCGAAGCAGCGCTGCTGACTGCCACCGAACCCCTGCCGGTCTCGGAGCTGAAGAGGCTCTGCGACGTGTCACTGGACAGCAAACAGATGGAAGCGCTGCTCGAAGAGCTCGCGCAGGACTGGCAAGGGCGCGGCGTAGAACTGACCCGCGTGGCCAGCGGCTGGCGCTTCAGCACCAAACCGGAAATGCAGCCCTACCTTGACCGGCTCAATCCGCAAAAGCCGCCGCGCTACTCGCGCGCCGTGCTGGAAACACTCGCCATCATCGCCTACCACCAGCCGGTCACGCGCGGCGACGTCGAGGAAATACGCGGCGTGGCGGTCTCATCGCAGATATTGAAGACACTGGAAGCGCGCGGCTGGGTAGAAGTGGTCGGCACGCGCGACACGCCTGGCAAGCCGGAACTGTTCGCCACCACCAAACAGATGCTCGACGACCTCAACCTGCGCGCCTTGCAGGAACTCCCGCCGCTGGAAGAAATCGGCGCGTTGCTGGATCAAGGGGGTGGCGAAGTCAGGTCGCTGGGCGTGCCAGAAATGGCGGAGACTCCCGGTATTCCTTCCCCGGATAACGACGGCCAGTGCAGCGAAGGCGAGCCCAACGCCGTACCGGCGGGAATGCCTTATCCGGCATGAAGCAAGTCCGGTCGCGCGACAACCCGTTTTTCAAGGAACTCGCCAAACTTTCCGGATCCGCGCGGCAGCGCGGCAAGGTGAACCAGACCTTGCTGGATGGCGCGCATCTGCTGTCAGCGTATCTGGGTGCAGGGAAACAGCCGCAACATATCCTGCTGAATGCAGCGGCGTTGCACGAAGCCGAAATAGCCGCATTGCTCGAACGCACCGCCGGGGTGCCGGTGACGCAGCTGGACGACAGGCTGTTCGCCGGACTCAGCGAACTGAAAACGCCGAGCGGCATTCTCGCGTTGATCGGCATTCCGCAACCGGCGGGAACAATAGCCGGCAGCCGCTTTGCGCTGTTGCTGGAGGATATTCAGGATCCCGGCAATCTCGGCTCGATGTTGCGCTCGGCGGCGGCGGCGGGATGCGATGCGGTGTTTCTTTCTACGGGCTGCGCCGATGCGTGGTCGCCCAAGGTGCTGCGCGCCGCGATGGGCGGGCATTTTGCGCTGGATATCCACGAACGGCAGGATTTATTGGACACGGCCAATGCATTCCCCGGCATGCTGCTGGCGGCCAGCCTGCAAGCCAGCCGCAGCCTGTACGACTGCGACTTGCGCGGCCATGTGGCGTTTCTGGTCGGCAACGAGGGGGCAGGACTGTCTGCGGGGCTACTGAATGCCGCCACCCAGGCCATCGCGATTCCGATGCCCGGCAGAGCCGAATCCCTGAACGCGGCGGCGGCCACGGCAATCTGTTTGTTTGAAGCGGTTCGGCAGCGCATCCCTTCCGGACAATCCGCCGGTTTGCCCTAACGGGGAAACCTCCCCCGCCCCCAGCCGTTTACCTGCCGATGCCCTCTTCCCCCCAGCAAACCCTGCGCGATGTATTCGGTTATGCCGCCTTTCGCGGCGAGCAGCAGGCCGTCGTCGAGCATGTCGCGGCGGGCGGCGATGCGCTGGTGCTGATGCCGACCGGCGGCGGCAAGTCGCTGTGCTACCAGATTCCCGCGCTGCTGCGACCGGGAACCGGCATCGTGGTGTCGCCGCTGATCGCACTGATGCAGGATCAGGTAGATGCGCTAATCCAGCTCGGCGTGCGTGCGGCCTTCCTCAATTCCAGCCTCGGTGCCGAGGCCGCGCGCGAGGTGCAAGGGCGCTTGCTGCGCGGCGAGCTCGACCTGCTCTATGTCGCCCCGGAACGCCTGCTGATGCCCGGCTTTCTCTCTTTATTGGAGCAAGTTCAGGAAACGTCCGGGCTGGCCTTGTTCGCCATCGATGAGGCGCATTGCGTCTCGCAATGGGGTCACGACTTCCGCAAAGAATACCGCGAACTGACGGTATTGCACGAACGCTTCCCCAAAGTGCCGCGCATCGCACTCACCGCAACGGCAGATACGCCAACACGCGGCGAGATCGTCGAGCGGCTGGCGCTGGAGCAGGCACGCCAGTTCGTTTCCAGCTTTGACCGCACCAACATCCGCTACCGCGTCACGCAAAAATCAAATGCGCGCAATCAGTTACAGGCGTTTCTTGAAGCAGAACATGCGCACGATGCGGGCATCGTTTATTGCCTGTCGCGCAAGAAAGTCGAGGAAACTGCCGCGTGGCTGAAGGAGCATGGCTGGGACGCGCTGCCCTATCACGCCGGGCTGGATGCCGCGACGCGCAGCAAAAACCAGAGCCGCTTCCTGCGCGAGGAAGGCGTGGTGATGGTCGCGACCGTGGCGTTCGGCATGGGCATCGACAAACCCAACGTGCGCTTCGTCGCCCATCTCGACCTACCCAAGAGCATGGAAGGCTACTATCAGGAAACCGGCCGCGCCGGGCGCGACGGCCTGCCCGCCAACGCCTGGCTGGCCTACGGTCTGGGCGATGTGGTGCAGATGCGCCAGATGATCGACGGCGGCGACGCCCCCGAGGAACGCAAGCGGCTGGAGCGGCAGAAGCTCGACGCGCTGCTCGGCTACTGCGAATCCACCACCTGCCGCCATCAAACCGTGCTGCGCTATTTCGGCGAAGAGCATCCGGGCAACTGCAATGAATGCGACAACTGCCTGGAGCCGGTGGACACCTGGGATGCCACCGAGCCCGCGCGGATGGCGCTGTCCTGCGTCTATCGCACCGGGCAACGCTTCGGTGCGGGGCACTTGGCCGACGTGCTGATCGGCAAGCTCACCGAGCGGGTCGAAAAATTCAATCACCAACGACTCTCCACCTTCGGCATCGGCAAGGAACTCAGTCCCGTGCAATGGAGCAGCGTGTATCGCCAACTGGTGGCAAGCGGCCTGTTGGAAGCCGACATCGAAGCCTACGGCGGCTTGAAGCTCACCGAAACTGCCCGTCCGGTGTTGCGCGGCGAACAAGAAGTCTGGTTGCGCCGCGATGCCGACCCGGCAAAACGCAAGGCACAGCGCGCCGAACGCCTAAACAAATCACGCGAACCGTTTGTCGGCGCAAACGAAAACCGGCTTTGGCTCGCGCTCAAGGCCAAACGTACGGAACTTGCCCGCGAGCAGGGCGTGCCGCCCTACGTCATCTTCCACGACAGCACCCTGCTGGAAATCCTCAACCAGCGCCCCGTCAGCCTGGACGAGCTTGGCCGGATCAGCGGCGTGGGGCAGAACAAGCTGGCGCGCTATGGCGATGAGTTTCTTAAAGTAATCGAGGATGCGGCAAGTCAACAATTCACTTAGACAGTCTAATATACAGTCCATATAACGATACTTTGAGTGAAATGTCGTTCATACACAATACAGTATGAAATAAACTCAGATTAAAACTTGCTTGACATAGACTGTCTAATTTGCTAATTTAGAACCGTCTAAATTACACAGTTAATCTGTCTAAATTATGTTGACCAGTTTCGAAGTGATGCAGGCCGCAAATATTTCCCGAGCCACGCTCAACAACTACATCGCGCAGGGGCTACTGCCGCGCCCGCTGATAAAGAATCCGGAGCCGGGCACTTCGACGCAGGCGCGCCAGATAGGCTACTTCCCCGACGAAGTTCTGGCATGTCTGGAACGCATCCGGCTATTGAAAAAGGAAGGCTATGCCATGACAGAAATTGCCCGGCAACTGGAGCTGGAGGGTTTACGGATAAGGAGTGCGCCGATGCAAGAATCCAGGACTGCCTCCCCTCCTCCCTCCGAATCCGCAATACCACCCGCTGCGGCGGAAAAACCGGCTGAATCCCAACCTGCCGCGCCATTCCAGCCCAGCCAACTCCGGCTAACCATCGACCATATCCCCTTTCCGGCCTACATGGTCAACTACAACTTCGAGATCACCTGGTACAACGAAGCGGCGCGCGCTGAGCTGCTGGGCGGATTCGACCGCTTGCCCGCAGACATCAAGGAACGCAACGCGCTGGCCTATCTGCTCAAGGGGCGGCTGGACAAAAGCGGCGCCAATCACGAGGAGTTGCTGCAATTTTATTTGAAGCTGGGCAAGGGACGCTTTTCGCGCAGCGACTTGATGAATGTGCTTGCCGGCAAGACCGACGCGCCGACCTTGCTGGCGGGAGAATCCCCGGCCAAATCGCACTCCGGCGGCACGCTGCTGCAACTGCCGCTCACCCTGCGCCAAGAAAACGGCGAGGCTACCCGCTACAACGTCTATGCCTCCTATTACCGCGAAGGCATCCTGCTCGTCTATCAGCCCGGACACACCGAAAGCGGCAGCCTGCTGGGGCTGCTGGAGCGGCGCGACGAAGTGATCCGCAACCTGCTGAAGAAGCGCCTGCCGGTGCTGACCGACGTCGCCGTGCTGGTCGCGGATTTACAGAATTCGGTGCGCATCTGCACCGAACTGCCGCCGGAGGAATACTTCGAGCTCATCAACCAGATATGGTCCACGATGGAGCCGATCTTCCGCAAGTATTACGGCACCCACGGCAAGCATGTCGGCGACGGTATGGTGTATTACTTCTTCCCGCAGCCCGACTGCAACTACATCTTCAACGCGCTGGTGTGCGCGCAGGAGATGAAGGCCGCGATGCGCCGGATCAGCAAGGAATGGCAGTTGCGCAAGAACTGGCTGAACGAGCTGTACCTCAACACCGGCCTCAACGAGGGGCAGGAATGGCTGGGCGTTTTCCACATCGAGACCAAGGTGGAATTCACCGTGCTGGGCGACACCATCAACCACGCCGCGCGCCTGTCAGACTTCGCGCGCGGCGGCGCCACCTGGGCCACCAAGAACCTGCTCGGCAAGCTGCCCGCCGAAGAGCGGCAGCGAGTGCAGTTCGGTATCCGCCGCCAGGACGCCGAAGGGCGCGAGGTGTTCGTCGGCGCATCCTATTCCCGCATCGCCGAACTGGCGGATCTAAACGCTCCGCGCAACGTGAAGCTGAGCGATATCGCGGCGCTGCCGGTGACGGAGATTTTGGAAGTCAGGGTTTGATGCGAATTTGGGCGATGCGCCCTGCCCTGCGTTATTGGCGCGCGGCAGAGCGTGTTCGGCTGAGCAAGAAGTTAAGGAGCCTGCATCAGGAGTTCATTGATCTCCTTCTCTAGTTCGGCCGCTAGTTGTACTCGGCGCCTACTGTCGTGAAGCTGTTCCGTTGGATCAAGAACCTCCCAGTCCCAGTCGGTATTATGAGCCAATCCAGAGACCGCCGAGAAGCGGCAAAGAATTTCAAAGTTCTCACGTGTATTCAGATTCAGATTGACATACCACCCATTACTCATGCGGTGATAGTTGCTCTGAGTATCGGCTAGCGCTGGCGTCTGTCTGAAAAGTTTGGCGGGAGACTTTGCGAAATAGTTTCTTGCTGCACCATCAGTGCCTCGGCGTCTTCCGACACCAACATATCCCGTAGTCTCCCATCTGACATCAGTAAATAGCGTTGGATTCACTTCAGCAAACCGTTCGACAAGCCAGAGGTAAGCGGCGCGCGCTGTTTTAAACTCGGATTTATTGCCACGAAAGCGCGCAACAGTCGCCCGACTGCCGCCACGTCGAGTTCGAGGCTTATCCCATCCCGGAAACCGCGTATCGAGGCACTCCTTGACTTGATACGCGTAGTCGGCCTGACTCTTCTCAAGGCAGTTGCGGAGTGTTTGCTCGAGTTCGGCCCGAGAGTACGTTTCCAATTTTGCTCTAAACTGGTCGATCGGGATGGGCATTCCTGACTCCTAACGAATAAACAGCAAAAACGCCGACATTGCGGCTCCCTTATTCCCGCCGCCCCAGCACCTTCAAATACACCTCACGGTAAGCCTCGGCGCTGCGCTGCCAACTGAAATCCTTGGCCATGCAGTTCTTGCGCAGCGCCTTCCATTTGGCCTGATCGTGGTACAGGGCGATAGCGCGGTGGATCGTGGCGAACAGGTTTTCGGCGGTCATGCCGAGGAACGCGAAACCGCTGGCGGTGCCGTCCTTGAGGGTTTCCGGGGTGCAGTCCACCACCGAGTCGGCGAGGCCACCGGTGGCGTGGACGATCGGCGGGGTGCCGTAGCATTGGCTGTATAACTGGTTCAGGCCGCAGGGCTCGAAGCGCGACGGCATGACGAACATGTCCGCCCCGGCTTCGATCTGGTGCGAGAGGTCTTCGCTGAAGCCGACATGCGCGCCGATCTGGCCGGGATAGCGGCGCGACAGGTCGCGCACGGCTTTTTCCATTTGCGCTTCGCCGTTGCCGAGCATGACCAGTTGCGCCGGCAATCCGGCCAGGCGCGGAGCGATTTCCAGCAGTAAGTCCAGCCCCTTCTGGTGGGTGAGGCGGCTGACCACGCCGAGCAGCGGCATATTCGGGTCGAGGTTCAGCCCCATCATGCTTTGCAGCGCCTCCTTGTTCGCGGCCTTGCCGACCATACGCGCGCTGCTGTATGGTTTGGCAAGATGCGGGTCGGTCGCCGGGTTCCACTCTTCGGTGTCGATGCCGTTGAGGATGCCGGTGAGTTCGTTGCGGCGCGTGGCCAGCAGGCCTTGCATGCCGAAGCCGAGCGGTTCCTTCTGGATTTCCTTTGCGTAGTTCGGGCTGACGGTGGTGATGTGGTCGGCATAGAACAGCCCCGCCTTGAGGAACGACAGCTTGCCGTAATACTCCACCCCGTCGATGCTGAAACAGGACGGCGGCAAATGCAGTTGACCTACCGTTTCGGGCGGAAAATTACCTTGGAACAGCAGGTTATGGATCGCGAACACGCTCGGCGCGGCACCTTGCGCAAAGTGCAGCCAGGCGGGTGTCAGGCCAGTCTGCCAGTCGTTGCAATGCACCAGGTCGGAACGCCAGTCGAGCGGGGATTCGTTGCAGCCCAGCACGGCGGCGACCTTGGAAAGCAGGCCGAAGCGCAGCGCATTGTCCGCCCAGTCGTGACCGCCGACATTTTGATATGGCCCGCCGTCGCGCTGGTACAGAACCGGGCATTCGAGCACCAGCAGCGGCACGTCGTGCGCCATCGTGCCGGACAACAGCCGCGCCGGCGGGAAGCCCGGCAGAGAGTCGAAGGTTGCGACGACTTTGTGTTGCCCCAGTTGCGCGATGACTTGTTTGTATCCGGGCACCAATATGCGCACGTCCACGCCGATGGCGCGCAACGCGGCTGGCAGCGCGCCGCTGACGTCGGCCAGGCCGCCGGTCTTGATTAGCGGCGCGACCTCGGAAGTCGCGAACAGAACCTTCAACCCGGCCATCTGCTACAGCCAGCGCATCATGCCCAGCTCGAACCGGTGAGTCAGCATCTCGTGGTATGGGTAGGCGCGAATGCGGTATTCCAGCTTGCCGCATTTCTCCGGTTGTATTTCTGTGGCGAATACGGCTTCGCCCGCATCGGTCATCGTGCCGGTGGCCTCGAAACGGTAGCGGTAAGAATTCTGCAATTTCTCGCGCTTGGTGAACAGGACCAGCAGCATCTCCACAACCACGTCGCCGGGCTGGAGGCCGTTCAGATTGATCGCGACCTCGAAGCGCAGGCTTTCGCCATATTTGATTTCCCGCCGTTCGGTATCCAGGCGACGTATTGCAACCCCCGGCCAGGCATGGTGGATGCGCGCCTTCCACCCGGCGATGATTCCCGCGTTTTCAAAGTGGTTTTGCTGGTACAAATGATGTTGCTGGCTGGCCGGCAGGTAGCATTTTGCGAGATATTCGCCGACCATGCGCTTGGAATTGAAACGCGGCATGATGGTGGCCATCGAGCGTTTTGACATCTTCACCCAGTCTGGCGACAGGCCCATCTTGCTGTGCTCGTAGTACAGCGGCACGACCTGGTCTTGCAGCAGCTCGTAAAGTGTGTGCGTTTCTTCGCGCGTGCGGGCTTCTTCGTTGAGCGATTCCGACACAGGTTTGATCGCCCAGCCGTTCTTGCCGTCATAGCTCTCGCCCCACCAGCCGTCCAGCACGGAGAGGTTGATGGCGCCGTTGATGCCGGCCTTCATGCCGGACGTGCCGCTGGCTTCCAGCGGATAGAGCGGGTTGTTCAACCAGACATCCACGCCCGAAACCAGTTTGCGCGCCAGGGCCAGATCATAGCCTTCCACCATCAGTATCTTGCCGACAAATTCCGGCATCTTGGAAATATGCGTGATGCGCCGGATCAGATCCTGGCCGGGAATATCCGCCGGGTGCGCCTTGCCGGCAAAGATAAATACGACGGGGCGCTCCGGATTGTTCATGATGGCGCTCAACCAGTTGAGGTCGCCGAACAGCATGGTCGCGCGCTTGTAGGTGGCAAAGCGGCGCGCAAAACCGATGGTAAGGATGTTGGGGTTTTCCGGATTGACATACTTGAGCAGCCGGTCCAGGTGCGCCTCGGAACCGTGATTGCGGAAGTGCTGCGCGCTGACGCGTACGCGCACCATGTTCAGCATCTTCGCCTTCAGCGACTGGCGCGCGCTCCAGAACAGGTGATCCGGAATGCGGTTCACGCCTTCCCAGAATTCCACGTCGTTCATGCGCGCGCTCCATTCCAGCCCGAGCTGGCGCTCGAATACCTCGATCCACTCGGTCGCAAGGAAAGTCGGCGCATGTACGCCGTTGGTGACGTAAGTCATCGGGTTTTCCTTGTTCTCGATTTGCGGCCACATGTCGCCGCAAATAGCCGCCGATACATCGCCGTGGATGCGCGATACGCCGTTGTTGAAGCGCGTACAGCGGATCGCCAGCGCCGTCATGTTGAAATCCGGGCTGCCCTTGGCGCGGCCCAGCGCCAGGAATTCCTCGCGGCTCAGCTTGAGCTCCGGGTAATAGTGTTCGAAATACTCCTGCACCAGCCCTTCGTTGAAATGGTCATGCCCGGCCGGCACCGGGGTATGCGTGGTAAACACGGTATTGACCGCCACGTATTCGAGTGCGGTCGCGAAATCCAGGCCTTCGAGAGCGATTTTCTGGCGGATTCTTTCCAGCGCCAGGAAGGCCGCGTGCCCTTCGTTGATGTGCCATACCGTCGGCCTGATTCCCAGTTCCTGCAACGCGAGCACGCCGCCGATGCCGAGCACGATTTCCTGCTCGATGCGCGTCACCTTGTCGCCGCCATACAGGCGGTGCGTGATGTCGCGGTCGTGCATGTTGTTGCTTTCCAGGTCGGTGTCCAGCAGGTACAGCGTGATGTGCCCGATCCTGGCCTGCCAGATTTTTATGTCGAGCTTGCGGTTGGGCAGATTCACCGAGATACGTGCTTCCGAACCGTCGGCATGCAGGGCCGGGGCGACTGGCAGATCCTCGAAATGGGAGTCGGTGTTGGTGGCGACCTGGTTGCCGTCGCCGTCTATGGTCTGGTGAAAGTAACCCTGGCGGTAGAGCAGGCCGACGCCGACGAACGGCAGGCGCAAATCGCTCGCCGCCTTGCAGTGGTCGCCGGCCAGGATGCCCAGGCCGCCCGAATAAATCGGCAGGCTTTCATGGAAACCGAACTCGGCGCAGAAGTAGGCGACCAGATCGTCTTTGCGCAGCAAATCGGAGCCGACCGGCGGGAAACGGTAATCATGGTAGGTGTCGTAGGCCGCCAGAACGCGGTTGAGGTTGCCGATGAACACCTGATCCTCCGCCGCATCCAGCAGGCGCTGCTCATCGACGCGCTTCAGGAAAGCCTTCGGGCTTTGCCCGGTGGCCTTCCACAATCCGGGGTGCAGGCGCGCAAACAGCGCGCGCGTGGGGCGATCCCAGCTATACCAGAGGTTATTTGCAAGCTCTTCGAGGCGCTCCAGGCGCGCCGGGATTTTCGGGCGTACTTGCAGAATGTATGAGGTGCTTTTTTCCATGGTTTTATGCCCAGCCAAAAGTCAGGATTGTATTTTTGCGGAGATGCGAATTATAGCGTAACTGTTTTGCCCCTCCAGAATTTTGCGTTGTTTCCCGCATTGCGCAGACAGTGTTTTTATGCTGAGAAAAGCATTCAGCCACAGAGAACACAGAGTTCGCAGAGAAAACCAAACAGTTATAGAGAAAAGCTTATTCACCTTTTGGGTGAGGCCTGGCAAGACGAATAAACCCTGCATTCTCTGCATTCTCTGTGTTCTCTGTGAACTCTGTGGCTTGAAATGCGGTTTATCCCGGCAATGCTGCGCGGTCGATATGCCACTCGGCAGGCACAATGCGCGCCGCAGGCAAAGACTCTCCCCGTAGAATCCGCTTCAGCGCCTCGCGCTTTCCCGCGCCTGCCACCAGAAATATTTTGTGGCGCGCCGCATTCAGCGTGTTCATGCCCAGCGAAACCCGCTCGGCGGGCGGCTTGGGCGCGCCGGATACCGGCACAGCCACAGCCGCGCTGCCCGTTGCCGGATTGCCCGGAAACAGGCTGGCGGTATGGCCGTCTTCGCCCATGCCCAGCAGCACCAGATCGAGCGGCAGCACAGGTTCCAGCAGCGCCGCATATTCCGCTGCACCGCTCTGCGCGCCGTGCCTGGTGGGAATCGGGTGGATATTGCCCGGCGGGATGGCGATGTGTTTCAGCAGCGCATCATGCGCCATACGGTCGTTGCGCCGCACATCGCCGTCGGGCAGGCAACGCTCGTCGCCGAAATAAATCTGGACATGCGCCCAATCGACGGCGAGGCCGCGCAGTTTTTCGTAACAGCGGCGCGGCGTTTCGCCGCCCGCCAGCGCGATGCGGAACACGCCGCGTGCCGCAATGGCCGCTCCTGCCAGCGCCGCGATGCGCAATGCCGCCGCCTCGCTTAACGCGTCCGGGCTTTCGTGCACGGTCACGCTGCTTGCGCCCGGCAGCTTCATGTCACCCGTGCTGCACAAAGCGCGGGGCCGTACAACGCCGCGCGATCGTTCAAAATCACCCGCACCGGCATCGCTTCCAGCAAATGGCGCATGCGCCCATTTCCCCGAAAGGCGTCGATGAAGGCGCCGCGCTGCAAAAGCGGCAATATTTTCGGCGCGATACCGCCGCCCACATACAAACCGCCGAGGCTCATCGTCTTCAACGCGAGATTGCCCGCTTCCGCACCGTACAGATGCACGAAAAGCTCCATTGTCTCGATGCAGATGGCGTCGCTGCCGCCCAGCGCCGCGCGCGAAATGGCTGACGCCGCATCGCTCCCGCGCATCTCTTCCGCCAGCCACTGCGGCACGGAAGATTTACGGTAGATGCGCAGGAAATCGTGCAGGTCGAGCAGCCCCATACCCGAGACGACGCGATCCCAGCTGACATGCCAATACCGCTTCTGCATGTAACGCAACAGCTCCATTTCCAATTCGCTCTGCGGGCAAAAACTGGAGTGGCCACCTTCGGTGGCGAAAGGATGATGGCGCTGCCCGTCCCAATACAGCCCCGCTTCGCCCAGCCCGGTTCCGGCGGCGATGACGGCAGCGTTGCCGCGCGCATCCGGCTCACCCTGTTGCAGCGCCAGCAAATCGTCCTCCCCCAGCGCCGGCAAGCCATGGGCGATCGCCTCCAGATCGTTGAGCAAGACGCAATGCCTGAAACCGAAGCGTTGCTGCAAGGCATCCGCTTCGATATACCAGGGCAGAGTGGTGGCGCGCACCTTCCTGCCGCGCACCGGGCCTGCGATGCCGAAGGCCGCGCAGGCGGGAACTGGCGAAGCCTTCAAAAAATCCTCCAGCACGGCCTCGAAGGCGACAACGCTGCGGCTCGGATAGTCGGTCTCGCGTTCGATGCGCACCCGGTTGCCATCGACCCCGGCTATCGCCAGCCGCGTCTTGGTGCCGCCGATGTCGCCGACAAGCAAACGATTTACATGCGCGGGCATCACGTCAATACGCCTGCAAATCAGCGCCGTCCAGGTTCAGCGAATGGCGCCAGAACTGATCGTCGCGATCGAACAGCCGGTAGGTGCCGCGCGGCCCCCAACTGCCCGCCGGGTAATTGTTTATGAAATCGCGCTCCATCGACCATACCTTGAGGATCGGGTCGACCACGCGCCACGCCGCTTCCACTTCGTCGATGCGCAGAAACAGCGAATGGTCGCCCTGGATCACGTCCAGCAGCAGGCCCTCGTAAGCGTCGAACTTTTCGTCACCCTTGCGGTGGTAGGTGGCGTCGAGGCTGATGGTGCGCGTGTGCACATCCAGCCCCGGCACCTTGACCTGCAACTCGATTTTCAGGCAGTCGTCGGGCTGGATGCCGAGCATGATCCAGTTCGGGTGCGCCGGGTCGCGGCGCGTGTGTTTCAGCAAATCCTGCGGCGGGTTTTTGAAACGTATGTAGATCGCCGAGGCGCTTTCCGCCATGCGCTTGCCGGTGCGAAGATAAAACGGCACGCCGGACCAGCGCCAGTTGTCGACGAACAGTTTCAGCGCGGCGTAGGTTTCGGTGGAGCTGTCGGCGGCGACGCCCGGCTCCTCCAGATAGCCCGGCACCGCGCCGCCGCCGATATTGCCGCTGCCGTACTGCCCGCGGAAGGCATGCGCGTGCACGGCATTCTGCGGGATGGGGCGGATGGCTTTCAGCGCCTTCACTTTCTCGTCGCGCAGATGTTCGGCGTTCATGCTTACCGGCGGTTCCATCGCCACCAGCGCGAGCAGTTGCAGCAGGTGGCTCTGGATCATGTCGCGCAACGCCCCTGAGCCTTCGAAATAGCCCGCGCGGCCTTCCACGCCCAGCGTCTCGGAATGAGAAATCTGCACATGGTCTATGTAATGGTGATTCCACAGCGGCTCGAGCAGGATGTTGGCGAAGCGGAACACCATCACGTTCTGCACCGTGCCTTTGCCCAGATAATGGTCGATGCGGAAAATCTGCGGTTCGTTCAAATGTTTGTACAGGCTGGCTTGCAGCGATTGCGCGCTCAGCAGATCGTAGCCGAACGGCTTCTCGATCACCACACGGCGCCAGCCGTTATGTTCCTTGAGCAGGCCGACATTACCCAATTTGTCGATGATGGCGGGAAACTCGGCCGGCCGCACCGACATGTAAAAAATCATGTTGGGCGGGATGCTGGGATTGTCTTCCAGGGTTTTTTGCAGGCGCACGTAGGCGTCCGGGTCGTCCGGCGGGCTGGCGTGATAATGCAGGCGCGCCGAGAAGCGTTCGAAAGAGTGGGCGATGACCTCGGGCGGATACTGCGTTTGCAGCATGGCCAGCACCTCGGCTACCCATTGCTCCCTGCTCCACGGTTTGCGCCCGCAAGACATGATGACCATCTGTTCCGGCAGACGGTTGGCGATATCCAGGCGAAACAGCCCCGGTATCAGTTTGCGCCGCGCCAGGTCGCCGCCGGCACCGTAAATCACCAGGGTACACGGTTCCAGAGTTTTCATTTCCCCCCTCCTGTGTGCTTGACGGCATGGCCGCCAAAGGCATTGCGCATGGTGGATAACAGGCGGTAGCCGTAACCGGTTTCATTCTGGCTGTTGAAGCGCATCTGCAACGCCAGTGTCAGCACCGGCGCGGCGACACCCTGATCGATCGCCTCCACCACCGTCCAGCGCCCTTCCCCGGAATCCGGCACAAACGGGGCAATGCCGGAGAGTTGCTGGTCGTGTTGCAGCGCCTCGGCGGTAAGGTCGAGCAGCCAGCTGCGCACCACCGAACCGTGCCGCCACAGCTCGGTGATCTGCGCCAGGTCGAGCGCGAATTCCTGCTTGCCGCGCAGCAGCTCCAGCCCTTCGGCGAACGACTGCATCATGCCGTACTCGATGCCGTTATGGATCATCTTGGTGAAGTGCCCCGCGCCGACCGGCCCGACATGCGCCCAACCGCGTTCCGCTGACGGCGCTAGGGCTTGCAGGATGGGGGTCATGGTCTTCGCCACTTCGAGCGTCGCCCCAACCATCAGGCAATAACCGTTCTCCAGCCCCCAGATGCCGCCGGAAGTGCCGGAATCCATGAAGCCGATGCCCTGCTCCGCCAGCCATGCGCCGCGCCGCTGGCTGTCGTGGTAATTGGAGTTGCCGCCGTCCACGATGATGTCCCCCTTGGACAGCAGCGGCACCAGCGCGTGAAGCTGCTGCTCGGTCGGTTCCCCGCTTGGCAGCATCAGCCATACCACGCGCGGGCTGGATAATTTTGCCACCGCGTCGGCCACCGAGGCCGCTGGCAGCATGCCTTCCTCCGCAGCAAGCTGCGCGACGGCGTCCGCCGACCGGTCGTAACCGGCCACTTCGATCCCGCCACGGCGCAACCTGCGCACCATGTTGCCGCCCATCTTGCCCAATCCGATCATCGCCAGCCGCATAAATCCTCCCGAAGAAATAATTCAAACTGTATCCGCGTCACATGCGAGCCGCAGCATCGCAGAAATCACGCATCCGGCAAGTGGCAATCATACACCCCGATTTGCAAAAAAATGATTTACGCGGTGCGGCAATAAGGAGAATAATGGCGCTGTAGCAGCAATTATCCAATTATAGTTAGGGAAGCTAGGATGCCAGCCAGCCAACAGCAAAAACCGCTTAATCTCAGCCTCGATTCGGTCAAACAGTCTCTGGCCAACCATCTCATTTTTTCCATCGGCAAGGATCCCATTACCGCCACCGACCGCGACTGGTTCTTCACCCTCGCAGGAGTGATCCGCGACCGCCTGATCGAGCGCTGGATGGAAACCATGCGCCGCTATTACCGCAACGACGCCAAGCGGGTGTACTACCTCTCCATGGAATTTCTCATCGGGCGCAGCCTGATGAACAGTGTGCTCAATGTCGGCTTTCTCGATGAAGTCCGCCAGGCCTGCGTCGATGCAGGCGTCAGCCTGGATCGGGTGACGGAGCTGGAATTCGATGCCGCGCTCGGCAATGGTGGGCTGGGGAGGCTGGCCGCCTGCTTTCTCGATTCCATGGCAACCATCGGCCTGCCCGGCTACGGCATGGGTATCCGCTACGAATATGGCATGTTCAACCAGAGAATCGAAGACGGCTGGCAAGTGGAGCATCCGGACAACTGGCTGCGCTACAGCAACCCTTGGGAATTCCCGCGCCCGGAAGTGCTTTACCCGGTGAAATTTCACGGTCGCGTAGTGCAATATGCCGACGAACACGGCAACCTGCACCATCACTGGATAGACAGTGACGATGTCATGGCGATGGCCTACGACACGCCTGTTCCAGGCTACGGCCTCGACACCGTCAACAACATGCGCCTGTGGTCGGCCAAGGCCTCGCGCGATTTCGACCTCAAGTATTTCAACGAGGGCAACTACATCAAGGCGGTAGAGGACAAGAACGAATCGGAGAACCTGTCCAAAGTGCTTTATCCGGACGACACCACCGACATGGGCAAGGAACTGCGCCTCAAGCAGCAGTATTTCTTCGTCAGCGCATCTTTGCAGGACATCCTGTACCGCTTCCTCAAACACCATGAGGCCTTTGACGAGTTGCCGGACAAGGTGGCGATCCAGCTCAACGACACCCACCCTTCCATCGCCATCCCGGAATTGATGCGCCTGCTGTTGGATGTCCACCAACTGGAATGGGAACGTGCCTGGCGTATCACCACCAGCACCTTTGCCTACACCAACCACACGCTCATGCCGGAGGCGCTGGAAACCTGGCCGGTCGCCCTGTTCGAATCGGTGTTGCCGCGCCACCTGCAAATCGTTTATGAAATCAACCGGCGCTTTCTCAAGGGGGTCATGCACAGCTACCCCGGCGACAGCGAATTGCTCAGGCGCATGTCCATCATCGACGAAACGCATGGCCGCCGCGTGCGCATGGCGCACCTGGCAATCGTGGGCAGCCACCACGTCAACGGTGTGGCGCAACTTCATTCCGAACTGATGAAAACCACCATCTTTGCCGATTTCGACCGCTACTACCCCGGCAAACTCACCAACATCACCAACGGCATCACCCCGCGTCTGTGGTTGAACCAGGCCAATCCGAAGCTGGCCGGTTTGATTGTCAGCCGCATCGGCAAAGAGTGGATCACCGATTTGTCACAACTGAATCAGCTTGCCGGGCTGGCCGACGATGAATCCTTCCGGGCGGAATTCAGCGCAGTAAAACTTTCCGCCAAAGAACGGCTGGCCGAGCTGATAAAGGATCGGCTTGCCCTGCAAATCGACCCGGGTAGCCTGTTCGATGTGCAAGTCAAACGCATCCACGAATACAAACGCCAGCTCCTCAACCTGCTGCATGTCGTCGCCCTGTACAACCGCATCCGCACCAACCCGGCACTGGATATTATGCCGCGCACCGTGATTATTGCCGGCAAGGCGGCACCCGGCTACGCCACCGCCAAGCTCATCATCAAGCTCGCCAACAGCATCGCCGATATCGTCAACAACGACCCCGCCGTGCGCGGCCTGCTGAAACTGGCCTTTATCCCCAACTACGACGTGTCCACGGCCAGCATCATCATCCCGGCGGCGGATCTATCGCAGCAAATTTCCACGGCCGGAACCGAAGCGTCAGGTACCGGCAACATGAAACTCGCCCTCAACGGCGCGCTGACCATCGGCACGCTGGACGGCGCCAATATCGAAATCATGGAGGAAGTGGGCGAAGAAAATTTCTTCATCTTCGGGCTTAACGCGCAGGAGGTGGAGGCGCTGAAAAACTCGGGCTACAACCCCTGGAACTACTACCATGGAAATGCGGAACTGAAATGGGCGCTGGACATGATTGCATCGGGTTATTTTTCGCCCGAAAATACCGATTGCTTCCGCCCCATCGTCGACAACCTCACCCATGGCGGAGACCGTTATCTGCTGCTGGCCGACTACACTTCCTACGCCGCAGCCCAGAGACGCGTCGAGGCGTTATACTGCGACCGGCAGCAGTGGACTCGACGCGCCATCCTTAATGTGGCGGGCATGGGAAAATTTTCCAGCGACCGCGCCATAAACGAATATGCCAACAGGATTTGGGGCGCGAAACCGGTACTCAAATAACGCGACTGGCGGATAAGCCAATGGACAATACCAGCGATACCCGTATCGTGGATCCGCCGCCTGCCGACGCATGCGCGGAAGCTTTCGCCGCCTGGATTCCCGGCCCTAAGGAGCGCAACGACATGATCAATGTCGCCGCGTACCATATCGCCCAGCGCTCCGGTTTCAAGAGCGACCCGCGCGATTGCTGGGCTGCCGCCGAGGCCCAGATTGATCTGATGTTATCGCTGAAGGAAAGCCAGGCAAAACTCCAAACCATCGTCGACAACGCCCTGGACGCCGTGGTGATGATCGATTCAGATGGGATCATTACGGGATGGAATCCGCAGGCGACGAAAATTTTCGGCTGGACAAAAAACGAAGCCCTCGGCCAAACGATCGAATCGACGATCATTCCACCGCGCTACCGGGAAGCGCATCGCCGGGGCATGAGCCGTTATCTGGCTACCGGCGAAGGGCCGTTTCTGAATAATCTGATCGATATCCAGGCCATTGATCGCGAAGGCCGCGAATTCCATATCGAGCTGACCATAATCCGGGCAAGCTCGAAAGGAAAACTCGAATTCAGCGCATTTATCCGGGATATCACGGGACGCAAACGGGTTGAAAACGTTCAGGCGGCGCGTATTCGCCTGATGGAATATGCCTCCAGCCATACGCTAAAGGAATTGCTGGTCGCTACGCTCGACGAAGCCAGCGCCCTGACCGAGAGCACGATCGGTTTCTATCATTTTCTGGAAGCGGATCAGATAACCCTATCCTTGCAGGCATGGTCTACCCGCACCACCAGTGAATTTTGCACTGCGAAAGGCGAAGGTAGCCACTACAACATCGATGCGGCAGGAGTTTGGGTGGAATGTATCCGGGCTCGCCGCCCGGTCATACACAACGATTATGCTTCCCTGCCCGATAAGAAAGGCTTGCCTCCGGGCCACGCACAGGTGCTGCGCGAGATGGTGGTGCCTGTTTTCCGCAAGGGGATGATCGTTGCGGTTCTGGGAGTGGGCAACAAGGCCAAGCCCTACGTGGAATATGATCTGGAGACCGTTTCTTTGCTTGCGGATCTCGCCTGGGATCTTGCCGAAAGCAAGCGTCTGGAAGCCGAATTGCAGGCAATGGCCACCACCGATTTCCTGACCGGCCTGTTCAACCGGCGCCATTTCATTGCGCGGATGGAAGATGAACTGGCGCGGCTCAACAGGCTAGACACTCAATGCGCTTCGGTGCTGATGCTCGATCTGGACCATTTCAAGGATATAAACGATACCTTCGGTCACGCCATGGGAGATGCTGTACTCAAACATTTCGCCAACCTCATCCAGGGTGAACTGCGCAAGATTGACACGGGAGGCCGGGTCGGCGGCGAAGAGTTCGCCATTCTGCTCCCCGGCGCCGATACTGCGGCGGCCAGGGCCTTTGCCGAGCGTCTGCGCCAAAAAGTGTCCGAGATGCGCGTCAGCCAGGAGGGCCATATCGCCACAGTGGCCGTCAGCATCGGCATAGCCGCCATGAAAGCGATGGATAGTAGCGCCGATACCGCGCTCGTTCGCGCCGATAAGGCGCTCTACCGGGCCAAATCGGCCGGGCGCAACCGGGTAGAAGTTGCGGCAGACTGACGGCACTCGCGGCTAATCCAAAATAGCCGTTTACACAAAATTTCTTACGCCCTCGCATCAGCATATTGCAAAAGTGTCGCAAAAATCAAAAAGCCAGCAATATTGCTGGCTTGATCATTCATAACAAATTGATTTAACTGGTCGGGGCGAGAGGATTTGAACCTCCGACCACTTCACCCCCAGCGAAGTGCGCTACCAGGCTGCGCTACGCCCCGAGGGCGCGGATTATAGCAGAGCAGCGTGAGGTATGAAGGATTTTTAAGCGTTCAACAGCGTAATGATCTCGCGAATTTCGTGGCGCAATGCTGCCATGTCGGTTGTCGGCCTGGGCATCGCTGCAACGTCCTCGACTTCGTCGGCGTGCCCAAGCCGATTGCGCGCGCCGCTGATGGTAAAGCCCTGCTCGTAGAGCAACTCGCGGATGCGCCTGATCAGCAGCACTTCATGATGCTGGTAGTAGCGGCGGTTACCGCTGCGCTTGACCGGTTTTAGCTGGGTAAATTCCTGCTCCCAATAGCGCAGCACATGCGCCTTGACCCCGCACAATTCGCTGACTTCACCGATGGTGAAGTAGCGTTTAGCCGGGATCGGAGGGAGTTCCGAATTAGGTTTGTGGTTTTCCATGATAGGACTTTTCCACCATGGTCTTCAATTTCTGGCTGGGGTGAAATGTCACCACGCGCCGAGCCGTGATCGGAATTTCTTCGCCGGTCTTGGGATTGCGCCCGGGGCGTTGCGGCTTGTCGCGCAACTGGAAATTTCCAAAACCAGACAACTTGACGCTTTCGCCCTGTTCAAGTTGTACGCGAATTTCTTCGAAGAACGCTTCCACCATATCCTTGGCTTCGCGTTTGTTGAGGCCCACTTTTTCGAATAGCAAATCGGCCAGTTCGGCCTTGGTCAATGTTGTTGTCATCTTTCTCCCTTACATACGCAACTGCGCACCGTACTGTTGCAATGCATCCACCAACAACGCAATGCTTGCTTCAATTTCAGAATCCGCCAGCGTTTTTTGAGTATCTTGCAATAACACACGGAATGCAAGGCTTTTTTTGCCTTGCTCGATACCCTTGCCGCGATACACGTCGAACAGCGCAATTCCCTGCGTATAAGGTGCGGCAGCCTGCTGCATGGCGTCCAGCAAGGCTTGCGCGGTGACCGCCTCATCGACCACTACCGCCAGATCGCGCCGCACCGGCAGGGACTTGGCGATTTCGCTCATATGCGGCACTGCCGCCCTGGTCAGCGCGCCGAGTTCGACTTCAAACCACACGGCGGGCTGCGCCATGTCGTATTGTTGCTGCCAGCGCGGGTGCAGTTCCCCGATCCAGCCAACCGCCTGCGTGCCGCAATAAATCTGCGCAGAGCGCCCCGGGTGCAAGGCCGGATGGGTTGCTGCAACAAAGCGCAATAATTGCGGTGCGAACAAGGCTTCAATATCCGCTTTCACATCGTAGAAATCGACGGATTTGGCGACAGCCCCCCATTGTTCGGGCAGGGCCGCACCGTATGCCAAACCGGATAACTGCTGGCTCTGCACATACTCGCCATTCACTTTGGCAAAACATGCACCTGCCTCGAACAAGCGCACCCGCACCTGCTTGCGATTCAGATTGAAGCGCAACGCGCCGACCAGACCGCCGATCAGGCTGCTGCGCATCACCGACAGATTGCTGGCGATCGGGTTTTGCAGCGCGACGAGATGCTCGTTGCCGCACAATTCGCGCTCGACCTGCTCTTCGACAAACGCATAGCTGACAATTTCCTGGTAATCCCGCGCAACAAGAGTCTGTTGAATGCGCGCCAACGGACGCTGAGACTCGCTGTACGGCAGCATGTTCAGTGCGGCCTGCGGAGCTTGCGCGGGGATGTTGTCGTAGCCATACAGGCGCGCCAGTTCCTCGATCAGGTCTGCCTCGATGGACAGATCGAAACGGAAACTCGGCGGCATCACGCTGAAGTCATCATCCTTGGCCACAAAATCCAATTGCAGCCGCTTCAACAGGGTCGCAATCTGAATATTATCCAGCGTAATGCCGAGCACCCGCGCGACGCGCGAGCGGCGCAGGGTGATTGCGGCGCGCTGCGGAAGTTTGTCGCGCACTTCGCTGATCGCCCCGGCGCTGCCGCCGCAAATTTCCAGCAGTAGTTGCGTGGCGCGCTCCAGTGCCTGGTGCGTTGCGGAAAAATCCACGCCGCGCTCGAAGCGGAACGAAGAATCGGTTGCCAACCCGAAACGGCGCGCCTTGCCGGCGATCGCATCGGGATTGAAAAACGCGCTCTCCAAAAATACATCACACGTGATGGTTTCCACCCCGCTGCCCTGCCCGCCCATGATGCCCGCCAGCGCCAACACGCGCGCATCGTCGGCGATCACCAGCACCTCCTCATCCAGCACCACTGCCTGCTCGTTGAGCAAAGTCAGCCCTTCACCGTTGCGCGCCCTGCGCACCGAAATGCCACCTGACAATTGCGCCGCATCGAAAGCGTGCAGCGGCTGGCCCATTTCCAGCATCACGTAGTTGGTGATATCCACCACTGCGCTGATACCGCGCAAGCCGCTGCGCTCAAGGCGGCGCAGCATCCAGGTCGGCGTAGGCGCTGCGGCATTCACGCCGCGCACCAGGCGGCCGCAATACAGCGGGCATGCCTGCCCATCAGCCACATGCACCGGCAATTGTTCGGTCAAGGTAACGGGTTGGATTTGAATTTCCAGCGGCTTGAGTGGACTACCGGTCAGTGCAGCGACTTCACGCGCCACACCAACCATGCCGGAGCAATCGCTGCGGTTCGGCGTGAGCTTCAGCGTGAACAACTTGTCGTCCAGTTCCAGATATTCGCGCAGCGTCTTGCCCACTGGCGCATCAGCCGGCAACAGCCACAGGCCCTGGCTTTCTTCGGCCAGGCCCAGCTCTTTTTCGGAGCACAGCATGCCGAACGACTCGACGTTGCGCACCTTGGCCTGTTTGATGGCGAATTCGCCGGGCAGCACCGCGCCGATGCGCCCGCAAGGCACTTTCACGCCGACCGCGACATTTGCCGCACCGCAAACGATGGTCAGCGGTTGCGCTTCGCCAACGTTCACCTTGCACACGTTCAAGCGATCCGCATTGGGGTGCTTAACCACTTCCAGCACTTCGGCAACCACCACATTATCGAACGCAGGCGCAACGGCTTCCAGCGCCTCGACTTCCAGCCCGGCCATGGTCAGCGTATGCGCCAACGCCTCGCTGGACAACTCCGGGTTTACCCAGGTTCTTAACCAATTCTCGGAAAATTTCATCGCTATATTCTCAGTTGAATTGCTTGAGGAAGCGCAAATCGCTCTCGTAGAACAGGCGCAGGTCGTTCACGCCGTAGCGCAGCATCGCCAGGCGTTCCACGCCCAAGCCAAACGCGAAACCGAGATATTTTTCGCTGTCGATGTTGACATGCTTCAGCACGTTCGGGTGCACCATGCCGCTGCCCAGCACCTCCAGCCAGCCGGTGTGGCTGCACACGCGGCATCCGGCGCCGTTGCACATCACGCAGGCGATATCCATTTCCGCCGACGGCTCGGTGAACGGGAAGAACGACGGGCGGAAACGCACCGCCAGGTCCTCGCGCTCGAAGAATTGCTGCATGAAATCGGCGAGCACACCTTTCAGCATCGCGAAGCTGACTTCTTCGGCGATCCACAAGCCTTCCACCTGATGAAACATCGGCGAATGGGTGACATCGGAGTCGCAGCGGTACACGCGCCCCGGCGCGATGATTTTCAGCGGCGGCTGATGCGCTTCCATGTAGCGCACCTGCACCGGCGAGGTGTGAGTGCGCAGCACATGCTGCGGATCGATGTAAAAGGTGTCGTGCATTGCGCGCGCCGGGTGGTTTTCCGGAATGTTCAGCGCGGTGAAATTGTAGAAATCGCGTTCTATTTCCGGGCCGGACGCAATGGCGAAGCCCAACGAGTGGAACAGCTGCTCGATACGTTCCAGCGTGCGAGTCACCGGATGCAAGCCGCCCGTGCCCAGACCGCGTCCGGGCAAGGTCACATCCAGCGCTTCCGCCGCCAGCTTCTGCTCCAGTTTATTTTGCTGCAACGCATCGCGGCGCTGTTGCAAGGCTGATTCAATGCCTTGTTTGACCTGGTTGATGCGCGCGCCTGCTGCCGGGCGCTCTTCGGCAGACAGCTTGCCCAAGCCTTTGAGCAGGACCGTGAGGCTGCCCTCCTTGCCCAGATATTTTGCCTTGACTTGCTCTAATTCAGCCTCATCGCCGATTACGGCGAACTGTTGCATGGCCTGATCGAGAATTTGTTGAAGCTCTTCCATTTGTGACACCGAAAACAAAAAAGGAGGCGCAGAGCCTCCTTTTTTAATTACACAGTTTAATCAATAAACCGCGAGGCTTGCGCTTAAACGCCGAGGCCGGCTTTGGCTTGCACAACGAATTGCGCAAACGCGGCCTTATCGAACACGGCAATGTCCGACAATACCTTGCGGTCAATTTGAATCTCGGCCTTCTTCAGCCCGTTCATGAACATGCTGTAGCTCAGGCCTTGCTCGCGCGCAGCCGCATTGATACGCGCGATCCACAGGGTGCGGAACTGGCGTTTCTTCTGGCGGCGATCACGATATGAATATTGCCCGGCCTTCATCACCGCCTGCTTGGCGATGCGGTAGACGTTCTTGCGGCGACCGCGATAACCCTTGGCTAACGCCAATACTTTCTTATGGCTGGCACGCGCTATTACTCCACGTTTTACTCTTGGCATGTTCTGCTCCTTATGCGTAAGGCATCATGGCGCGAACCGATGCTGTGTTGGTTGGGTGAACTGCGGTCGTGCCGCGTAATTGGCGTTTGTTCTTGGTGGTTTTTTTGGTCAGGATGTGGCGCTTGAACGCTTGCGAGCGCTTGACGCTGCCACCGGCGCGGATTTTGAAGCGCTTGGCCGCTCCGCTTTTGGTTTTCATTTTAGGCATGACTGCTCCTTAAGTTATGGTGCGAGGTGTTTTCCGGCTGGAAAAACTTGATGACCCATACACCACTTTTTATCGGGGAACTGTTTGCTGCATCGCCTCGACCATCCCCTTTCTGTCGAGGTAACTAAATTATTTCTTCTTGACCTTGGGCGACAGCACCATCACCATTTGCCGGCCTTCCATCTTGGGAAACTGCTCGACCACGCCGTGCTCTTCCAGATCGCCCCTGACGCGTTCGATCAGGCGCATGCCGATTTCCTGGTGGGCCATTTCGCGACCGCGAAAACGCAATGTGATTTTAGTCTTGTTGCCGTCACTCAGGAACTTGATCAGGTTGCGCAGCTTGATATTGTAATCTCCCTCGTCCGTGCCCGGGCGAAACTTGACTTCCTTGATCTGAACCTGCTTCTGCTTGAGCTTGGCCTCATGCTGCTTCTTGCTTTCGGCATATTTGAATTTGCCGATGTCCATGATGCGGCATACCGGCGGATCCGCTAACGGCGAAATCTCGACCAAATCCAGCTCTGCTTCATCCGCCAGCCGCAATGCTTCCGCGATGGCAACAATCCCGAGGGGCTCCTTTTCAACACCAATCAACCGCACTTGCGGTGCGGTAATCATTTCATTGGTGCGCTGCGATTTATCCTGTGCTATTGCAATATCTCCACTTAAATAGATTGGGAAGCACCCAATACTAAGCCGTGCTACCCGTTCGTATCTCGGTTTTCAGGCGCTGAAGCAATGCTTCCAACGCCAACTGTCCGAGATCTTCACCGCTGCGGGCACGCACGGCCACCAATTTTCCAGCCACTTCCTTATCGCCGACAATGAGCTGATAAGGTAATTTCTGCAAGCTATGTTCGCGTATTTTATAGGTAATCTTCTCGTTGCGCAAATCCAGTTGCACACGCAGTCCGGCTTCGCGTAATACCTGCGCCACTTGCAGCGCATATTCCTCCTGCGCCTGCGAGATATTCACTACCACCGCCTGCACCGGCGCCAGCCACAGCGGGAATGCCCCGGCATGGTGCTCGATCAGGATGCCGATGAAGCGTTCCATCGAACCGAGAATGGCGCGATGCAGCATCACCGGGGGTTTGCGGCTGTTATCCTCATCGACGAACTCCGCATCCAGCCGCACCGGCAGGTTGAAATCCAACTGGATCGTGCCGCATTGCCACAAACGACCGAGGCTGTCCTTCAGCGTGAATTCGACCTTGGGACCATAGAACGCGCCCTCGCCCGGCTGCACCTCATACTCCAATCCATTTTGCTGTAAAGCGGATGCCAGTCCTGCCTCGGCCTTGTCCCAAGTTTCATCCGAGCCGACGCGCTTCTCCGGGCGGGTGGATAACTTGACCAGCACTTCGTTGAAACCGAAATCGCGGTACACCTCGTTCAGCATCACGATAAATCGCGACACCTCGGGCTGCACCTGATTCTCGGTGCAGAAAATATGCGCATCGTCCTGAGTAAAACCGCGCACCCGCATCAGGCCGTGCAGCGAACCGGAGGTCTCGTTGCGGTGGCAGGAACCGAATTCCGCCAGACGCAACGGCAGGTCGCGGTAGCTGTGCAGGCCGTGATTGAAAATCTGCACATGCCCCGGGCAGTTCATCGGCTTCACCGCGTAATCGCGATTCTCCGAACAGGTAGTGAACATGTTGTCGTGGTAGTTTTCCCAGTGACCGGACTTCTCCCACAGGGTGCGATCCATGATGGTCGGCGTGCGCACTTCCTGATAGTCGTGCTCGCGGAACTTGCGGCGCATGTATTGCTCGACT
>MGXA01000042.1 GCA_001801215.1 Gallionellales bacterium RIFCSPLOWO2_02_FULL_59_110 | reverse complement strand
TGATCGTCCCGTCGCTGCTGCCCATCGCCGTGCCCGTGATCGTCGGCCTGACCCTCGGCGCGCAGGCGCTCGGCGGCGTGCTGGTCGGCACCATCATCACCGGCATCTTCGTCGCGATCTCCATGACCACCGGCGGCGGCGCATGGGATAACGCCAAGAAATACATCGAAGAAGGCAACTATGGTGGCAAAGGTTCGGAAGCCCACAAGGCGGCCGTCACCGGCGACACCGTCGGCGACCCTTACAAGGACACCGCCGGCCCGGCGGTGAACCCGCTGATCAAGATCATCAACATCGTCGCGCTGATGATCGTGCCGCTGCTGTAACGTAAAACTCGCGCAGCGATTCGTTACAGAAAAACGGGGCGGGAATTTCCGCCCCGTTTTTTTCGGCCATCGATTCGGGTATTGCAAAACCAAACTAAAAACCTCAGTTCTAGCCACAGAGAACACAGAGTTGGTTTTAAGGTGGCAGTGACGCCTTTTACTCCAGCCCAGCAGTTATTTCGGCGAACAGTTGCAGGGTTTTTTCCGCCTCTTCTGGATCGAGCCGGTTGATCGCATAGCCGACATGAACGATGACATAATCGTCCACCGCAACGCCGTCCACCAGCATCAGTGAAATTTCCTTGCGCACGCCGCCGACTTCCACAACGGCGTTGTCGTTTTCGAGAAGCTCGGCCACGCGGGCCGGTATCGCCAGACACATCGAGTCACTCCCATCTTGTATTCATTGCAATCCAAGCCTGCCCCAGGCTCAGGCCACCATCGTTAGGCCGTGTCTGGCGCGCCAGATTCACATTCGCCCCCGGCGTTTTCCAAGCGGACCGCAAGGTCTGTGCTCAAGCAGCGGTTGAGAAAACAGCCGCCTCCCAATGCCACGCCGGAGATTCCTGTGTTGTGCATCTGCGCAACCACCCATGCCGCCAGCACTTCCGCCAGAGTGGCGTGAAACGCGCAGCTCAGTAGTCGGGATCGCGAATCCCGCTCAATGCCTTGAGCAGCGGCAGCAAATCCAGTTCGCCGTACTTCGCAGTATAACCTTCATGCAGCGGCTCGATCCGGCCATGACGTTCGGCCAGCCCCTCCAGCGTCATCGCCGCCTGCCCTTCGAATGCGGAAATTGCGCACACGCCGAGCAGCCCGGCGGCGGCATCGAACAGCCGCCCACAACTGGAAGTAAGCGGGCTGTTCGGGTTCTGCTCCAGCATCTGCCGCACCACCGCGACCGCTGATGCGCGCCGCAATCATTTTCGCCATCGTCCTCTGGCAGTTGGCGCTGCGGCCCGGCATTCGCACGCTTTCATTTCGCCTCTTCCCGCGCAGCAAGCTGTTTCATGCCGGATTCCAGCCATTCCAGCCACTCGTCCATGCCCGCGCCGCTCGTCGCGGAGGTGAGAATGACGCGAATACCGGGGTTGATGCGGCGCATATACTCGATGCACAGCGGCACGTCAAAATCCAGATAAGGCAACAGGTCCACCTTGTTGAGCAGCACCACGCCGGCGGCGGCAAACATATCGGGATATTTGAGCGGCTTGTCTTCGCCCTCGGTCACCGAGAGCATCGCCACCTTGGCCGCCTCGCCCAGATCGAACGCGGCGGGGCACACCAGGTTGCCGACGTTTTCGATGAACAGCACTCCGCCCTGCGGCAGCGCGATCTGCTGCATGGCCTGTTCCACCATCAGCGCGTCGAGGTGGCAGCCCTTGCCGGTGTTGATCTGGATCGCCTCCACGCCCGTGGCGCGGATGCGCTCGGCATCGTTGTCGGTCTGCTGGTCGCCTTCGATCACCGCAAGCGGGAATTTTTCCTTGAGCGCCCGCAGCGTGCGCACCAGCAGCGTGGTCTTGCCCGAGCCGGGGCTGGAAACCAGGTTCAGCGCAAGGATATTGCGCGAAGCAAACAGGGCGCGGTTGACGGCAGCCAGCGCATCGTTCTTTGCGAGAATGTCGCGCTCGACCCGTATGATACGGGCTTGCGCGGTATCGTGCGCCGCTTCGCCAGCCGCCTGCCCGGCAGGTGCACGATAGGCCACCGCACCGCCATGCTTGCGCGCTTCGCGCCGCATGGCCTTGCCGCCGATCAGCGCGGCATGGCCGCCGCAGCCGCAGGTTGTACACATGAATAGCTTACCTCGACATAAATTAATGCTGCAAATCTGTTCGTGTTTTTTCGTGCCTTTCGTGGACAACTGTTTTTTGTAACATTACTCCACTTCCAGCTCTTTGACTTTCATTTCCATGCCGCCGTTTGGCTGCACCTGATAACCGCCGCACAGGGGACAAGGGTCGTGGCGCTGGCGGACGGCGACCGTCTGGCCGCAAGTGTGACACCACCCCTGCCCCTCGGTTGCAATGATTTCCAGCCGGGCGCCGTCCGCCAGCGTGCCTTTCATCACCAGATCGAAACAGAAACTGATCGCTTCCGGCTCCACCCCGGACAGTGCGCCTATCTCCAGGCATACCGTTTTCACGCGGGAAAAGTGATTGGCCCTGGCGCTGTCCTCGATGACCTGAAGCACACCCTCAACGAGTGACATCTCATGCATTTCCACCCCTGTCCTGCTTCTCCCCGGCGATGCCGGGGCCTATCAAATCTGCGTCCAAACCGATTTACCCGCCGCTTTTGATAAAAGCCAAGTCATCCATTGCTCCGTGTTTATCGGAGTATTGTTCCATGATTTTCTGAATTTGAGGCAACACCGCCTTGAAAGGCTCGATCAGATCGGGGTCAAAGTGCGTACCGGAGCATTTTTCTATTTCGCGCACCGCCTCTTCTATGGGCCACGCCTTTTTGTATGGGCGATCCGATGTCAGGGCGTCGAAAACATCGGCGATGGCGACAATCCGCGCCAACAACGGGATTTCCTCGCCCTTGAGCTTTTTCGGGTAACCGCTGCCGTCCCATTTTTCGTGGTGCGCCAGCGCGACGCTGTGTGCGGTCTGTAGCAGGCTGCTGGGATGGATCCCGATAATTTCCGCACCCATGGCCGGGTGCATGCGCATAATCACCCACTCGGTTTCGTCGAGCTTGCCGGGTTTGAGCATGATGCTGTCGGGGATGCCGATCTTGCCGACATCGTGCATCGGCGCGGCGTTAAACAGGATATCGATGGATTCTTCCCCCAACCCGAAGGCTTGAGCGATCAGGCGGGAATAATGGCTCATGCGGATGACATGATTGCCGGTTTCGTTGTCCTTGAATTCGGAAGCGCGCCCGAGGCGGCAAATAATATGCCGCCGGGCTTTTTCGAGCTCGGCGGTGCGCTGTTCGACCATGATCTCCAGATGGCGCGTCTGGTCGTACAGCGCAAGATGGGTCTTGACTCGCGCCAGCACGATGGCCGGGCTGATCGGCTTGGCGATGTAGTCCACCGCCCCCATTTCCAGCCCTTTTTTCTCGTCCGCCACTTCGCTCATGGCGGTGACGAAAATCACCGGAATGCCGTGCGTGGCCGGGTTCTCCTTGAGGCTTTTGCATACTTCGTATCCGTCCATGCCCGGCATCATGATGTCGAGCAGGATAAGATCGGGAGGCGTGCTGGAAAAGGCTATTTTCAGCGCCTTCTCTCCATTGATCGCTACCCGGGTACGGTAATGCGGGTCGAGCACCTCGGTCAGCAAATCGATATTTTCGGGCGTATCGTCCACGACCAGAATGGTTTGTTTTGTTTGTGATTCAATCATGTATTCCTCTGATTTTCATAAAATTGTCCGGCCTGTTCTGTCATGCACACCCACAGATGAAAAGGCATTACACCGGCGTATCGGTGCTGTAACACACAACGCAACACACCCTGTTCCGCCCGGTCCCTTTTGCCTCATAGAGCATCTTATCTGCCTCGTCGAACAGGACGCGCGGTGAATCCGCCTTTTCCGAGGGCATCGCGGTGGCGCATCCGACACTGACAGTAACAAAAGGCTCGGCGCTGGAATTGGCATGCGGCAACTTTATCTCGAATACACATTCGCACAGGCGCAAGGCAATATGGGCGGCAGCTTCTTTGCCGGTTTCCGGCAGAATGACCGCAAACTCTTCACCGCCGTAGCGTGTCACCATATCTCCGGGACGTGAGACGCCAGACTGCAATGCGGCAGCCACGGCGCACAAACAATCGTCTCCCGCCCCGTGCCCGTAGTGATCGTTGTATTCCTTGAAATGGTCTATGTCGACCATCAACACGGACAACGGGGTGCCTTCGCGCGCGGCACGCTTCCATTCCGCATCAATAGCTTCGTCGAAACGGCGCCGATTGGGGATTTGGGTGAGCGCATCAACCATCGAAATAGCTTCCAGCAGTTCGAACTGCTGCTTGAGCAGGAGGTGGTTACGAACGCGCGCCTTGGTGATTTTGAGTGAAAACGGTTTGGTGATGTAATCCACCGCACCCAGGTTGAGGCCCAATTCTTCGTCGCCTTCGTCGCTCCTGGCGGTAATAAAAATAACCGGAATACGCTGCGTGCCCGGATTATCCTTGAGCCGCTTACAAACCTCGTATCCATCCATGCCCGGCATCATGATATCGAGCAGGATGAGATCGGGCGGTTCGTCAGAGAAGGCTATTTTCAGCGCTTTCTCGCCATTAATCGCGGCTCGGGTGCGGTAGTGAGGAGCGAGGGCCTCGGTCAGCAGATCGATATTTTCGGGTGTATCGTCAACGATCAGAATCGTTTGCTTTGTTTTTGATTCGATCATTATGTTCCTCTGAATTCATTCATTGATGCCGGAGCAGGCACCAAAACAAAGCGCCTCACAGAACAATCCCCAAAGCCAGCGCTATTTCGTTCAGCTTATCCATCGCTCCTTCAAAATCATATTTTGCAATAAGTTTTTTGAGCTGATTGGCAGGTGCATCCTGACCCGCAGCAGCGAGACTATCCGCGATGCCGTCCACTATCTTGCCGGCTCTGGAATCATCGTCCGCCAGCAGGGCGGCAAGCTGGCGCAACTCGTGAGCGAGTACCGCCATATTCACTTTACCGCTGGCAGCCGGTGCATTTTCAGTAGTTTGCGGGGGACCCATCACCGCGACTATCCGCTCCAGCAGGGTCGCCAGCTCCTGTTCCATCGCATCCAGAACCAGCGCCAGGCCATCGGACTCGCCCCGTCTCAACATATCCTCGACCGCACCGGCGCACTCTGCCATTTTTATGGCGCCTATATTGCCCGCCAGCCCCTTTATCGTATGCGCTTCACGGGTGGCGGTATTGGCATCGTTGTTCTCGATAGCCGTTTTGATACGACTGATGACATCCGTCTCGTTTTCACAGAAACGGTGGAGCAGCTTGCGCAACAGCTTGATGCTGCCGCCGACACGACGCAATGCCTTGTCCGTCTCCAGCCCCGCGATATAGGGCACTTCATCGTCTTTCGCCGCTTTCGCGATGTCGGCGCCGGCGCCTGATTGGGTGGCGGGGGATTTCGGCCTGATCCAGCATCCCAGGGTGATGAAGAGTTGGTCGACATCGATCGGTTTCGCGATGTGATCGTTCATGCCGCATTCAATACACTTCTCCTTGTCGCCCGCCATCGCGTTGGCCGTCATGGCGAGAATCGGCAGATGGGCGAAACGGGTATCTTCGCGAATCTTGCGGGTGGCGTCGAAACCGTCCATCACCGGCATCTGGCAATCCATCAACACGCCGTCGTAATCGGCCTGCAACACTTTCTCCAACGCTTCGGCCCCATGATTGGCGACATCGACCCGAATACCGGCAGCCACGAGAATTTCCAATGCCAGCTCCTGATTGACCGCGTTATCTTCCACCAGCAGCAGATACGCGCCACGCATGGCTTTGGCTGCGGCAAGGTATTCACCCTGCCGCCCCTTCTTGCGCGGACGCTGCATGGCTTCTTTGCCGAAGGCGTTGAGTATGCTGTCGACCAGCGTGGAGGGGCTCACGGGTTTGATCAACACGCCTTCGATTTGTGTGTCTTGCGCCCGCTGCATCAAATCATCCCGCTTGTGTGCTGTGACCATGATGAATGTCTGGGTATCCACCAGCTTGTCATCGGCACGGATACGCCGGATGGTTTCAATACCGTCCATGCCGGGCATCATCCAGTCCATCAGCACCAGACCATAAGGCTTGCCTTCCAGTTGGGCACGCTCCAGTTCGTCGATCGCTTCCAGGCCACTGCTCACGGTCGTCGCGTCAAACTTCAGCGACACCAGGATGGACAGCATGATTTCGCGCGCGCTCAAATTATCGTCCACCACTAACACGCGCAACCCCACCGCCTCCTCGATTGTGGTAATGAGATGGCGCTGCTCGGGCTGCACACCAAATTTGGCTGTGAAGTGAAAGGTGCTGCCATTGCCCGGTTCGCTGTCGACGCCGATTTCGCCGCCCATCAGCCCCACCATGCTCTTGCTGATGGTCAGTCCCAGCCCGGTGCCGCCATACTTGCGTGTGGTCGAAGCATCGGCCTGCGAGAAAGCGCTGAACAACCTGCCGCATTGCTCCCCGGTGAGACCTATGCCGGTATCGGAAATGTCAAAGCGCAAACGCACGCCATCCGCCTCATCGGCAATCTTGTGGATGCCCACGGTAATTTCACCTTTCTCGGTGAACTTGATCGCGTTGTTCACCAGATTGAGGATCACCTGCCCGAGACGCAACGAATCGCCGACAAGCGCCGTCGGCACATCGGTGCCCACATCGAACAACATCTCCAGCCCTTTATCCTGCGCCTTGATAACGCAAAGATCGGCCAGATGTTCCAAAACATCTTCCAGATAGAATTCGGCCTGTTCGAGCTCCATTTTGCCCGCTTCGATCTTGGAGGAATCCAGGATGTCATTGATGATGC
>MGXA01000041.1 GCA_001801215.1 Gallionellales bacterium RIFCSPLOWO2_02_FULL_59_110 | reverse complement strand
AAGCTTGCGGTAGTCCCTGAGGAAGATGGTTACAATCATGCCGCCGGCCAGCATACCGCACAGCATGAGGGGAAATTGCTGCCGAATGCCGCCTCTACCGATTGGGAAGGCAAATTGCACTTTGTGTTTAAAGCGCCGGAGGCGGGCGGCACTCACACGATTACCGCTACGTGTACCAAATGCACCAATCAGGATTCGGGGACGATCAAGGTGCCGGGGTGCCCGGTGGAGCCGTTGGCCGAGGTTAACGATCTCTCGAATATCTGGGACACAACCGATGAACAGAAACAGTTGACCGAGCAACTCGAAAGCGACATGAATGGCTACAGCTTGCTTTCCGACGCCACCAAAGCTGGAGAACGGTGTCTTGCAGACAGGATCAACTCGGTGGTCAGCCCGCCATCCGGCTATAAAATAACCTCGACCATTCGCACTCCGGCATACCAGAAACATCTGCGGAATGTATGGGACAAGTTCTGGGATCTAAAAGGCAAAGTCGATAAAGACCCAACCCTCGAACAGCGATGCGAGGTGTTGATTTCCGAAGTGGAGGGGCAAATGGGGTTCCGCCTGACTCAGAATCCAAGGCCAGATGCGAAGCCAAAGGCAGACTGCAACCCCGCCCTTGGCCGCGCTCACTGCATCCGCTTCCCGCCCGCCGATGCCGATCCCAAGCATGTCGCAAAAACCGCGTTCGACATCAACTCAGCTACGGTCGATGCGTTTCAGTCCAAATTGCACAAGCAACGGCCACGCAGCACCGTGGCACAGGAAGCGAATGCCTGCAACCTCAAATGGGGCGGGCTGTTTGGTGATCGGGTACATTTTGCGTGTTGTGTCAATTAAGGCAAAGGTGAAATCATGAAAACTAATCCTGTCAAATCGATATGCCTGTTGTCCGCCTGGCTGGCTGGCGGCGCGTTCATAAACCCGGTTCAGGCCACCCAACCCTCGGTGACCGTGCAGTCATACGCCAAGCACGCGGGCCCGAATACCGTTTACACCTACCGGGTGACCAATCATGGGCCCGATCGGTTGTTCAGGTTTACCATCGGCTGCAACTGCCATGAAGCCAGACTTTCGCCAGATTCGCCCCCCGTGCCGGAAGACGATGGGCCGGAGCTCGTCATTTTTCCGGTTAATTTCACTTTCGGGGGTAATTATTGTGATGGTGAGGTGAGGGTGAGCAGTTGCGGCACCACTGCGGAAGATAGTTATTCGGCGCCGGCAGGCTGGTATGGTGGTGTTGAAGGTTATGAAGGAACCGACTATATCAGTTTCGGTTTTGATACCCCATCGGGAACAGGAATATCGCTCCTGCCCGGCTATACCGCGACCTTCAGCATCACCACGCCCACCATCGAGGAGCGTGACTATTTTCTTTCTTGGAAAGAGAACCTGAAAGCCACGGCAGGCATGGAATATTTTTATGACAAAAACAGGCGCGGCTACCTGACCGGCCATTACAGTTACCGCAAAGATATTCCAAACGGAGGAAACCGGGTCGTTTCCTATCCGATGGAGCTGATAGACAAGACACCGCCAACTCTCTCCATCACTCTGAATCCCGCCACCCTCTGGCCACCCAACAACAAGCCTATGCTGGTCAACGCCACGATCACTACCGGCGACGACTACGACCCCGAGCCGGAAATCAAACTCGAATCGATCACCGCCAATGAACCGCTGGCAGGTGGCGACATCCAGAATGCCCAGATCGGTACAGATGACAGGGATTTTTATCTGGCCGCCAAGCGCGCGGGTAATAACATGGCCGGACGCATCTACACCATCACCTATTCCGCCACCGATGCCTCGGGCAACAAAGCCACCGCCAGCGCCACGGTGGCCGTGCAGCACGACCAGGGGAGATAGTTCGCGGGTTGGCAAACCGGCCAGATGTGGATGTGATAGCCGGAACGGGCGGGCACGATGGCGCGCATGGAGTAATGAGGCCGAAGGGCAAGCTACTCGATTGCCGGGATAACACTACAGAGGTAGAAAACACCGTTTGCATCACCCTAAATTGAGCAATAGCACCCACACCGTCTTTCTTGCGGCACAGGTATAATTCGCCCTTTCGTATAAACCGCAAGGAAATATCTTGGAACTCTCGACTCGCGTACAGGCCATCAAGCCCTCCCCCACCCTCGCCGTCACCGCCCGTGCGGCGAAGCTGAAAACCGAAGGCAAGGACATCATCGGGTTGGGCGCGGGCGAACCGGATTTCGACACGCCGCAGCATATCAAGGATGCGGCCATCGGCGCGATCAACAGGGGCTTCACCAAATACACCGCCGTCGGCGGCACGCCCTCGCTCAAGGCGGCGATCATCGCCAAGTTCAAGCGTGACAACGGGCTGGATTACACGGCGAAACAGATCCTGGTTTCCTGCGGCGGAAAACAGAGTTTCTTCAACCTCGCGCTGGCGGTCATCAACCCCGGCGACGAGGTCATCATCCCAGCGCCGTACTGGGTGTCATACCCGGACATCGTGCTCATCGCCGAGGGTAAGCCGGTGATCGTGGAGGCGGGTATCGAGCAGGGCTTCAAGATGACCGCCGCGCAGTTGGAAGCGGCGATCACGCCGAAAACCAGGATGGTCGTCATCAACAGCCCGAGCAACCCGTCCGGCGCGGTGTACACCTTTGAAGAATTGAAAGCGCTGGGCGAGGTGCTGCGCAAGCATCCCGACATTCTCATCGCCACCGACGACATGTACGAGCATATCGCGCTGACCGATGCGAAATTCGTCAACATCCTGAATGCTTGCCCCGACCTGTATCCGCGCACCATGACGCTGAACGGCGTGTCCAAGGCCTATTCCATGACCGGCTGGCGCATCGGCTACGCGGCGGGGCCGGAGAACATCATCACCGCGATGGAAAACGTGCAATCGCAAAGCACCTCCAACCCGACCTCGATTTCGCAGGTGGCGGCGGAAGCGGCGTTGAACGGCGATCAGGGCTGCATCACGCCGATGCTCGAGGCATTCCGCGAGCGGCATGTGTTCGTGGTGAACGAGTTGAACAAGATTCCCGGCGTGCAGTGCATCATGGCGGGCGGCGCGTTCTATGCCTTCCCGGACATGCGCCAGGCAATCATCAGCCTGCACCAGCGCGGCAAAATCAAGGCCGCGACCGACATCGCGCTTTCCGAATACCTGCTGGAACAAGGCGGCGTCGCCGTAGTGCCCGGCTCGGCGTTCGGCAGCGAAGGCTATGTGCGCCTGTCCTTCGCCACCTCGATGGACAACCTCAGCAAAGCGCTAGAGCGCCTAGCGAAAGCGCTGGGCTGAGGTTGCGGCGTAGGCTAACCTTTAGGTTACGCCGTAGCCACAATCTCATGGCACTGGAGCGTTTAGCGAAGGCGCTTTCGTAAGGTTGCGGCGAAGGCTAACCTTCCTAAGCCGGACAAGCCGGAACCAAACGGGTAGCCCGGATGAAACGCAGTGAAATCCGGGAACGGGTATGATGCCCCCGGATTCCGCTATCGCTGCATCCGGGCTACAAACCCCGCAAGGCTCACCTTCGTTCAAACCCTTGCCAATGCCAGATAAATGCAAAACTCTTGTCATGTTTTGACATCATTTGACCGGTAAGAGACTAATGCTGTTTCACAACTACAACAACCACCCTACTCCATATACATCCCGCCGTTCACATGCAGCGTGGCCCCGGTGATGTAGGACGCGCCCGCTCCGGCGAGGAAAGCGACGGCAGCGGCGACGTCGGCGGGCTGGCCGAGGCGTTTCAGCGGCACGTGCTCGACCAGTTTGGCGCGTTGTTCCTCGCCCAGCCCATGGGTCATGTCGGTGTCGATGAAGCCGGGGGCGACGCAGTTCACGGTGATGTTGCGGCTGCCGATTTCCTGCGCCAGGGATTTGGTGAAGCCGATCATGCCCGCCTTGGAGGCGGCGTAGTTGGCCTGGCCGGGGTTGCCCATGCTACCGACCACCGATCCGATACTGATGATGCGCCCGCCTCTGGCCTTCATCATCGCGCGCAGCACCGCGCGGGAAAGACGGAACACCGACTTTAGGTTGGTCGCCAGCACGTCGTCCCACTCATCGTCGCTCATGCGCGCCAGCAAATTATCCTTGGTTATGCCGGCGTTGTTCACCAGGATCGAAACTTCGCCGAACTGTTTGCGCAGTTCGCCCAGCATGGTTTCAGTCTGCGCCGCGTCATTGACGTTCAGCACCAGGCCCGTCCCCTTGATCTCCGCCGCGTCCAGATAGGCGCTGATGGCCTGCGCGCCGATGTCGCTGGTTGCGGTGCCGATCACGGTCGCGCCCTGTTTGCCGAGTTCCAGCGCGATGGCTTGGCCGATGCCGCGACTGGCGCCGGTCACCAATGCGATTTGTCCGAGTAGTGTCATGTTGCGCTCCTTATGCGAGTGCAGCCAAAACCAGCTTCAGTGCCTCGCCGTCGTTGATGGCCAATGCCTGCTGGTTGGCGTCGATGCGTTTGTTCAGGCCCGCCAGCACTTTGCCCGGCGCGCATTCGACGTTGTGGGTAATACCGTGCTTGCCGAATTCCAGCACGGTTTCGACCCAGCGCACCGGCGAATAAAGCTGGCGCACCAGCGCGTCCTTGATCGCCGCGCCGTCGCTGTAAGCCGCGACATCGGCGTTGTGCAATACCGGAATGGATGGCGCCTGCACCGCAACATCGGCGAGATAGTCGCGCAACTGTTCCGCCGCGCCTTTGAGCAATTGGCAGTGCGACGGCACGCTCATCGGCAGCATGATCGCGCGCTTGGCACCTTTGGCCTTGGCCAGTTCCATACCGCGCTCCACTGCCGCGCGATTACCGGCGATCACCACCTGAGCGGGCGAGTTGTAATTCACCGCTTCGAGCACTTCGCCCTGCGCGGCTTCGGCGCACACCGCGCGCACCGTATCGTCATCCAGACCGAGGATCGCGGCGATGCCGCCCACGCCTTCCGGTACAGCCTGCTGCATACATTGCGCGCGGAAGCGCACCAGCGGCAGCGCATCGGTGAAACTCAATGCACCGGCTGCGACCAGCGCGGTGTATTCGCCCAGGCTGTGCCCCGCCAGCATCTCCGGAGCCGCTCCGCCCTGCCCTTGCCAGGCGCGGTACACCGCCACGCCTGCGGCAAGCATGATCGGCTGGGTGTTCACCGTGGCGTTCAGGTCGGCATCGCTGCCTTCGGCGACCAGTTGCCACAGGTCTTGTTTCAATACCTCGGAGGCTTCGGCGAAGGTGTCGCGCACAGCGGGAAAATCGGCATAGCCGTTCATCATGCCGCGCGATTGCGAGCCTTGGCCGGGAAACACGAAAGCGAATTTAGTCATAAAATAGTCGTAAGTTGTAGGTCGGGTTAGGCGCGATTTTGCGCCGTAACCCGACGGGATATAACCATGTCGTGTTACACCCGCAAGGGGTAGGCCGTGATTGTAAGGGGCTAAAGCCCCAACAACACACGCTCCGCGATAAAACCGCTAACCCGACCTACGAAAAACAGCTACCAGCGTATCAGCACAGCACCCCAGGTGAACCCGCCACCGACGGCTTCGAGCAGGATATTCTGCCCGGCTTTGATGCGCCCGTCGCGCACGGCGGTATCCAGCGCCAGCGGGATTGAGGCCGCCGAGGTGTTGCCGTGAGTGGCGACGGTGACGATCACGTTATCCATGCTCAAACCGAGTTTTTTCGCGGTGGCTTCCATGATGCGGATGTTGGCTTGGTGCGGAATCAGCCAGTCGATATCGGAGCCTAGCAGCTTGTTTTCTTCCAGCACTTCTTCGACGACTTCGCTCAACACCTTGACGGCGAACTTGAACACGGCCTGACCGTCC
Organism: Gallionellales bacterium RIFCSPLOWO2_02_FULL_59_110; assembly: GCA_001801215.1. GTDB lineage: Bacteria > Pseudomonadota > Gammaproteobacteria > Burkholderiales > Gallionellaceae > Gallionella. The sequence goes on along the minus strand of MGXA01000041.1, from coordinate 9,366 downwards.
ATCTTGATGAACGGGTCGCCCTGCACCTCGCCGTGGTGGATGATGCCGTCGGCTTTCAGCATACCCTGATGGCGGCCATCGGCGTGCAGCTTGCTGGCGATGATGCCCGGCGTTTTGCTGGCCTGTAGCACCACCGCGCCCGCGCCGTCGCCGAACAGCACGCAAGTCGTGCGGTCGTTCCAGTCCAACATGCGCGTCAGCACTTCCGCCCCGACCACCAGCGCGGTCTTGGCCTGCCCGCCGCGGATATATAAATCGGCGGTGTTCAGCGCATAGACGAAACCGCCGCACACCGCCTGCATGTCGAAGGCCGCGCCGCAATTTTTGATACCGAGTTTGTCCTGCAGGATACATGCGGTGCTGGGAAACATCTTGTCCGGCGAGGTGGTCGCGACAATAATCAGGTCGATTGCGTCTGCGCTTACCCCCGCCGCTTCGATGGCGCGGCGGCTGGCGTGCAGGGCGAGATCGCTGGTCATCTCGCCTTCCGCCGCGATATGCCGCTCGTGGATGCCGCTGCGCGATACGATCCAGTCGTGCGAAGTATCGACGATTTTTTCCAGGTCTAAATTGGTCAGCGTTTTGGCGGGCAGATAGCTGCCGGTGCCGATTATTCTTGAATGCATCAGACCGCTCCTTGCCCCATGTTTTGACGCTTGTGATGCCACATTTCGATATGCTCGCCAATATGTCGCAGCATGCCTTCGCGCGCTTCCTCGGCGGCGCGTTCGATGGCGTAACGGAAGGCGTAGGCATCAGCCGAACCGTGGCTTTTCACCACGATGCCTTTCAATCCGAGAAAACTCGCGCCGTTGTAGCGGCGGTGATCGACGCGGTGCTTGAAGGCCTTGAGCACCGGTGCCGCAATCAATGCGGCAAGCTTGGTGAATACATTGCGGCTGAATTCTTCGCGCAGGAAACCGCCCAGCATCTGCGCCAGCCCTTCGGTGGTTTTCAGCGCGACATTGCCGACGAAGCCGTCGCACACCACGACGTCGGTGGTGCCCTTGAAAATATCGTTTCCTTCGACGTTGCCGTAGAAATTCAGGTCGCTGGAGCGCAGCAGTTCGGCGGCCTGCTTGACCACCTCGTTGCCCTTGATGTCTTCGCTGCCGATGTTCAGCAGGCCGATGCTGGGGTTGGGTTTGTGCTCCAGCGCAGTCACCAGCGTGGAACCCATCAGCGCGAATTGCAGCAAATGTTCGGCGCTGCAATCGGTGTTAGCGCCCAGATCCAGCATACATATCTGGCCATTCCTGGTCGGCAGATACGAGGCGATCGCGGGGCGGTCGATACCCGGAATGGTTTTCAGCACGTAGCGCGCCGTTGCCATCAGTGCGCCGGTATTGCCGGCGCTGATACAGGCCAGCGCCTCGCCGCTCTTGACCAGATTGATGCTGACGCGCATCGAGGAATCCTTCTTGCCGCGCAACGCAGATTGCGGCGGCTCATCCATGCCCACGACTTCGCTGGCGGGGTGGATGCGCAAATGGGCGCTCGTCTGTACGCCCAGAGTGCGCAACTCGGATTCGATGGCATCTGAAATACCCACCAGAACGATGGTGTCGCCGGGAAAATTCTTCAGGTAATCAACTGCGGCGCGGACGGTGACCGTCGCGCCATGGTCGCCCCCCATCGCGTCTATGGCCAATGTGACGTCCACTAGGTGGTCTCTTGGTAGAAAGAATCGGGAATATAAAAGAAAACGCAGCCGGCCATCCTGGCCGGCTGCGTGACTTAAGAGCTTACTCGCCCTTGATCTTGACTACCTTCTTGCCACGGTAAAAACCGCTCGGGCTGATGTGGTGGCGCAAATGATTTTCGCCCGTGGTCGGTTCGATTGCCGTTGCCGGGTTGGTCAGAAAGTCGTGGGCGCGGTGCATACCGCGCTTGGACGGGGATTTTTTGTTCTGCTGAACTGCCATGTTGCCTCCTAATAAAACCCTAATGAAACAAATTAACTATGTACTACGCTTCAATTTCGCCAAAGCCGCAAAAGGATTTTTTTCTTCCTCCTCATGCCTGCCCTGATCCTGTCGGGGCGGTATATTCCCGCCGCCTGCCGCCTGGCAAGCGCCCAATTCATGCCTGGGCGCGATGGGCAGGCTCAGCAAAATCTCTTCTTCCAGCACATCCAGTACATCCAGATGCTTATCCGCCAGAATGCTGTCGGGCTCTTCTTCCTCATCGGTTAACGCATCCAGGCTGGCCTGGTCGCGCAACAGCAGCCGCGTATCGATCCGCACCGCATGCTCCATCGCGCCGAGGCAGCGCTGGCAGCGCAACCGGCAGTTTCCGCTTATGCTGACATCCAGCAGGGGGATACCTTGTTTATCGACGCCGCCGCGCACCGTGTATTCCAGGATTCCCCGGGAATCTTCCAGCACATCAAGCAAACGCGGCATTTCGGCAACGGGTACTGCGCCGCTTATTTGCCGGCCATTCCCGGCAAAATCCAGGCTGTCGATGAAAGGCCGTGCGAACATGAGGCGCGCATGATATATTTTTCACCGCTCCCTGTCAAAAATCTCAAGGAATATCGTTGAATTCTCAGTTGCTTGTCCTCGCATCCACCTCCGCTTACCGCAGCGAACTCCTCAAACGGCTGCAACTCCCTTTTGAGACCGCCGCGCCCGGCGTGGATGAAACTGCCCTGCCGGGCGAATCGGCGCGCGCCACTTCGGTGCGCCTCGCGCAGGAAAAAGCCCGCGCCGTGGCGGCCAAATATCCCGATGCGCTGATTATCGGCTCCGACCAGGTCGCCCTGCTGGAAGGTCGGCAACTCGGCAAGCCTCTCACCCACGACAACGCGGTCGGGCAACTGCGCGCCATGCGCGGCAAAACCACCTGCTTCTATACCGCGCTGACGTTGCTGAACAGCAAGACCGGCAACCTGCAGACCGAAGTCGCGGAAAATTACGTCACGCTGCGCGGCCTCAGCGACGCCGAGATCGAAGGCTACCTGCTCAAGGAACAGCCCTACCACTGCGCCGGCAGCGCAAAATCCGAGGGGTTGGGCATCGCGCTGATGAGCAAAATGACCGGCGACGACCCAAATGCGCTGGTCGGCCTGCCGCTAATTTTGTTGATTGAAATGCTGCGCCGCGAAAACGTCCGGTTATTTTGAGCATGGCAACCAGCCCGGGCACGCTTTACCTGATTCCCTGCACGCTGGGCGATACGCCAGCCGTGCAGGTGCTGCCGCAGCATGTCATCGACATCACGCGCAGGCTGCGGCATTTCGTGGTCGAGCACCCCAAGACCGCGCGGCAATTCCTTGCCGCGCTCAAACCCGAACAGCCGATCCAGTCGCTGCATCTAGCCACCCTCGACGAACACACCGCGCCGGATGATCTGGCGGGCCTGCTCGCGCCGCTGCTGGCCGGAAATGATGTCGGCATTCTTTCAGAAGCGGGTTGCCCCGGCATCGCCGATCCGGGCGCGGATCTGGTCAACCTGGCGCACCGCAACAGCATCCGCATCGTGCCGCTGGTCGGCCCTTCTTCGATCTTGCTGGCATTGATGGCTTCCGGCCTGAACGGCCAGCGTTTCACCTTCCACGGTTATCTGCCGGTCGAAGAAGCGGAAAGAAACAAGGCGATCGCGGCACTGGAAGCCGAATCGTCCAAGCGCAATCAAACCCAGTTGTTTATCGAAACGCCGTACCGCAACGACAAGCTGTTCGGTGCCCTGCTCGCCCGTTGCCACCCGCAGACGCAGTTGTGCGTGGCTACGGACATCACTTTACCCGGCGAGCAAATCCTGACGCGCTCCATCGCACAATGGAAATCGCAGCCCATGCCGCAACTGAACAAACGGCCCAGTTTGTTTCTGTTGCTTGCCCATGGCTGAATTAAGTTATACGGCGGTGCCGCGCCAGATACAGCGGCGTCCAGGCGTGGGGAATCTTGTATACGAAGTTATAGCGCGCCACGTGATAGCTGGGATCGAAGCCGTAAAAGTTGAGCTTCATGTGTTGCAGCTCTTCGGCGCGATAGGCCTCCAGCGGCTTTTCCTGCTCGTCGCGTTCGCGCCTTGCGGTTTTATCCCGCAATAGCGCAGGGTAATCCGGGCTGGCGGCCAGCCCTTCGGCGATCTGTTCGATCCTTGCCAGAAAGTTTTCCCGCCCGGTTCCGAAACAGCCGTCGATCAGCCCCATCTGCCGCGCTTGCGCCGCGCCCACCGGCAGGCGGTTCTGCGTCAGCGCCGCCGCCCTCGCCTCGCCCGCCCGTCTCGGCAGCAGATAGGTCCAGTATTCCGAGCCGTACAGATTGCCCATGCCCTTGTAGTGCGGGTTGAACACCACACCCGCGCGCGCATAGACATGATCCGCCGCCAGCGACAGGAACACGCCGCCCGCACCGGCATTGCCCTGCAACGCCGCGACGGTGAGCTGGCTGCCGGTGGTAATGATGGCGCGCATCAGATCGTTCATCGCGTTGATGTTGCGCCAGGATTCGTCCGCCGGGCTGGCGGCGGCCTCGATGCAGTTGAGATGGATGCCGTTCGACCAGAAGTCCGCGCCGCCCATCAGCACGATCACCCGCACATCGCGCTGCGTGGCGGCAACGTAGGCCTCGCGCAGCCGCTCGCACTGTTCGGTGCTCATCGCGCCGTTATAGAACGCGAAATGCAGGTAGCCGACGTTGTTCTTCTGCTCGAACCGGATGTCGCGGTAAGTTTCGCCGGCGCAATCCGTAAACGGGTCGAGCGGGATTTCCGGCGCGTCCGCAAGCTGTTTGCCCAGCGCCAGCGTGGCTGGCAACTTGAACGCGGGTTCGCCTTCTGTCTTGCGCTTCAAATGGCCGATCCACACCGCGCCGTCGAGCGTGGCGCGGCAGATCGCGCCGTTGCGTGTGGCGATGATCGCGCCCGGTTCGCCGCGCAGCGCATCTTCGGCGCAGGTATCGAACAGGTAATACGGTTCGCCGCACAGCATGTCGAGCACGCCCGGAAAGCCGTCGGCGGCATGAATTTTCTTCAGCACCGCGCGCGTGTCGTCGCGTTGCCAGTCGATGGCGCGGTCGATCTGCTTGATCGGCGCATGCAACCGGCCGCGCACCTCGGGGCGGGAATAATCCAGCGGCTGCGGCTTGAAATTTCCGGACTGGAAACGCTCCACCGCCGCCAGCACCGCGCGCACCGCCGCCTCGATCACTTCGTTGCGGTACAGGCTGCTCTTCTTCGCCAGCCGCATCGGAAATGTTTCCGCCGCCCATATGTCGCCCGCATCCATCTCGCCGCTGGCCTGCAACACCGTAACGCCCCATTCCGCGCAATCGCGCATGATCGCCCAGTCTAGCGCCGACGGCCCGCGGTCGCCGACGATGCCTGGATGCACCACGAAGCAGGTGTGGTTGCGCCATATCGCTTCGGGGATGATGCGCTTGAGAAACGGCGCGACGATCAGATCGGGCCGATACAGCTCGACCGCCTGCGCCGTGACCGCATCGTTGATGTCGAGTTCGATGGACACTTCATGCCCGCGCTGCGCCAGCTCAATATACAGGCGTTGCGCCAGGCTGTTGAAGCTGTGGGTGATAAACAGGATTTTCAGCGTATGTATTGACATTGCCTATAGTGACCTTTCCCCGATTTTTCATCTTCCTGCCCGCACTGATTATCGAATCGCGCCGCCCGTGTTTGACGGGATTTGTCTGTCATTGCACATCGTTGCCAAGCACGCTCATTGCCGCTTGCCGTAAATTTTCAACTACGCATTTCGCAGGCGCACTCTCTCCGGGGGTGCACCCCAGCAAGCGGGGATACTGCTCCGCCCTCCGAAGGCGCTACTCCCATTCAATTTATTTATACCATCAACAAGAAATGCTTCAGCAGGCTATTCGGGTAGCGATGATACTTCAGGAAGCTCCCCACTCGTATATTTTACGTAGTTCTGAATATGGGGCTGTGTTATCGCCCCCGCAAAGCATCCGCCAATACCGAAAGCGTATCGGCAATCCTTCTCGCCGTTTCTGGTGGTGGCAAAGGCACCTTGAGGCTACGGTTGCCTGTCGCCGGATCACGTTCGATCCAGGGATGGGGTGTTGTTCCTCCATTATCGGTCGCCGTCAGCGCGGTGACTAACTGTGAGCCGAACTGTAACAGCGCGCCCCAAGGATCGGCACTGGCCTGACCTGACGCGGCAACTTCGGCTTCCTGCATCTCCGCTTCAGCGGCGGCCTTGCCCTCAGTGTCCATCGTCACTATCGGCTCCGACCCGGATGTGGCCGCCACATTGCCAGCCTCTTCCGCCGGAGTGACGGTCTCGCCCTCGCCCATATTTCCGGTGACGTTTTCCACATCTTTCATGAAGCGGTTGAGGCGCGAGCCGCCGAGCGAAATCTCACCGATGCCGCCATCGAGTACGCCCGCCGACAGGGATCGTTTGAAAGCCAGAACCGACAGCATGCCTTCCTCGATAGTGCCCTTGGACACGAAATTGACGATCTGCACCGGTCGCTTCTGCCCCATGCGATGGATGCGCGCGATGCGCTGTTCGAGGATGGCCGGATTCCACGGCAAGTCCATGTTCACCAGCGTGGAAGCATGTTGCAGGTTGAGCCCCGTGCTGCCCGCGTCAGTCGAAAGAAACACGCGGCAGTCCGGGTCATCGCGGAAACGCTCAATCAGTGCCGGGCGTTTTTCGGACGGCACACCGCCGTGAAAACTGACGTAGCCGAGGCCGCGCGCCTCCAGTCGGCGAATGACAATATCGTGAGTGCGCGTCCATTGGCTGAATACCACCGCCTTGGTCTCCGACTGCGCGAACAGGCCGTCTAACAGCGCCGCCAGTTCGTCGGCTTTGATGCCGTGGTCGGTTTCATGGTCAAGCAAATAAGTGCTATTGCACGACATGCGCATGTTCTGCAAGGCACAGGTGAGCCGCCGCTGATCCGAGTCCGACAAGAATTTCACCTTGCGCCAGCGCAGCACAATTCGCCTCACCACCTCGGCGTTCTCCTGATGATGGAACATCTGCATCTCGGTCATCGGCACCAGCAGGTTTTGGTCGGTACGTTCCGGCAACTGTTGCAGCACCTCGGATTTGCGGCGACGGATCATGACAGATGCCAGCGTCTCGCCGATTTTCTCCAGCCCGGTATAGCCGGTCACGCGCCCTGCTTCGTCCTTGACCTGATGCTCGTGCAGCAGCTTCCAGGTCGGCCCCAAGCGATGCTGGTCAACGAACTGGACGATGGAGATCAACTCTTCCAACTTATTCTCCAGCGGCGTGCCGGTCAGCACGATGGCATAAGGGCTATCAATGCGCTTGAGCGCCTTCGCCGCGATGGTGTTCCAGTTCTTCACCCGCTGCGCCTCGTCGACAATCACCAGTTCCGGTGCCCAGTCCGCGATCAAATCCAGATCGGACTTGAGCTTCTCGTAGTTGGTGATTTTGCAAAAATCATCCAGCGCAAAATCCTTCTGGCGCTGCGTTCTTCCGCCGGACAGAACCCGCGACTCGCGCCCGGTAAAGCGCGCAATCTCGCTCTGCCACTGGTACTTGAGCGAGGTCGGGCAGATCACCAGCACCTTGGACACACCGAAATGCCGCGCCAGAATCTCGGCTGCCGCGATGGCCTGGATGGTCTTGCCCAGCCCCATCTCGTCGCCGATCAACACGCGCCCGGCGCGCACCGCAAACAGCGCGCCCTCGGCCTGGTAGGCATAGAGCGGCGCTTTCAGCATCTTCTTCAGCAACGGGTCTTTCGCGCCACGCGGAAAAACTCCGCCCAACGTGATGGCTCGACGTTCAGCATCGCGCTGCCCCGCGACAAAATCGAGCGCATCGTCATAGGCGCGCAACTCGTGGCCGCTCTTCGCCACCGCCGCGACAAAGCGCTCCAGCTCGCCGAAACAGTTCTTGCGCAACACCCAGCCGCGCGACTCGTCGAACAGCAGCGCAGCCGCCTTGCTCACTGCCGCCGGGCAATCCGTCCCGGCGCGGAAATGGATAGCCCGACCGCCATCATTGCGCAAATACAGCTCGGAAAATGGTGGATGATAACCGCGCGCAAATGCCGTCTTGGCGCCGCGCTTTTTCTCCAGTTGCGCCAAGGTAAACTCGATATGCTTGCAGGTGCCCAGCTCGTTGGTCGCGTAGTCCGGGCACTCGCAAAAATTATCGCCCGGATGCAGGCCGCGTATCGCCACGCGATAGCTGCTTTTCGACTGCGGGTTGCTGACGCGGAATTCTGAAAATATCGGTTCCGCTCCGATGTTCTCCAGTTCGAACGATTGCTCGCGCCCGAATTGGCGGCGCAACGCGCGCTGCCAGTCGATGGGTGAAAGACCATCGGGGGCATGTGTTCGGGATAGTTTGAGAGCCTTAGTTGGCTTCGTGGTATTGCGCTTGGCTTTCATGCTTGTAGCCCTTATCAGGAAATATTCTCTTAGACTGGATTGATTTGATAGCACATGGCCCTATAGCCACGCTGGCGCTTTCCCCACATGCGAGTAAAGAGCAGACGCATGAAAATGGGGTTTTCTCAGAGTGACGAACAACTTCTACCTCCCTTCCCCTGGTTCTTTTGCTCGTAGCTTGCCGCCTTCTGCCTTGAGCTTATTTTTTGCTTTATTGACAACCTCACTCCGCCATATTTCGTCGGCAGCACTTGTCGAATTTATATTGAAGTCCTGTACCCCACCGAGCAGCAGCGAAAAAGTGGCAACACGCTTTTTCATTATTTCCACGAGCCGCTGATCCCTGGTTCCGCCAAAAGCGGGATAGGCATAGCGTATCTTCTCCCCAGTAACCGCTGCCCAACTGTTTACGCGGCGAATACGTCCGTTGCGTTGCACAGTTCGAATCGGGCTGGGGTCGAGTTCGTAGTGGATCAAATGGCGACAATAGCGATGCAGGTCAATCCCTTCCGAGAGCTTGTCTGTTACCACAAGCACATCGGGGCCAAAGGGACTGCCAAATACTTTGATAACTGTGTCTGGTTGGTTGTTGCGTATAAACAATTCTTCTCTCACAGTTGGCTCACAAACACCCAGCACTCGGGAAGCGCCATTTATTCCTGGCGCGCCCGGTAGTAGTTCGAGTCTGTTTGCCGCTTGTCGCAACACAGCCTTACTGGATTTGGATTCTAGTAGTTCGTGATAAAGTCTATGAGCTGCGCGGTAAATTGTTTCAGCGCGAGGATGACGAGCATGCTTTTTCATCAAGGTATTCGCAAGTGTAGATACCGACTTGGGTGTGATACCCAGCCAGCTTCCTGTCTGGGTGCGAATCATGTCGGAACATAGCCATTCAATAAAAATATTGGCTCTTCGCGTAATCGAGTGGGTAAATTTCATGGTTTTCAGAGCGCCGGGAGCGTTGACGTGAGTATTTTCAGCCGCAGGTATTCTTCATCG
>MGXA01000040.1 GCA_001801215.1 Gallionellales bacterium RIFCSPLOWO2_02_FULL_59_110 | reverse complement strand
CAAACGGGTAGCCCGGATGAAACGCAGTGAAATCCGGGAACGGATATGATGCCCCCGGATTCCGCTATCGCTGCATCCGGGCTACAAACCCCGCAAGGTTCACCTTCGCTCAAACCCTTGCCAATGCCAGATAAATGCAAAACTCTTGTCATGTTTTGACATCATTTGACCGGTAAGAGACTAAAAACCCCAGTTCAGGCCACAGAGTTCACAGAGAACACAGAGAAAGTCAGGGTTTATTCGTCTTTCCTAACCCCACCCAAAAGATGAATAAGCTTTTCTCTATAACTGTTTTGAATCGCCCCTGGTTTTACTCTGTGTTCTCTGTGGCTAACTGCTTTTTCTAGGTTAAATGAAGCGCTACGGCTTGGTGATCGTGCGCGCGAATTCCTGTCCATGTCCGGAAATGTCCACCCATAGTTCCGACAGCAGAGGCGCCGGGTGCGCAAGACGGCGAACGTGCTCCAACCAGATAATACGTGTGCTACCGAACAGTGCGGCTTGCATGTAATTGGTTAAATCACGCATTGCGCAGGGGCAACGCCATGAACGATCAGGTATCCACCAGCACTAAACCACAGCTCGTCGAGTCCCGTATTGCCGAAGCAAGCTCCTGGCTCAGGCGACGTAATCGTGGCTTGCTGGCCTGCGTGGGATTTACTGCGTTTTTGCTGGTTTCCGCGCCGGCGCTGGCCGTAGTGGCGGTAGCCCCAACACTTGGCGCAGCGGCGCAGTTCGGGGCTCTCGGTAACTCGGGTGTAACCGGGTCGGCCCTCCCCGGTACGGTGGTCAACGGCAATGTTGGTTCTGCTCCAACGGTTCCCACGGTCACTAATTTTCCTCCTTCGACCGTTCCCGCGCCTTTTGTTATATACACAGCAGCCGATCCGGTCACAGCACAGGCTCATGCTGATGCCGCGACTGCCTATGGTTTTCTGGCGGGACAGGGGCTGGGCACACCGTTGGGCAACACTCTCGATAACCTTACGCTTACTCCAGGCCTTTATTCGTCTGGCGCGGCAGACTTAGGGGCTTCGACATCCTTGACGCTCAACGATCCCAGCCCCGGTAAGACGGGCATCTTTGTATTCAACGTCGCGAGCTCGCTGATTATGAATGTCGGTTCGGTGGTGACCGGCACCGCGAACCCGTGCAACGTGTACTGGCGGGTTGGCTCATCCGCGACGCTCAATGGAAACTCCTTCATGGGAACCGTGATCGCAGACACGAGCATCACAGTGGGTGGAGGTAACGTGTCCGGGCGTGTGCTGGCGGGAGCAGTTACTGCAACCGGTATCGTGACGATGCCTGCCGCCCACGCTGGGCAAAGCCTTCAGCCCGGCCACCATCAATGCGGGCGGAGCCTCGACGCTCACTATCACCCTGAGTAATCCCGATGCCGCGATCGCCACCCTGAGCTCCGCGCTCACCGACACCTTGCCCGGCGGTGTGGTGATCGCGCCCGCCCCGGCTGCCGCCACCACCTGCGGCGGCGGAGCCGCGGTGACCGCCATCGCCGGTGCGGGCGCGGTGGCGTTATCGTCCGGCAGCACGATCCCGGCCACCGGCAGTTGCACGGTCACGGTGAACGTGACCGCCGCCATCGGCGGCTCCTACATCAACACGCTGAACATCGGCGCTCTGGCGACCAGCAACGGCAACAACGCGGGGCCTGCCATCGCCACGCTGACCGTCGTCTCGCCCGTCCTGCCGCCCACGCTGGGCAAGGCCTTCGGCCCGGCCACCATCAATGCGGGCGGAGTCTCGACGCTCACCATCACACTGAGCAATCCCGATGCCGCAGTCGCCACCCTGAGCTCCGCGCTCACCGACACCTTGCCCGGCGGTGTGGTGATCGCGCCCGTCCCGGCTGCCGCCACCACCTGCGGCGGCGGAGCCGCGGTGACCGCCATCGCCGGTGCGGGCGCGGTGGTGTTGTCGTCCGGCAGCACGATCCCGGCCACCGGCAGTTGCACGGTCACGGTGAACGTGACCGCCGCCGTCGGCGGCACCTACATCAACACGCTGAACATCGGCGCCCTGGCGACCAGCAACGGTAGCAACGCGGCGGCGGCCATCGCCACCCTGACCGTCCCGGCAATCGCGATTACAACACTCACAACACAGGCTTCATTCGGCGTGACGCTCGGAGGGGCAATCAGCGACACCGCGACGTTGAGCGGCGGCACTGCTCCAACAGGGGCGATCACCTTCAACTTGTACGGCCCCAACGATGCGCTGTGTTCCGGCGCGGCGATCTTCACGACGCCAGTAGCAGTCAATGGCAACGGCAACTATTCGTCCGCGCCTTTCACGCCTGTGGCGATCGGCACCTATCGCTGGGTTGCCAACTACGGCGGTGACACTAACAATGCGGCGACAACAAATGGCTGCAACGCCTTGAACGAGAGTGTGGGCGTGACTGCTGTCATGCCTATAGCTGCCGCAGGCATCCCCACGCTCTCCGAGTGGGCGATGATCATGCTTGCCGCGTTCCTGGTTATCACGGGTTTTGCGGCGATGCGCAGGCAGGCAAGGTAAAGGTTGGTTGTGGCAAATACAGTGGTATGCATGCGCCCCTTTTTTGTATGCACGGTATGGCGTACCCATTAGTCTCAGCGGCATCGAAAGCCGCTGGAACAACCAAGGCGGGATATCTATACATAGCGATAATCTCAAATTACTGTGGTTTGCACTGAGGTTTTTAGGTTTATAAGTTGGTTACTGTACAGACCGGCAGCAATATTGCGTTTAATCTCATTTCCGCAGGGATGTCCTGTCAACCCATATAAAGGAGTACGACAATGAACAAGAATCAAGTCAAAGGTGTTGCAAAAAAAATTGCTGGCAAAATGCAGGAAGAGGCTGGCAAACTGGTTGGCAGCAAAGAGCAACAAGTAAAAGGCCTCGGCAAGCAAATATCCGGAAATGCCGAAAAAACCTATGGCGATGCAAAGGAAGTCATCAAGGATGCATCCAATCATTCTTGATGCGCTTAATGCGATATCGGGTGGCCGCGGTACGCGGCCCTTTTTCGTCAGACCATGTCCCGCGTAGCAATCGATCACATGATCCAAGCCACGCCCAATTGGGCAGCACGACTGAAAATCGTCCTGACCGAGTCGCTGACATCTTGGATCGAGCACCGCGCATCCAGCAAAGGTGCGGCCTTGGCCTTCTATACCTTGTTTTCCATGACGCCCATCCTGGTGGTGGCCATCGCGGTCGCGGGCTACGTATTCGGTGCCGAGGCTGCACAGGGAGAGATCGTTGCTCAAGTGCAAGGGCTGGTGGGGCCGAATGGCGCGCAGGCGATCCAGGCATTGCTGGCTGCCGCGCAAGACCCGGCCTCCGGGCTGGTGGCGATACTCGTGGCGAGCGTCCTGCTGCTGTTGGGGACCACTAGCGTTTTCGCCGAGTTGAAGGGCAGCCTGGATGAACTGTGGGGTATCAACAGGCCTGGGCAGTCGGCCTTCATCACGCTCTTGAGAACCCGGCTCTTGTCTTTTGGAATGGTGCTTGTTCTGGCTTTCCTGCTGATCGTATCCCTCGTTGTCAGCGCAGTATTGGCCATGCTTGCACGCCATGCGGGCGGGGTCTTGGGTAGTTCTGCCGTGTTTCTCGCGACAATCTCCTCACTCATTTCGTTCGGCGTCATCGCCTGCATGTTTGCCGTCATCTACAAGACCCTGCCGGACGTACCGCTGACATGGCGAGATGTCTGGATCGGTGCCGCCTTCACGGCGGGGCTGTTCAGCCTGGGGAAATATGCGATCGGCCTGTATCTTGGCAACAGCGGCGTTGCATCGAGTTTTGGTGCTGCCGGATCGCTGATCGCATTGTTGCTATGGGTGTATTACTCGGCACAGATTTTTTTTCTGGGGGCGGAGTTCACACGGCATTACGCACTTTGGTTCGGCAGCTTGCAGCATGAGAGGCTGCTTATCGAGGAAAAGGGCCGCCGCGCCGCGCGGTCGGGAGATGAGTAAGCCGCACGGAAAGCTCAAATAGGTTCTTGGTGCCCTAATGTGCGCTAGCGTACGGTGCATGCTCGCAGAGAAGAGTCTAATCATCTCATCGCAGTTGGTTCTCATAGCCGGTTGGTTTCCGATGGGGTTATCCAGATTCTGATCCGGCTGCAGTTATAAATTCGAAATGGGTGCAATCGAGATAATAAATATTCATTGCAGCGATTGCGTTCGATGTTCAACTCAATGGATGGGAAAAGTGATGAAAAAACTTAACTGCCTCAAATCGTATCAAATGAGCAGGGTCGGCGTTGCTGTCGCCGTCGCTGCTGCGGTTTTTATGGCGGGTTGCGCAAGCACTCCGCCCACCCCGGCACCCACAGAGCAAATGGCCGTTTCTAGGGCTGCGGTGAACAATGCAAGCAGTGCCGGCGGTAATGAATTCGCGCCGGTACAGCTCAGATCCGCAATGGAAAAAATGGATGCTGCCGAACGTGCCATGGGGGAGAAGGATTACGCGCGCGCCCGGCTGCTGTCGGAAGAGGCTCTGGTCGATGCCAGGCTGGCAGAAACGACAGCGCGCTCGGCCAAGGCACAGAAGGCTGCGGAGGCATTGCAGGAAGACAATCGCGTGTTGCGCAAAGAACTTGACCGTAAAGCCCAATAATCATCAATGGAGTTCATCATGCAAAAAAACCAATACTTCCCCCTTGCCTTGATTGCCGTCGCGATTCTGTCCGGCTGTAGTACCTCATCACCGCCGCAAAATGCGGCTCTCACGGCGGCACATAGTAGCTACAACAGCGCACGATCCAACCCCAATGTCACGAGTTTGGCGGCGCTTGAATTGAAAGAAGCCGGAGATACCCTGATCAAGGCGGACGATGCCTTCAACAAAGCCCAGGACGCTGCCACAGTCGATCATCTGGCCTATATCGCCAATCAACAAGTGGGCATCGCGCAGGAAACGGCCAAGCGGAAAGCCGCTGAACTAGCGGTCGCCAACGCCAGCGCCGAGCGCAATCGAACCCTCCTTGAGGCAAGAACGGCTGAAGCCGATGCGGCCAAACGGCAGGCGGCTATCTCGCAGAATACCGCCGAACAGCAAGCTGCCGAGTTGGCGGTTGCGGATGCCAAGGCGCAGCGTGACCGGGCTAGCCTCGAGGCGAAAACGGCGGAAGCCGAGGCTGCCAGACAGCAGGCGGTGATCGCGCAGCAAACCGCCGAACAGCAAGCTGCCGCATTGGCGGACGCAAGGGCAAAAGCGGAGCGAGACCAGGCGCTCATTGCCCAGCAGGAAATGCAGCTCAAGGAATTGAATGCCAAAAAAACGGAACGCGGCCTGGTAATTACGCTGGGCGACGTATTGTTTAATATCAACAAGGCGCAGCTTAAGTCTGGCGGGATACGCAACGTGCAAAAACTGGCCGATTTCCTTAAGCAATACCCGAAACATGTAGTGCTGGTCGAAGGTCACACCGACAGCACCGGCAGTGACAGCCTTAATCAAGAACTCTCCGAGCGTCGCGCCAATGCCGTTCGGACAGCCTTGATCGATAAGGGGATCGGCGGCGACCGTGTCGCTACGCGCGGCTATGGCGAGGCATATCCAATCGCCGGCAACGACACATCTGCAGGCCGTCAATTGAATCGGCGTGTGGAGATTATTCTCTCCGATAGCAATGGCAACATTGCGCCACGATAGTGCTATGTGATTGGTTGAATCAGAGCTGTAAATCGGATTGATGACTGGCAAAAATTTGCCAACTTTATGAGGAGTAATAAAAATGCTTGAAACCATCGCAATCATCTTAATTATCCTCTGGGTGCTGGGTTTGGTTTCCTCGTACACCATAGGCGGGTTCATACATGTTTTGCTGATTATCGCGATCGTGGTGATATTGATACGCGTCATTGGAGGCCGGAAGCTGTAGCGGCATCCAGGCGAGGCATCGGGTAAGGCGGTCGTGCAGGTTTTTGTGTTACACGGCTTGCCGGTGCAAGGGTGTTTTTACCGGAGAAGATGCAATGAGTCCAGTCAGGATGTTGGCAATTCTGTTGATCGTGGGCGGTAGCCTGGGGTTGGTGTATGGTGGTTTCACTTATACCCAGGATACGCATGAGGCCAGGCTGGGTTCGATATCGCTGTCAGTCAAAGACATGGAGACAGTCAATATTCTGGCCTGGTTAGGCGTTGGGGCAATCGCGGCTGGATTACTCCTGCTTTTTGTACGAAATAAGGTTACATGCGACAAGGGTGTCGAAGCTGCTCGATCTGTCAGGCTGGTTTTAGCGTCAAGCGGCTGGTGTCCAGCCATCAAGGTTTTTGCTGGCCGGGCCAATAATTACGAATTTTGGAATAAAACTAACAATGGAGAAAAACATGCAAAAATTATCTTACGAAGCCACCAAAGAACAGTTGATCGACGATTTCAAGGTCGTGGTGACGGATGCGGAAGCGCTGCTGAAAGCCACGGCCAACCAGGGCGGTGAGAAACTTGCCGAGGTGCGTGCCAAGGCGGAAGAATCCCTTAAAGTCGCGAAAGCCCGGATGGCGGATGCGCAAGCGGAGTTGCTGGTCAAAACCAGGGCGGCAGCCAAGGCGACCGATGTCTATGTGCATGAAAATCCGTGGCAAGCCATCGGTGTCGCCGCCGGTGTCGGTGTGGTGATCGGCTTGCTCATCGGTCGCCGCTAGTCACGACATCATGACCGAGGAAATATCCGGCGGGAGCAAGGGGCTGCTCGACTCGTTGGGCACGTTCGCCGCGACTCTGGCCGCTATCGTGCAGACTCGCCTCGAACTGCTGTCCGTAGATATGGAAGAGGATCGGGCACATTACTTGTCGTTGCTGATGCTGGTATTGGCCGCGTTGTTTTGCCTCGGGGTCGGCGCGGTGCTGGCAACGATTCTGATCGTGGTCGTATTCTGGGATACGCAGCGTATCCTGGTGCTGGGGCTGCTTGCCGGATTGTTTCTGACAGGCGGTATCGCGGCATGGCTATTCGCCATGCACAAAATAAAAACAAGGCCGAGAATATTTGCAGCGAGCCTGCTGGAATTATTCAAAGATCGGCAGCAGCTCGTTTCCAAGCCATAAAGGACGATCATGGGCGAAAAGTTGACCCGTCTGGCCGAACGGCGCGAACGCCTGATTGCGCAGGCTGCGGCCCAACGAATGGCGTTGGCGCAAAGCATTGAGCCGTGGCGCATACCCTTGGTGCGGGTCGATCAAGGGCTGGCTGCGCTGCGCTATGTCAGAAGCCATCCCGTATGGATAGTCGGTGGTGCCGCCTTGCTTGTGGCGCTCCGGCCGAACCGTGTGGGGAGATGGTTGCAGCTCGGCTGGGTAACGTGGCGGATTAGACATAGACTGCACGGCAGGTAGTCTGGGCCTGGGAAATAAGAAAGCAGCCAGGCGTTTTTGCGCATCCGGATCGACTCCGGTAATGACGCTGGGGCTGCCGGGAAATGTTCAGGCTGAAATATTTGACGAGAAAGCAGGAAGCACAAATGCACTTTGCCATTCGATCACAAGCACTGTCGATATCCATGATAGCTCTCGTGGTGATGTTGTTATCCGCTTGCGCCACTACCAGCCAATTGCATATAACCAATCAGGCGTTGGCCACCGATCTGGAGCCACTGGCGCTGAAATCGTCAGGAATCGCCTTTATTACGCCGTCTTCCGTAACCGGCCAGGAGGAGGACAAGCAGGCTCTGGCGCTCGCGTTTACCGAGGTGATGAAGCGGGTTCGCCCCGACTTGCGTATTGTGTCCTTGCCGGAAACGCTCGGTGCAATCAACCGTGCGGGGCTTGCCGGCGATTATAAGCAGATGTTCGAGGATTACCCTTTAACGGGGATTTTCAGCCGGGATACACTGCAGAAAGTTTCCCGTGTGACAAGTGCTCGTTATCTGGCCCAGCTAAAACTTGGCGGATTCCGGCAGGAATCGAAAAGCCGATGGGGAATATTCGGAGTGCGCATCGTGGAAACAAAATCGGCTTCCTTGCGGCTGTACCTTCAGATTTGGGACGGGGAAAACGGCTTGATCGCCTGGGAAGGCGGCCAGGAACTGACCTCTGCGCACGAGTCGTTGTATGAGGATCCCATCTCATTCAAGACGGCTGTAGAGCAGGCCGCAATTGAGCTTGTTGCACACTTGCCTTAAGCCGGCCCGCAGAAGAGGCGCGGCAATAAGGAAGAAATAGCGAGCAATTCCGACATGCCGCACCCCGAGGGCTGCCACAAGACGATACGCCTGATGCGCTTGGGCGGAGAATTCGGCTTCTCAACCATGGCCTTCATTGCACCGGCACCTAACCTGGCGCGCCGGAACAGAGTGGTCATCCGAGGTGGTTGCGCGGCGGCCTTTCCTGGCCCGGATGCTTCTCAGTGCCGCTTCATGGCCGCTCCCCGCAGGGTGATATTGCCTTCTCGAAATATCCTTCGTTTGCAAGTGCTCTTTGTTAGCCGGCCACCATGCGCCGTACTTTGATCGCTTGGTGGCATGGTCAGCGGTTCTGTTAGGCCTTCGTGCTTAAACAGCCGCTTTATGGCTGAATAAGGCGATTTGAGCACAGCACATTCCAACCATCGCGCAGCTTGCCGGCTGCGACACGGCGAGCAAATCCTGATAGAATCACCGGTTCGGAATTCCTGATTAACTTTAATTATTTGGAGAGAAAAGCATGGCTGTTGAACGTACCCTGTCGATTATCAAACCCGATGCCGTAGCCAAGAATGTCATCGGTCAGATTTACGCTCGCTTCGAGAATGCCGGTCTGAAGATCGTGGCGGCGCGCATGACGCAGTTGTCCCGCGCCGAAGCGGAAGGTTTTTATGCCGTGCACCGCGCCCGGCCATTTTTCAACGATCTGGTCAGTTTCATGATCTCCGGCCCGGTGATGATCCAGGCGCTGGAAGGCGAGGGCGCGATCCTGAAGAACCGCGACCTGATGGGGGCGACCGACCCGAAGAAGGCCGACAAGGGCACGATCCGCGCCGACTTCGCCGACAGCATCGACGCGAACGCGGTGCATGGTTCCGATGCGCCAGAAACTGCGGCGGTGGAGATCGCCTATTTCTTCCCGGCGCTGAACGTTTACTCGCGTTAATTAACACCCGGCCAGATGAAGCAAAACCTCCTCGACCTCGATGTCCAGCGACTGACCGCCTGGTTCGCGGAACACGGCGAGAAACCGTTCCGCGCCAAACAGGTGTTGCGCTGGATATACAAGGCCGGAGAGTCCGATTTCGATGCGATGAGCGACCTTGCGGTGTCGCTGCGCGAAAAACTGAAGCAGATCGCCTGTGTGCAGGCGCCGAAGGTGATACGCGAGGAGTTGTCCGATGACGGCACGCGCAAGTGGCTGCTGGACATGGGCACCGGCAATGCGGTGGAAACCGTATATATCCCGGAAGAGGGCAGGGGCACGCTGTGCGTCTCGACGCAGGCCGGCTGTGCGCTGGACTGCGCGTTCTGCTCCACCGGCAAGCAGGGTTTCAACCGCAACCTATCGACTGCCGAGATCATCGGCCAGTTGTGGTGGGCGAACCACCAGCTTGGCCGCGCCTCCGACACGTTACCGCGTAGCGGCCGATTGCGGGAGGAGGCGCAGGCGGCCCTTGATGAAACTACTAGCCATTCGACTAAGCCACCGCAAAACGGCGGCCAAGTCGCTGCTTATCCCGCACCTGACTGTTCCGCCGCGCCGTGTCCGGGCCGCCATGCCCCTTCGGCAGACTCAGGGCAGGCTCAGGGTAACTGGCAGATCAGCAACGTGGTGCTGATGGGGATGGGCGAGCCGCTGCTGAATTTTGACAATACCGTGAGCGCGCTGCGCCTGATGCTGGACGATCATGCCTATGGCCTGTCGCGCCGCCGCGTGACGGTGTCCACTTCCGGCATTGTACCGACCATGGACAGGTTGCGCGACGAATGCCCGGTCGCGCTGGCGGTGTCGCTGCATGCGCCGAACGACAAGCTGCGCGACGAGCTGGTGCCGATCAACCGGAAGTATCCGCTCAAGGAACTGCTGGCCGCCTGCCAGCGCTACCTGGAAAAAGCGCCGCGCGATTTCATCACCTTCGAGTACGTGCTGCTGGACGGCGTGAACGACAGCGAGCAGCAGGCGCGCGAGCTGGTGCGGCTGGTGCGCGACGTGCCATGCAAATTCAATCTGATCCCGTTCAACCCCTTCCCGCAGTCGCATTACCGGCGCTCCAGGCCGGAGGCCATCCAGCGTTTTCGCGATGTGCTGATGGAGGCGGGCATCGTGGTTACCACGCGCAAGACGCGCGGCGGCGACATTGATGCGGCATGCGGGCAACTGGCCGGGTTGGTGCAGGATAGAACCAGGCGGACCGTGCGGCACACGGCGGTATTGCATGGATGAAATAACCGAGGGATACCGATGAAAAAACTGACGGCTTTGCTGTTCTCATTGATCGCCTTGGCGGGATGCGGCACGCCGCCCGGTGCCGGGCAGGCCGACCAGGATCAATCCAGGTCGCGCGCCATCGCCAAAGTGCATACCGAGCTGGCGGGCATGTATTACGAGCGCGCGCAAATGGGCGTTGCGCTGGGCGAAATAGACATCGCCTTACAGGCCGAGCGCAACTACGCGCCGGCCTATAACGTGCGCGGCCTGATTCACCTGGCGTTGCGCGAATACAAGGAGGCCGAGGGGGATTTTCAGAAAAGCCTGAGCCTCGATAACAGCAACTCCGAAGCGCACAACAACTATGGCTGGTTCCTGTGCCAGCGCGGCAAGGAGAAGGATTCGATCCCGCATTTCATGGCGGCTTTGAAAAACCCTTTGTACGCAACGCCGGAACGCGCCTACCTGAATGCCGGGGTGTGCTCGAAAAAAGCCGGCGAGAGCAAGGATGCAGAGGAATTCCTGCAACGCGCGTTGCAGGTGCAGCCCGGTTTGCCCCAGGCATTGCTGGCGATGGCGGAACTGCGTTTCGACAATGGCGATTACATCGCCGCCAAAAAATACTTTGCCAGATATTCGGAGAAGTCGGATAGCCTCACGGCGGAGCAGCTCTGGCTGGCAGTGCGTATCGAGCGCAAGGTTGGCGACCGCAATGCCGAGGCCAGCTATGCCATGCAGTTGCGCAAGCGCTTCCCGGATGCGCGCGAAACCAGGATGCTCGCGAACGGGGAATGATGGAACCGTCCTCTGAAAACAGCACCGGACAAGGCGATGCTCCCGGCGCGGCACCGGCGGTTTCCTTGGGGAAGACGCTGCGCGAGGCGCGCGAACAACTCGGCCTGAGCGTTGCGGATGTGGCCGGGATGACCAAGCTTGCGCCGCGCCAGATCGAGGCATTGGAAGCGGACGATTTACGCCATTTGCCCGAGATGCCTTTCGTGCGCGGTTTCGTGCGCAGCTATGCCAAGATATTGCAACTGGATGCGCCGCCCTTGCTGGCCGCTTTGCCGCAGACCAACGCACCTCCCTTGGCATTGACGCCGGACTCCGTCGAAGCGCCGTTTCCCAGCGCGCATTCGCCGCAACGGCAAAACCTGATCTGGCTGGGTACGGCGCTGCTGCTGTCCGTGCTCGTTGTCGCATTTGCTGTATGGCATTTCACGACGCCGCGGGCAAAGCCCGAAATAGCGCAGGCCGAAACGCCGGATATCCAGCCTGCGCCGGTTATTCCTTCCCCGCCGGTGGTTGAAGAGGCCGCGATTGCGCCGTCAGCCGCACCGGCAACGCAATCGCTGGCGGAAGCGGAGCCAGTTCAGAATGCGGTGTCGAAACCGCAGGATCACCCGCCGTCGGCACAGGCCGCCTCGTTGCGCCTGGTGTTCAGTGAAGAGTCCTGGACGGAGATCAAGGACGTGGATGGCAAAGTGCTGACGTCGCAGGTCAATCCGAGCGGCAGCGAGTTGCGCCTGAACGGGCGTGCGCCATTCTCGCTGGTGATCGGCCATGCCGCATCGGTGCGGCTTTACCATCGCGGCAAACATGTCGATCTGGCGCCCCATATCGGCCCTGAAAATGATGTGGCGCGGCTGACGCTGGAATAGGCATGGGCGGAATTCTTATCACGCGCCGCCCGTCGCAACGGGTGCTGATCGGCAAGGTGATGCTGGGCGGCGGCGCACCGGTGGTAGTGCAATCCATGACCAATACCGATACCGCCGATACGGAAGCGACCGTGCGGCAGGTTTATGAACTGGCCGAGGCGGGTTCGGAGCTGGTGCGCATTACGGTGAATACCCCGGAAGCCGCCGCTGCCGTGCCGCAGATACGCAAACGGCTGGACAGCATGGGTTTCGATGTGCCGCTGATCGGCGATTTTCATTACAACGGCCATCGCCTGTTGACGGAATTTCCGGAATGCGCACAGGTGCTGGCGAAATACCGCATCAATCCGGGCAATGTCGGGCGCAACCGCAGCGATGAGGATCCGTTTGCGATCATGATCGCCGCCGCCGTGCGCAACGGCAAACCGGTGCGCATCGGCGTGAACTGGGGCAGCCTGGACCAGAACCTGGTGGTACGCATGATGGACGAGAATTCGCGCCTGCCGCAGCCGAAGGATGTGCGCGCAGTGACGCGCGCCGCGCTGATCGCCTCCGCGCTGCAAAGCGCGCAGCGCGCCGAACAGCTTGGCCTGGCGCATGATCGCATCGTGCTGTCCTGCAAGGTCAGCGAGGTGCAGGACTTGATCGCGGTGTATCGCGCGCTGGCGCAGCAATGCGATTACGCGCTGCACTTGGGTTTGACCGAGGCGGGCATGGGTTCCAAGGGTATCGTCGCCTCGACGGCGGCGCTCGCGGTGTTGTTGCAGGAAGGCATCGGCGACACGATACGCGTTTCGCTGACGCCTGAGCCTGGCGGGTCGCGCACGCGGGAGGTGGTGGTGGCGCAGGAAATTTTGCAGACCTTGGGGCTGCGCGCGTTCGCGCCGATGGTCACCGCCTGCCCCGGTTGCGGGCGCACCACCAGCACGGTGTTCCAGGAACTGGCGCAAAGTATCCAGGCGCACCTGCGCGCACAGATGCCGCTGTGGCGCGCGCAGTACGACGGTGTAGAAAGCATGAGCGTCGCGGTGATGGGTTGCATCGTCAACGGCCCCGGCGAAAGCAAGATGGCCAACATCGGCATCAGCCTGCCGGGCACCGGCGAGAGTCCCGCCGCACCGGTGTATATCGACGGCGAAAAGGCGCTGACGTTGCGCGGCGACAACATCGCGGCGGAATTCACGCGGATCGTTGACGAGTATGTGGCAAAAAAATACGTGAAGAAGGAAGGATGAAACGGGAAGGGTGAAGGGGGAAGGGAGAAGGGAGAAGGGTGGGCAGCGTGCCGGTTTTACCCTTCCCCCTTCACCCTTATCCCTTCCCCTGAAGTTAAGATGAGCAACGAAACCCTACAAGCCGTAAAAGGCATGAACGACATCCTCCCGGACGAGGCCGAGCTTTGGCTGTGGTTCGAGGAGGAGGTGCGCGACTGGCTGCACGGTTACGGCTACCGCAACATCCGCATGCCGCTGGTCGAACCTACCGCATTGTTCAAAAGGGCAATCGGCGAGGTGACCGACATCGTCGAGAAGGAGATGTACAGTTTCGAGGACGCGCTCAACGGCGACAACCTGACGCTGCGCCCGGAAGGCACGGCTTCCTGCGTGCGCGCGGTGCTGCAACACAATTTGCTGTATAACGCGCCGCAGCGTTTGTACTACAGCGGCCAGATGTTCCGCCACGAGCGCCCGCAGAAGGGGCGCTACCGGCAGTTTCACCAGATTGGCGTGGAGGCATTGGGCTTCGCCGGGCCGGACATTGACGCCGAACAGATACTGATGTGCGCGCGGCTGTGGCGCAGGCTCGGGCTGCGCGATGTCGCGCTGCAATTGAATACGCTGGGCGATGCGGCCTCGCGGCACCGCCACCGTGTGAAGCTGATCGCTTATTTCGAGCAGCACCGGGACAGGCTGGATGCCGACGCGACGCGCCGCCTGTACACCAATCCGTTGCGCATTCTGGACAGCAAGAATCCGGCGATGCAGGAACTCGTCGCCGCTGCACCTGGATTGTCGGATGAGCTGGACGAAGAGGCGATCAGGCATTTCGACGAAGTGCAGGCGGTGCTGAAACACCACGATGTGGTGTTCGAGATCAACCCGCGTCTGGTGCGCGGGCTGGACTATTACAATCGCACCGTGTTCGAGTGGGTGACCACGCGCCTCGGCGCGCAGGGAACGGTGTGCGCGGGCGGGCGCTACGACGGGCTGGTGGAGCAGATCGGCGGCAAGCCGGCTCCGGCGATGGGTTTTGCAATGGGTGTGGAACGTTTGCTGGCGCTGTTGCAGGAAGACGGCATGGCGTTGCCCAAAGCAGAAGTGGATGTGTATGTGGTACATCAGGGCGAGCTGGCCGGTCGCTTGGCCAGCCGGGTGGCGGAGCAGTTGCGCGATGACCGGCTGCACGTGTTGTTGCATTGCGGTGGCGGCAGTTTCAAGTCGCAGATGAAAAAGGCCGACGCCAGCGGCGCGACGGTGGCGGTGGTGATCGGCGACGACGAGGCGCAGGCGGGCGAGGTCAGCGTGAAGCCGATGCGGGGCGGCGAGCAGGTGCGGGTGAAAGTGCAGACCCTTGTCGAAACAGTTAACAAACTTATCAAATAGGAGCAATCATGGCAGCACTGGATTTGCAGGAGCAGGAACAGGTCGAGGCGATCAAGGCGTGGTGGAAAGAAAATGGCAACAAGGTGCTTGCCGCGTTGTTGGCAGTGGTCGTCGCAATAGGCGGCTGGCGCGGCTGGCAGTATTACCAGCACCAGCAGGCCGGCGAGTCGGCTGCCCTGTATGCGGAATTCACCGCCCAACTGGACAGCGGTGATGCCAAGCGCGTCAATGACATTGCGGCCATCGTGATGGGGAGATTTCCCTCCAGCGGATATGCTTCGCGCGCCGCGATGCTGGCCGCGCAGGTAAATGAAAATGCCGGCGACCAGGCGCGCGCCAAGACGCAATTGCAATGGGTCATCGATCATGCCGGAGAAGACGGCCTGAAAAGCGTGTCGCGCCTGCGCCTGGCAGCGCTGCTGCTGGACGAGCAAAAGTACGATGATGCGATGAAGTTGCTGGAAGCCAAACATCCGGTTTCGTTCGATGGCTTGTTTGCCGACCTGCGCGGCGACGTGTTGAGCGCGCAAGGCAAAAAAGCGGAAGCCCTGTCCGCCTACAAGCTCGCTTATGAAAAGACCGATGCCAAGAGCGCATATCGCAGCATCATCGAGATGAAAATGGACGCGCTCGGGGAAGTAAAATGAAGCGGTTCCATCTGCCGCCGGCCATGCTGCTTGCCTTGCTCGTGCTGGGCGGTTGTTCGACTGTGCAAGAGTGGATGGGCTCCAAGAAAAGCGATCTTGAGCCGGCGAAGCTGGCGGAGTTCGCCGAGACTGCAAAATTCAAGATACGCTGGCACGCCGACCTGGGCGATTCCGGCGCGAGCCTGCTGCAGCCTGCCTTGGCCGGGGATGCCATCTATGGAGTGTCCGGCAAGGGTGAGCTAACGCGCGTGGAGCGCGCCACCGGCAAAGTGGTGTGGCGCATCGAATGCGGCATTGCGGTCAGCGGCGGGGTGGGCAGTGGCGAGGGACTGGTGCTGGTCGGCGGCAACAAGGGCGAGGTGCTGGCCTTTGGAGAGGACGGCGTGCTGCGCTGGAAAAGCAGGGTGTCCAGCGAGGTGTTAAGCGCCCCGCAGGCGGCGGAAGGCGTGGTAATCGTGCGCAGCGGCGACGGGCGTATTGCCGGGTTGAATGCGGCGGACGGCAAGCGGGTATGGCTGTATGAGCGCAGCACGCCGGCGCTGGTGGTGCGCAGCCATGCCGGGGTGACCTTGCTGCGCGATGTGGCCCTCGCCGGTTTTGCGGGCGGCAAACTGGTCGCGATAAAAATCAAGGACGGCTCGGTGCTGCGCGAGGCTTCGGTGTCGCAACCGCGCGGCAGCACCGAGCTGGAGCGCATCAGCGATATCACCAGTGATCCGGTGGCGGATGACGAACAGGTTTGCGCCATCGCTTTCCAGGGGCGCGTGGCCTGCTATGACATCACGCAGGGCAGCATGTTGTGGAACCGCGATATCGGCAGCGACAAGGGCATGATGTTGCTGCGCAAATATCTTTATCTGAGCGACTCGAACGGTTATGTCATGGCGCTGGACAAGAACAGCGGCGGCACGGTGTGGAAGAACGAGCAGTTGTTCATGCGCGGCACTTCCACGCCCCATGCTTCAGGCAATTATGTGGTGGTGGGCGATTATGAAGGCTACCTGCATGGCCTGAACCGCGAGGACGGCGGCATTGCCGCGCGCATCAAACTGGACAGCACCGTTCGGGCGGCTCCGATGGAGATGGACGAAGGCTTGCTGGTGCAAACGCGCGGCGGCGGGCTGTACTCGCTGTCCATACATTGAAAGTGAAACGTGAATAGTGGAGGGTGTAAGAATTTTTGTGTAAACGGTCATTTGGCAGGAAACTGCCTAACTTCAAGGAGGAGTGAACATGAGGTTCCCCCGGTATTTCGTCTTCCAAGAGGTGGATTTCATGCTACCAGCTTTTCTTTCTGTTGAGCAATGAACCAGTCATCCAGAAACTGAATTGGTGACTTGTAGCCCAGCGTTGAGTGGAGCCGTTTCCGGTTGTAGAACACCTCAATGTATTCGAAGCTCAGAGTTATCATTTCATCATGTGTTTCGAAACGCAGTCCATGCACTCACTCGTTCTTGAAGCTGTTGAACCAACTTTCCGTCGGCGCATTATCCCAGCAGTTTCCCTTGCGGCTCATCGAGCAGGTCATGCCGTATTCCTTTAGCTTTGCCTGAAATGCGTGGCTGGCATATTGGCTGCCGCGATCCGAATGATGAATCAGTCCAGCCGTCGGTTTGCGCCGGAACCACACCATGGTTGGCGCGTCGGTCACGATATCCGCCGTCATGCGCGGTTTCAGTGACCAGCCGACCACCTCACGGTTGAACAGGTCGAGCACGAGCGCCAGGTACAGCCAGCCTTCATTCGTCCACAAGTAGGTGATGTCGGATGTCCAGACCTGATTGGGTGCGTCAGGCGTGAAGTTCCGATCCAGCAGATTCGGGGCCACCGGCAGGCCGTGCTTCGAGTCCGTCGTCACCTTGTAGCGCCGCTTGTGCCGGGCACGGATTCCATCCTCACGCATCAGTCGCTCTACTCGCCCCTTGCTGGCCGAGAAACCGCGCCCACGCAGTTCCTTGACCATTCTCGGACTTCCGTATGCGCCCTTGAGTTCTTTGTGAATAGCGCGGATCAGCGCAAGCATTTGCGCATCCGTCAGCCTCTTGCGATCCGGCTTGCCGCCACGCTTCCAGGCCCGGTAGCCACTCTCGCTCACATCAAGCGCCATGCACATTTCGTCCAGATCATAGGCCTTGCGTTGCTCATCAATCCAGGCGTACTTCACAGAGTGTCCCTTGCGAAGTACGCCGTCGCTTTTTTTAGGATTTCACACTCCCGTTTAAGCCTGATATTTTCGGCACGCAACCGGGAGAGTTCCATTTGCTCCGGAGTCACAACCTTGGCCACAGCACCGGTGAGCTTGCCTGCCGCCGCTGCTTTCACCCAGTTACGTAGCGTCTGCTCAATCAGCCCTAAATCCTTGGCCACTGCGCCAGCCGTTTGTCCATCCTTAACCCGCTTGACAGCAAGTTCTTTGAACTCGATTGTGTATTCCCGTTTCGGTATCTTCTTCATGATCTTTCTTTCAAAGTAACGTTAATTTTACGTCACCTCTGGAAGACTATTTATCGGGGGAAGCTCAAACTGGAAATGGGCCGGAATGGCAGGCGAAATGCCCAACAATGTGGGCGTTTCTTGCAGATTTTGGCATTCGCGGCAGTTTGTGGGCTCGTCGCTTTCATTTTCGGCTACTTGTTCAGACCTTCCTTAGGTTTAATTAGGTATTGACATGGGAAATATTCCCATTATACTGATACCAATTGATGTGTTTAATTTTAAATTAGAGAAAACAGCATGACCACGCGCCCGACAATGATTGAATCCCGTAGCGATCTATCCTTGGCAGCCGTCTTGCGCTTGATGTCGCCGCTGGTGGAGTTGCTGTTGCAAGAGGGAGTTACCTATCCTCGTTTTACCAACGCACTCAAAAAAGTGTTCCTCGAATCCGCGCAAAGTGTTCTCGAGGCCAAATCAGCGCGGACAAACGATTCGAGCATCAGCATGCTTTCAGGCGTACACCGCAAGGACGTGCGCGAATGGCGCAAAGCGGGCAAACCGCGCCCTCCTGTCAAAGCTTTGAGCGTGGCCATGGAAGTGTATACACGCTGGGCGAGCGACCCGTCCTATCGCGATGGCAAAGGCGGGCCGCGCCTGCTCGAGCGGATGGGCATATCCGGCTCCTTCGAGGAACTGGCGGCGTCGGTGTCGACCGACGTGCATCCGCGGACGGTGCTGGAGGAACTTCTACGCCTGGGTGTCGTTGCGGCAGCCAACGAAAGTGGAGAAGGAGCGCCCACGCTGCTGTGCCTCTGCACCGGCGCCTTCGTTCCCAAGGAAGGTTACGCCGAAATGCTGCAACTCTTTGCCGACAACGTCGGCGACCACATCGCTACGGCGGCACGCAATCTTGAGGGCAGCGAAGCACCTTTGCTCGAACAGAGCGTCTTCGCCGATGGCCTTAGCGCCGAGTCCGCCGCAGCCTTGGGCGCACTGGCCCGCAAGCTTTGGGCAGACGTTTTCCAGGAAATGGCGCGCGCCGCCACGCATTTGACCCAACAAGACCATGGCCTCAGCGGTGCCAAAGAGCGCGTCCGCTTGGGCATGTATTTCTATCGCAACCAAGGCGAATGACCGCGATGCTCGACAGGCTCGCCAAATTGAAAGGAGCTTCCCATGTTTATGGCTATATATAATCGCATCCGCTATATGTTGGCATTGCTAGCAGCGCTTGCCCTCCTATCCGCCTGCGGGGGCGGCTCGTCCCTGACCTCCCTCGCCGGTGTCGGCTCGGGAGGCACGGGCATCGGTGTTGTCACTGGCTTCGGCAGCCTAATCGTCGATGGCATACACCGGAACGATGCTGCCGCCGCCTACTCCACAGAGGCCGAACAGGGCGTTGCGGCGGCCATGCCTATGACCGGCGTCATGCTCGGACAGAGCGCGGAGTTCACCTACGATGCCGACGGCAACATCACCTCGGTCATGATGTCGCCGGAGGTCGTCGGGACTGTTACTGCGGTCACGGCGAGCAACATCACGGTTTGGGGCACCGCCATCACGGTCAACACCGATCCGGCATTGGGCCCGGTGACGAGCTTTGTCGGCTATGCCTCGCTGGCAAGCGTACAGATCGGCGACCGTGTCGAAGCACACGGCTTGTTGAAGACCGACGGCCAGGGCCAGCCCTATCTGCAAGCCACGCTGATCGTGCTGAAACCCGCCGCCGCCGGCGTGCGGCTCACGGGTATCGTCAGCCAATACAGCGCCAGTGCCGACAGCTTCGTCATCGGCAATGAAACGGTGATGCTAGGCTCGGCGACGATCAGTCCGGCAGGGGTGGCGCTGGCCAACGGCCAGCTTGTGACGGTATGGAGCACCAGCGCGCCCGCCGGCAACGTCATTACTGCCTCCTTCGTCCGCATCAAGCGGCCGGCACCGGCGGACGGCAATGTCACGTTGTCGGGCCCGGTTTCCAACTACGTCAGCAACGCCAGCTTCCAGATTCGCAACGTCACGGTGGATGCCAGCGCCGCGAGCATTACGCCCAGTGGCGCAACCTTGGGCAACGACAAGTACGTGGTAGTCGCCGGCAGCTACGACGCTGCTACGAACAAGCTCACGGCGACCAGCGTCACGGTGTTTACCACGGCTGCGCCGACCACGGTGGAATTGCATGGCATGGTGGCGAATTTCGTCTCGGTCTCCAGCTTTACTTTGCGCGGCGTGGTTATCGATGCCAGCAGCGCAAGTTTCACCGGCGGCACCGCGGCGCAGCTGGCCAACGGCGTATTCCTGGTAGTGCGAGGGGTGGTGGCGAATAATGTCGTGCGCGCGACGACAGTGGAATTCGTCGCCTTCACGCCAGGCATGGCGCCCAGCGGTTCCATCATCGAGGTTGGCGGCACCATTACCGCCTACGACGCGATGACCGGCGCTTTCACAATGAGCATGTCCAATGGTGCCAGCATGAGCGGCAGCATGGGCAGCGGCACTTTCTTCAGCAACGGTACCGCCGCCAATGTCGGCGTCGGCCAGGCCGTCAATATCACCGGCATGTTCGGCAACAACATGCTCACTGGCACGGTAGTAAACTTCCAATCCGGTCTCGCCACTGAGCCGGGAACCATGCTGATGTCGGGCATTGCCTACAACATTACGCCTACCAGTTTCATGCTCAACGGCGTGACCATACAAAATAACGGTTTGACCATCCCGAGCGGCGGGTTGGGGGGCGGTATGATGGGGGGTTCCCGCATCAGCGTCAGTGTTCAACTCGTCGGCGGACAGTATATAGCGATTGCCATTAACTTGATGGGTGGCTGAACCGGCGGTGCGCTCCGTCGACGGCCTGCGCGGCTTTTCGCGCAGGTCCGCTCGAACGCAGGGTTGGACGAAGCCGCTATCGCGGAGAAATGCCCTCCATCAACCTCCCGGTCAATAGACCGAAATATATAGGCCGAAAGATATAGGGAAAGCCTCAATCCCCCTCGAATTCCCTTTGGCAAAGTGGGAGGCGGGTTGGGTTTTCAATGATTATTTGGGCTGAATGCGTGAATTTGCGCATCGTTCCAGCGGCCTGATGAAACTTGGTCAGTCCGGACAAATGCCCGCAAAACGGACAATTCCGCGTCGCTATCCCGCTACGCCGGGAGCTAAAGGCTCGGAGCAAAAAAATGGGCCTCGATTATTCCCCGCCAATTACCGGAAATGGCAGGCCGCAGCGCGGCGACGAATTGAATATCAGAAATCACGGATCGGCTCATCGATACACTTCCTTCCTGTGCCCGACTCGGACAATTTCCACAACGAGCGCCTCGCCCGCCACGGAATAGATCAAACGGTAATCTCCGGAACGCAAGCGCCAGGTATGCTCGGTGCCCGCCAATTTGGTGACGCCGCGTGGAAAGGGGTCATTCGCAAGTGCGGCGGCCAAGGCAACCATGTTGGTGATGGCTTCGCGTGGCAGCCTTCTGAGTTCGCGTTCTGCCGACGTTCGCCAGATGACATTATAGTAGGCCATCCGCTTTGAGCCTCGCCACAACCTCGGCATGGTCGATGGCTGGCTCGTCGCGCCGTTCGGCCACGGCAGCCAGGTCGCTCAAGTCTTCGAGCAGGGCTTCGTATTCCTCGACGGGTAGGAGCACCGATGTCCGGTGGCCCTGATGATCCACGACAAACTGCGGATGAAGGCTGTCGACTTCAGACATGACTGTTTTTTCCTCTCGATGCGAAGTTACGATTCGCGTAAGTCTATTCCTGGATATTGCGATGTCAATAGCAATGGAGGTCGGAATAATTATTCAAGCTTCTTTTGCCCAGCTATTTCCAAGATATGGGGAGCGCCTCAAATCCCCCTCAATCCCCCTTTTGCAAAGGGGGAGGTGGGCTGGTTTTCAATGGATTGTTGCGCTGAATGCGCGAATTCGCCTGCCGCTCCCGCGACCTGATGAAACTTGGTCAGGCCGGACAAATGCCCCGCAAAACGGACAATTCCGCGTCGCTATCCTGCTGCGCCGGAAATTATTTTATCAATCGGATTCCCGCTGGCGACGGAATAGCGGGATAATGTGCGGCTCAGGATTATTTCAGGCCGCCCTAATGTTGCCCACACTTGTTTTGGTCGGACGCCCGAACGTCGGGAAGTCCACCTTGTTCAACCGCCTCACGCGCAGCCGCGACGCGCTGGTCGCCGATCAGCCGGGGCTGACGCGCGACCGTCATTACGGGCGCGGCAGGGTCGGCGACCGGCCTTATCTGGTGGTGGATACCGGCGGGTTGGAGCCGGTCGCCAAGGAAGGCATCATGTTCGAGATGGCCAAGCAGAGCCGCCAGGCGGTGGACGAGGCCGACGTGGTGCTGTTCCTGGTCGACGGTCGCGCGGGATGCACGCCGCAGGACGCGATCATCGCGGAACAGTTGCGCAGGACCGGCAAGCCGATCCTGCTGCTGGTGAACAAGGCGGAGGGCATGCAGCGCGCCAAGGTGACCACCGACTTTTTCGAACTGGGGCTGGGCGAACCGTTGCCGATCTCTTCTGCGCACGGCGACAACGTGAACGAAGTGGTCGAAATTGCGCTGGAGAATTTTCCGCTCGACGGCGAGGAAGAATCGGAACAAGAGCAGCCTCCCAAGCTCGCCATTGTCGGCCGCCCGAATGTCGGCAAGTCCACGTTGGTGAACGCCATCCTCGGCGAGCAGCGCGTGATCGCGTTCGATCAGCCTGGCACGACGCGCGATTCCATTTACATCGACTTCGAGCGCGGCGGCAAACAGTACACCATCATCGACACCGCCGGGGTGCGGCGGCGCGGCAAGGTGGACGAGGCGGTGGAAAAGTTTTCCGTGATCAAGACCATGCAGGCCATCGAGGACGCCAACGTGGTGGTGATGGTGGTGGATGCGCAGGACCAGATCACCGAACAGGACGCGCATGTCGCCGATTTCGTGCTGCAGGCGGGGCGCGCGCTGGTGCTGGCGGTCAATAAATGGGACGGGCTGGATGCGCACCAGCGCGACACGGTCAAGAACGACATCGAACGCAAGCTGCATTTTCTGAGCTTCGCCAAGCTGCACTACATTTCCGCGCTGAACGGCACCGGCGTGGACAATGTGCTGAAGTCGGTGGACGAGGCCTATGCGGCGGCGATGGCGAAGATGCCGACGCCGAAGCTGACGCGCGCGCTGATTGCCGCCATCGAGAAGCAGCAGCCGCCGAAAGGCTCGCGCTTCCGCCCCAAGATGCGCTACGCCCACCAGGGCGGCAGCAATCCGCCGCTGATAGTGATCCACGGCAGCGGCCTGGACGACGTGCCGGCCAGCTATACCCGCTATCTGGAGCGCACCTTCTGCGAGGCTTTCAAGTTGCAGGGCACGCCGCTCAGGATACAGTTCAATTCCAGCAAGAACCCGTTTGAGGGGAAAAAGCCCAGGCCGCTCACCGAAGCTGAGCAGCGCAAGGCGCACCGCGCGCGGATACGCGGGCGCAAGCTGTATGGTTAGCCTGGCTTACGCGGACTAGCCATGTCGCTCGCGCAATCGTACACCATCAATGATGTCATCCGCTGGTATGACCATGGCGAAATCCGGAAAGCCAAGGCCTACCTGAATTCGATCGGCCATCTGGAAATCCGCCCCGACAAAATCATCGCCGAGGTAAAAGGGACATCGCTTCGCCCTTATATCGTCGAGATATCTTTCGCTGCCGACGATTCGGGCGGCCTGCATGTTGAACCCAAGTGCAGTTGTCCGGTGGGATGGCAATGCAAACACACGGCGGCGGTATTGCTGTCCGCCTTGTCCGTGCCGCGCACGCCGACCGTCAATCATGCCGTGCTGGAATGGGTGGAGTCTTTCAAGCGCGCGGTCAAGACGCCATCGAAAAAATCCGCCAAGCCCGCATCCCGGCAGGAAAAGCTGTGCTATGCGATCACCGTATCCGCCTACACGGGCAGTTATGTTTTCGGTTTATACAAAGGCAAGCTGGATGCCGGGCGGCTGACGGGCAGGCTGGAAGAATGGGGCAACGTGGAGCGCGCCCTGATAAAACCGCCGCAATTCATTGCCGAAGAAGACCTGCCCACCCTGCGGCTGTTATGGCAGCAGCGCGACCGGCATGACTATTTCCCGGCCAAGAGCGCGCGTGGCAACGAAATTCTGACGCGCATGCTGGAAAGCGGGCGGTTGTTTTTCATGGAAGCGATGGCGGGGAACCGCTATTTGAAATCGGAGCCGGTTCACCTCAAGCCGGGCAAGGCGCGCAAGGCTCACTTGGAGTGGGGGGTCGACGAATCAGGCCGGATGCTTCCAAGGGTGGTCAGCAGCGCGGCGCTGAAGGTGCTTCCGTTCAACGAGGCAACCTGGTATGTCGATCCCGCTGCGGGCGAAATCGGCCAGTTGAAGATTGCCCAGACGCCCGCACAGGTTGCGCAGTTGCTCGATATGCCGCCGCTCACCGAAATCGATGTGCCGGTGGTATCCGAAGCGTTGCGCGAACTGGTTCCCGATATGCCGCCGCCCAGCGCCGCGCGGTTGCGCACGCTTGCCGATACGCTGACGCCGATACTGTTGCTGGGCACTTCGGAGCCGTCATGGATGAGCAGTTTTCGCGGCTATCGCTACGGCACGCAGAGGCTGGATTTTGCGTGCGCCAGGTTGCGCTACGGCGCAGCGATTCTGCCGCCCGACCACCCCGGCGAGTTTGTCACGCTGCAAAGCGGCGAAACAGTGCGCGTGACGCGCGATCTTAAAACGGAGAAGCGTGTTCTCAAGTCGCTTGGAGAGTATGGGCTCGAAGAAGTGCCGGGCTTTGCGCTGCCCGGCGGTATCGCCGATCGTCCGCTCTTTGCGCTGGAAAGCGAAAAGGCCTGGCCGCTCTTCATGCAGCAAACGGTTCCGCAGATGCGCGCGGCGGGATGGGAGATCGTCATCCCGCAGGGCTTCCGCCACCATGTACTCGAAGTGGAGGCTTGGGAAGCGGATTTCGGCGAGCAGGAAGACGGCTGGTTCAGCCTGGACATGGGCATCGTGGTCAACGGCAGGCGCTTGCCGCTGGCGCCGCTGTTGCGCGAGCTGTTCAGAATCGATCCGCGCTGGCTGGATGCGGCCCAACTGGAAAAAATGGGCGAAGACGAACCCATCGAACTATTACTCGGGGAAGGCGGCAGGGTGCATGTTCCGGCCGGGCGCATCAAACCGCTGGCGCGTACGCTGATCGAGCTGTTCGATGGCCGGCCCGGCGATGAAATCCGCCTGTCCCGCTACGACGTGGCGCGCATCGACGAACTATCCGGGATGGAGCGCTGGCAGTTCAAGGGCGTGGGCGCTGTGATGAAGCTTGCCGACAAGTTGAGGAATACCGCCGGCATCAAGCCGGTTGCCGCGCCGGACGGCTTTGCGCTGCAACTGCGCCCTTATCAGCTGGACGGCCTGTCCTGGCTGCAATACCTGCGCGAACAGGAACTGGCCGGGATACTGGCAGATGACATGGGCCTGGGCAAAACCGCGCAGGCCCTGGCGCATCTGCTGCTGGAGAAACAGAGCGGGCGCATGGACAAGCCTTCGCTGGTGGTATTGCCCACCTCGCTGATCTTCAACTGGAAGCGCGAGGCGGAGCGCTTCGCCCCGCAACTCAGGCTGCTGTCCCTGCACGGCAAGGAACGCGCGGAGCATTTTCCGGAGATCCCGCAGCATGATGTCGTCCTCACCACCTATCCGCTGCTGTGGCGCGACGAACAGGCGCTGGCGGAGCATGGCTATCATCTGCTGATTCTGGATGAAGCGCAGACGGTGAAAAATGTTTCCAGCCAGGCGGCTCAAGTGGTGCGCAAGCTGAATGCGCGTCATCGCCTGTGCCTTACCGGAACGCCGCTGGAAAACCATCTGGGCGAGCTGTGGGCGCAGTTCGATTTCCTGCTGCCCGGCCTGCTGGGCACTTCGAAGGAGTTCACCAAAACCTGGCGCACCCCGATCGAAAAGCAGGGCAGCCTGCTGCGCCGCAATTTGCTGGCGCGGCGCGTCAAGCCCTTCATCCTGCGCCGGCGCAAGGAAGATGTCGCGCGGGAGTTGCCCGCTAAGACCCTGATCGTGCGCAGCATCGAACTGGAAGGCGCGCAGCGCGACCTCTACGAAACGGTGCGCATCGCCATGGATCAGCGGGTGCGCGATGAGATCGCCGACAAGGGTTTTGCGCGCAGCCATATTGTCATTCTCGATGCGCTGCTCAAGTTGCGCCAGGTGTGCTGCGACCCGCGCCTGCTGAAACTGACCAGTGCCCAAAAAGTGAAAGAGCGCGCCAAGCTCGACTTGCTCATGGGAATGCTGCCGGAACTGGTCAGCGAAGGGCGGCGCATCCTGGTGTTTTCGCAGTTCACCTCGATGCTCGAACTGATCGAAATGGAGCTGGCGCTCGAAAAACTTGATTACGTGAAACTCACCGGCGATACGCAAAACCGCGAAGAGGTGGTGCGCCGTTTTCAGGACTGCGAAGTGCCGATTTTCCTGATCAGCCTCAAGGCGGGCGGGGTGGGGCTGAACTTGACCGCCGCCGACACGGTGATTCACTATGACCCGTGGTGGAACCCGGCGGTGGAAAATCAGGCCACGGATCGCGCGCACCGCCTCGGGCAGACGAAAAACGTGTTCGTCTACAAACTGGTCGTGGCGGGCAGCATCGAGGAAAAGATACTGGCGTTGCAGGAAAAGAAAGCCGAGCTTGCCGCCGGCATCCTGTCCGAGGATACCAGCAGCCTGGCCAAATTCGGCGAAGCCGACATTGCCGCGCTGCTGGCGCCGTTGCCCAACGATGACGAATAAAACCGGCGCGGACCAGACATCGCAAATGCGATAGGGCAGATTTATGCAGGATTCAGAAACTTGAACTCTGCCACGAGCATATGGTGATCTGAGGACATGGTCGGTTTTACGGCGTGGCTCACCGGCTGCAGATGCCGGTTATAGAAAATATGGTCGAGCACATAGGGGCGGCGGTGCCAGGTGATTTCTTCCGCCTGCACGGTCCGGTAACCGGCTTCGGCAAACTGCCGGGTCAGCGATTCATGTTTGCTGACGTTGAAATCTCCCCCAAGCAGTGCCGGGCCATTTGTCCGGAGCAAATGTTCGACGACGAGCCGTCGCTGTTCGATGTGCTTCTCGCTCGACGAATTCAGCATGAAGTACGCCAGAAGATGCGTGTTGAATATCTGGAGTTCGCGACCGGCAAGCACGGTCTTCGCGCCGATGAGGATGCGATCTGTAGGCGTTCTTTTTTCGCCAAAAAAATCAAACTCGATCGGGGGCGAAGGCAGGTCGCAGCGAAAAGTGTCGCGCAGCGGCGTTTTCGAAAAGATGGCCAGCCCGATGCCGAAAGGCAATTCGCGCGCGTCGGCCTTCGGGTAGGAGAAATAACCGAAGTAATCCTTCAGCGCCGCTTGCAGCCTGGTGTAATTGGGCGGCGGATCGGTTTGCACTCCGCCGGGCTGGGCGCGCTCCACTTCCTGCAACAGCACGATATCGGCATCGTGGCTGAGAATCTCGGAAATGGTCAGTTCGAGT
This sequence comes from Gallionellales bacterium RIFCSPLOWO2_02_FULL_59_110, assembly GCA_001801215.1. GTDB lineage: Bacteria > Pseudomonadota > Gammaproteobacteria > Burkholderiales > Gallionellaceae > Gallionella. The sequence continues at coordinate 5,990 of MGXA01000040.1, read as the reverse complement.
TCGATGGGCGCGAGATCCGGGTATGTAGCATCCCAGCCTTGTCCGAACTGCATGTTGAATTGAAGGACTTTGAACGTACTCATGTGCGGCACGGCATTATCAGATTGATCGCATAATAGCGCGATAGCGGCAAAATGAAAATCGCGTCTGCGCATCCCCTCAATGATTTTTCACGATACTAGCGCACGTTTCATCGCTCGGGCCGTGAGGCTTTGGTATCATGCGCCCCTTCCAAAAACACTCACTCATCAGGCAGCTCTGATGTCAAACCCGAACCAATGTTGAACCAGCTCAATGACGCGCAGCGCGAAGCGGTGACCTATCTCGACGGCCCTTTGCTGGTGCTGGCCGGTGCGGGCAGCGGCAAGACGCGCGTGATTACCCAGAAAATTGCTCACCTGGTGGAACGCTGCGGCTATGCGCCGCGCAACATCGCCGCGATCACCTTTACCAACAAGGCGGCCAGCGAGATGCGCGAACGTGTTGGCGCGCTGTTGCAGGGCAAGGATGCCAGGGGGCTGGTGGTGAGCACTTTCCACTCGCTGGGCATGAACATCCTGCGCAAAGAGGCCGCTTTGCTGGGCTACAAGCCGCAGTTCTCGATTTTCGATTCCGGAGACACCTGGAAGATCATCGGCGAACTGGCCAACTCCGGCGACAAGCAGGAAATCCGCGACATCCAGACACAGATTTCCAATTGGAAATCTGCCTTCGTCGCGCCGCAACAGGCCGCACAGACAGCGGAGAACGACGAGGTTAAAGTCCATGCGCGCATTTATGCGCGCTACCAGGAGACGCTGCGGGCCTATCAGGCGGTGGATTTCGACGATCTGATCCATCTGCCGGTGGTGCTGTTCAAGGAGCACCCCGATGCGTTGTTCCGCTGGCAAAACCGACTGCATTACCTGCTGATCGACGAATATCAGGACACCAACGATTGCCAGTACCAGTTGACCCGGTTGCTGGCGGGCGGCCGCAACGCATTTACCGTGGTGGGCGACGACGATCAGGCGATCTACGCCTGGCGCGGCGCGAGCGTCGAAAATCTGCACAGCCTGCGCAACGATTACGCCAATCTGCGCGTCATCAAGCTGGAGCAGAACTATCGTTCCTCGCAGCGCATTCTCAAAGTGGCGAACCACCTCATTAACCACAATACCAAGGTGTTCGAAAAATGCCTGTGGAGCGACCACGGCATCGGCGATCCGGTGCGCATCTACGCGGCGCGCGACGACGAGCACGAGGCAGAGAGCGTGGTGATGAAGCTGATGGCGCACAAGTTCGAGCACCGCACACGCTTTGCCGACTACGCGATCCTGTACCGCAGCAACCATTTGTCGCGCGCCTTTGAGGAACAGTTGCGCGCCCAGCACGCGCCCTATACGGTGAGCGGCGGCACGTCGTTTTTCGAGCGCGCCGAGATCAAGGACATTACCGCCTACCTGCGCCTCATCGCCAACCCGGACGACGATCCGGCCTTCATCCGCGCCGTCACTACGCCGAAGCGCGGCATCGGCAACACCACGCTGGAGAAACTCGGCAGCCATGCCGGGGCGCGCCAGGTCAGCCTGTTCGAGGCGGCTTTCGAGATCGAGATGGAACAGCAACTGCCGCCGCGCCAGCACGAAGACCTGCTGACCTTCTGCAACTTCATCAACCGCCTCCAGGAGCGCGCCGACAAGGACCCGTGCGGCGAACTGCTCGACGAACTACTGCGCGCGATCAATTACGAGGCGTGGCTATACGACAGCCATGAGCCGCGCCAGGCGCAAACCAAATGGGAAAACGTGCAGGAATTCATCGGCTGGCTCAAGCGCAAGGCAGAAGCTGACGAGAAATCGCTGATCGACATGGTGCTAACCATCGCGCTGATCAACATGCTCGAAGGCAAGGATGAGGAACCGGATGCGGTGTCATTGTCCACGCTGCACGCCGCCAAAGGGCTGGAATTCCCACACGTGTTCATCGTCGGTGCCGAGGAGGACATCCTGCCATTCCGCGACAGCGACGAAAAGCAGATCGAGGAAGAGCGCCGCCTGATGTACGTCGGCATCACGCGCGCCGAGCGCAGTCTGCAAATCAGCTACTGCAACCGCCGCAAGCGCGGCAAGGACTGGATGGCCTGCGAACCGAGCCGCTTCCTGGATGAAATGCCGCAAGGGGAACTGGTCTATGCTGGCGGCCACAAGGAGGCCGCGCCGACCGTGAGCAAGGGGGAGGGCATGGACAAGCTGGCGCGGCTGAAGGCGATGTTGAACAGGGAGACGGGCTAGTGTAGTGTTGCACTTTTGGCGATACTTATGTGCAAGCACATGTAGGTCGGGCTCCGCCCGACATGGTGGGTGGAGCACACCCTACCAATGCAGATTTGCCCGTTGGCATAAGTTCCAAATAGCGAGCAACGCTACACTAGTGTCGCGTCACGTATAAACCTAAATTCCTCTGTTAGCCCACCCCATAAGCCAAGCAAGGCGGACCCAAGCCGAAAGGCGGCGGGTTTTTCGGTCTGGCTTCGATGATCTTGCCGACGATGTAACGTATGAGCGCGCGCCAGCGCTCCACTTTTGGCAACTGGGGCGCGTTTGCCAGAACATGGTCAATGCCCTTGCGGATGTTGGCGATCATCGCTTTGATCTGATCCCCTGCAGCATGGGACAGGGTGATCAGTAGCCGGGACTGGCCGGCGTGCTGGGTCAGGCGGGCGATGCCGCCCAGCAGCATCGGGCGGCTGGTGATGGCCTCCAGGCGCGCCTTCGGGTGCGCCAGACGGACATACCAGCTCCACCAGTTGTAAATCAGCGCCACCGCCCGCGCCGAAAGGTTGCAGCGCTCCATGTCCTGTGTGGTATAGCCGCCCCAGCCCCATTGGTTCTTCAGCTCATCGAAGCCGTTCTCGCAGTCGGCACGATCCCGGTACAGTTGGCCAAAGGCCTCCAGAGCATAGTCCGCGTTGGTCACCAGAACGGCATACTCCCAGAGTTTGACCTTGTCCGAACTGTCGATGAAGTGCAGCGCCTGCTGCTGCCCCTCGCTGCCTGTCTCGGCCGCCAGGCTGTCTTTGACCCGCCGCCGCAGCACCACCACCCGCCGCGCACGGCTCCAGCCCGCCAGCCGGAGTTCGCCTTCCACGGCGTCGAAGCCCTGGCCCACAGCCTGCCAGTCGCCTTGCTGCCATTGCCGCTCGATCAGGCGCTTGACCCCGGCAGTCTGCCGCAGCTTGTACAGGTAACGCTGCCCGATTTCTTCCATCTCGCCCATCACGCCCTCATTGCCGAAGGCGTTGTCGCCGCGCGCCAGCGCGGGGCGTTCCTCGGGGGAAAGCCGTTCGATCAGCAGACGCAGGCGCGGCAGGCTGTGTTTGGCCGCGCTGGCCTTGCCGCCTTGCACCTCGACATCGAGCACCATGCGGAGGTTGCCGATCCAGTAGGTGTGCAGGGTATGGCTGGGACGCCCCGGTTTGGTGGGGTTGTAGCCGATCTCTGCACCCGCCTGGTGGCCATACAACAGTTTGACGGTGGTGTCGGCATCGAGTATCCAGGGCGTGCGCAGGGCTTCGCGGGTGCTTTCGTTCAGGGCGGCGTCCATCCAGGCCGTGCTCTTCGCCAGTTGTGCCGCGCGGGCGGCACGTTCTTCTTCGCTCGCGCGATCGGGTTGGTTTGGCGCCAGATGCGCCAGCGCGCGGCGCAGGCTCTCGTCGCTGACGATCTTGTTCATGCCGAGTATCTGGGGGGCGACTTCGTCGCCGCGCAGCCCGGCAACGTGCGCATAGCGCCGCTGCCCGTCCAGGATCGACAGCAGCCAGGTGCCAAGAACGTCGACTATATCGGGCGCGTTGGGGCTGGTGTAGGCCATCGGACATCCGTCCAACCAGCGGGCAAATAGCCCGGAGACTTCCAGAAACTCTGCAAAGAACGGCAACTGCCCAAGCGCCGTGGCGCTTCCGCCTTCATCCCAGCGAACGTGAAACCGCCCGCCGGGGGTGGCTATGCGAAGTTCCGCCGCCGCGCGCCCCTGCTCCTGCAAGGCGCCATCGACCGCTTTTACCAGCGCTTTTTGCTCAAATTTCATCTCACCCATTGGGTTACCCTCCTCTTCAGTCGCAAACCATTGCCAGCGCTACGTTTGGGTTGATTTTACAGGAGGCAACTGAGGAAAATAGGATAAAATGACGGATGCAATGTTTCACTATACCAAAACCGAAAACTGCCCCATCCCCTGATGAAACAACTAGCCATTCGACTAAGCCGCTAAAAAACAGCGGCCAAGTCGCTGGTTAACCCCAACCCTCCCCTTGAAGGGGAGGGAGCCAGGTTCCTCCCCCTTCAAGGGGGAGGTTAGGAGGGGGATGGGGGCGAATGGCGCCATGCGTACGGCAAATCATGCGTGACGCGACACTAGAGTCTTTTAAGCCGGACAAGCCAGAACCGGATGTAGGTCGGGCTGTGCCAGACTTCCACATAAATGCCCTCCCGCTTGTGGGAGAAGGGAGTAAAGCGGCCATTGACTCATGGCACTACCTTAAGCTCGATTGCGCGGTGAATTCTCTCCTGTTCGGCATGATGTTAAAGAACCCTCGAACAATCGGTGACACGGTTTCCGCGCTCACTTCTCCGCTTCCCAATCTCCCAGTTTCAAACCCTCAATTCGTGAAAACTCGCCCGTGTTATGAGTTACCAGTGTGCAGCCATTTGCCAGCGCAATCGCGGCTATCTGCGAATCGTAGGGGCCGATGGGTTTGCCCTTTCGCGCGAGGTCTGCGCGTATTTGCCCGAAAATCCGGGCGGCTTCGCCATCGAATGCAAAGCTCGAAAATCCAGAGAAAAGCGTTTCGAGCAAAGCCAGATTTGCTTCTCGTCGCGCACTTTTGTACGCGCCGTAATACAGCTCCGCTTTCACTACATCGCACAATGCAATTTGCGACGGGGGAAAAGATGCGAGCTTTGCTTTAACGATGGAAGAAGCCGGGTTGAGATGGTGAATCCAGACGTTGGTATCCGGCAGGTACAACATTATTCCAACTCCAGCCGCTGTTCATATTTGCCCTGCGGCTCGCGCACCAGAGGCTCCCCCTGCCAGGCTCCTGCTGTTCGCTCCCAGACATTTTTTTTATCACTGCATTTAGCTTGCACAGTCTCATCCAGAAGGATCAGCACTCTGACCGGCTGTCCTTCTGCCAGATGAAGCGACTTGGGCACGGCAATCTGTCCGTGTTCAAGTTGCGAGTTGAATTCGATAGCTTGCATGATGGCCTCCTTAGTTTTGCGGCGTACTACCTGTGGTTAGTTTACGTGCCAAAGGTACCGGAGTCGAATTGTTTTCCTGCATGGCAGGCGTGAAGCCGAACAGCAATCAATGGGGTCGAACTCCATTGAAAATCAGAATTTCTCAGGGACACCCACGTTTTTTTCTGGCCTACCCATTTTTCTTGACGAAAACCACGCCCGACAGATTTTCGAAGTGGGCATCACACGTCAGTAACTCGGCATCAAATTCGCGAGCTGTCGCATACACCACGGCATCGGCGGTCGCCAGTTTGTACTGGCGATGCAAGTCGGCGGCGTGTAGCGCAATGCGCGTGTCGAGCGGTGCCACCACGCACTTCTGTGTATAGGCAATCATCTGGTCGGCCTGGTCTTCACCGATTTCTCTGGTGAGCCATTTGGCCAGCTCCAACTGCACGATGGTGGGCACAACGCATTGGGTCTTTTCGGGGATTTCCCGCGCTAGCCGCTTGCCCAGCGGGCTGCCAACCAGCCACTCGATCCAGGCCGAGGTATCGACGACGCGCATCAGAAGCGATCTTGCCGGTCGCGATAGCCCTTAGTCTGTGCGCCCTTGGCTATGCCAGCGAGTTGCTTCAGTTCGGGAACGGGCATGAGCAGCACTCCCTTGCCCTTGGGGATGAAAACAAATTCCTGCCCCGCTTTCCAATGCAGATCGTCGCGGATGGCTTTGGGGACAGAAATCTGATATTTGCTGGATAGTGTTGC
>MGXA01000039.1 GCA_001801215.1 Gallionellales bacterium RIFCSPLOWO2_02_FULL_59_110 | reverse complement strand
CCTCTCCTTAATTCTTTCCCTGAACCCCCTCTCTCTAACTCTCTCCCACAATGGGGAGAGAGGACAAGCGGTTCATCTGCGCCCAAGTTTTTGAGTTCATACTAATGGGGTCAGCATCGCAATAAGCTCAAGCCGCCCGCTTATGCAGCGCAAGAGATATCGATTCGGACACTTCCATCGGCATGAAAAGTTTTTCCGGATAAACGTAATCCTCGCCATCCTCATCCACAATGCGGATGCAGTGCATAGCCTCGGCTTTGGGGTCCGGTAGCAACTCGTAGAGTTTGCGCACTTCCAGCGATGCTGCATATCCTTCATTGTTCAAGCAGATGACGTATTTTTCCATGGCGCACCTCAAATAAATTCTTTGATTTTCATTTCCATTTTACCGATGCCATGCGCCTCATACCAATGAACTTCAGCACGTGCGCTGGCTCCGTCCTCAAATACAACAGTGGCAACCCCTTTTTTCTTCTTCCAGTTGCCGATACCATATGCTTTATGCAATCGGCCAAGGCAGCGAATGCTCGTGCCCTGCGCGATGGTTTCAACACCAGAAATTTCGCCGCTGATCTTGAAATACATAGCTCGGTGTAAGCCTCTTATTTTTTGCTGCATGAGACTGCTTTTCGTCCCAATTCTACTTTTTGAGCAGGTACAGCCTCGAATATATCTTTTCGTCTTGTTGCGTGGTCTGCATTCTCCGCCACACCTCCCCGTTTAGCAATCGCCCCATTCCCCGTACAATACGCGGCTAACCATGAATATCAAAACCTTCCCCAACAGCCCCTATCGCCTGCACCAGCCGTTCGAACCGGCAGGCGACCAGCCCACGGCTATCGCGCAACTGGTGGATGGTCTCAACGATGGGCTGGCGTTCCAGACGCTGCTCGGCGTGACCGGCTCCGGCAAGACGTTCACCATGGCGAACGTGATCGCGCGCACCGGGCGACCGGCGATCGTCATGGCGCCGAACAAGACGCTGGCGGCGCAGTTGTATTCCGAGTTTCGCGATTTCTTTCCCGAGAACGCCGTCGAGTATTTCGTTTCTTATTACGACTACTACCAGCCCGAGGCCTATGTGCCTTCGCGCGACGTGTATATCGAGAAGGATTCCAGCATCAACGAGCAGATCGAGCAGATGCGCCTGTCGGCGACCAAGGCGTTGCTGGAGCGCGAGGACTCGATCATCGTCGCGACGGTGTCGGCGATTTACGGTATCGGCGACCCGGTGGATTACCACGGCATGATTTTGCATTTGCGACACAACGAAAAGATGGCGCAGCGCGATGTGATCAAGCGCCTCGTCGAGATGCAGTACGAGCGCAACGAACTGGATTTCTCGCGTGGCAAATTCCGCGTGCGCGGCGACGTGATCGACATCTTCCCGGCGGAAAGCAGCGAACACGCGCTGCGCCTGACGCTGTTTGACGACGAGGTGGAAACGCTGTCGCTGTTCGATCCGCTCACCGGGCACATCCTGCAAAAGGTGCCGCGCTACACCGTGTATCCGTCCAGCCATTACGTCACGCCGCGCGCCACGGTGCTGGCCGCGCTGGAAACGATCAAGGTCGAGCTGGCCGAGCGCATCTCGTTTTATGTGGGCGAGAACAAACTGGTCGAAGCGCAGCGCATCGAACAGCGCACCCGCCACGATCTGGAGATGCTCAACGAGATCGGCTTCTGCAAGGGCATCGAGAATTATTCGCGCCACCTGTCCGGGCGCAAGCCGGGCGAGCCGCCGCCGACGCTGCTGGATTATCTGCCGCCGAACGCGCTGATGTTCATCGACGAGAGCCATGTCACCATCCCGCAGATCGGCGGCATGTACAAGGGCGACCGGGCGCGCAAGGAGAACCTGGTCAACTACGGTTTCCGACTGCCTTCCGCGATGGATAATCGCCCGCTGCGTTTCGACGAATTCGAAAAGGTGATGCGCCAGAGCGTATTTATTTCCGCCACGCCGTCGGTGTATGAAGCCGCGCACGCCGGGCAGGTGGTGGAGCAGGTGGTGCGCCCGACGGGGCTGGTTGACCCGCAGATTGAAGTGCGCCCCGCGACGCATCAGGTGGATGACCTGATGTCCGAGGTCAGGCTGCGCGTGGAGCAGGGCGAGCGCGTACTGGTGACGACGCTGACCAAACGCATGGCGGAAGACCTCACCGATTATTTTTCCGAGCACGGCATCAAGGTGCGCTACCTGCACTCGGACATCGAGACTGTGGAGCGTGTCGAGATCATCCGCGACTTGCGCCTCGGCATGTTCGATGTGCTGGTCGGCATCAACCTGCTGCGCGAGGGGCTTGATATTCCCGAGGTGTCTCTGGTCGCGATCCTCGATGCCGACAAGGAAGGCTTCCTGCGCTCCGAGCGTTCGCTGATTCAGACCATCGGCCGCGCCGCGCGCCACATCAACGGCAAGGCGCTGCTGTATGCAGACCGCATCACCGACTCGATGCGCCGCGCGATCGACGAAACCGAGCGCCGTCGCACCAAACAGGTGGCGCACAACTTCGCAAACGGCATCACCCCGCAGGGCGTGCAGAAGCGCATCAAGGACATCATCGAAGGCATGTATGAACCGGATGAAGCGCGCAGCCAGCTCAAGGCGGCGCAGGCTCAGGCGAAGTATCTGGCGATGAGCGAAAAGGAGGTGGCTAAGGAAATCGCCCGGCTGGAAAAGGACATGCTGCAAGCCGCGAAGAACCTGGAATTTGAGCGCGCCGCCGAACTGCGCGATCAGTTGAAGAAGCTGCGCGAGAGCGTGTTCCTTTCGCCTTTATGAAATTTTCCGGGGCGGGGCAAGCCTGCCAAGGCGGCAAGCGCGGCAGTTATTGAGGCGTCCAGTTGCTGCGCACCGAACGGGCGAGGTCGAAAATTTCTTCCAGCTTGGCGGCATCTGCCTCGGCCAGCGCCTCATGCAACGTTTCCAGCTCCTGCATGTAGCGCCCCAGTTCGTCGAGCAGCGCGTCGCGGTTGGCCATGCAGATGTCGCGCCACATCTCCGGAGAGCTTGCCGCGATGCGGGTGAAATCGCGGAAACCGCTGGCGGCGAAGGACAGCAGCAGGTCGCGGTTGTCGCGCTGCGCCAGGTCGTGTACCAGCGCGAACGACAGCAGATGCGGCAAGTGGCTCACCGCCGCGAACACGGCGTCGTGCTGCTCTGGGGTTAGTTCGCTTACGACCGCGCCGCACAATTCCCATGCCCGGCGCACGCGCGCCACGGCCTCTTGCGAGTTCTCCGGGAGCGGGGTCAACACCACTTTTTTACCCGCATACAGATCGGCCTGCGCCGCCGCCGCGCCGCTCTTTTCCGCGCCCGCGATGGGGTGCGCGGGAATGAACTGCGCGATCCTGCCGCCGAGATTCGCGCGCGCCGCCGCCACTACATCGCCCTTGGTGCTGCCGCCGTCGGTTACCAGGGTGTGCGCGCCGAGGTGCGGCGCGATGCGCGCCATCAATTCCGCCATCTGCCCGACCGGAGTGGCCAGCAGCACAATATCGGCATTGCCCAGCTCTGCCGCAAGGTCGGAACCGATGCGGTCGAGAATGCCGAGCTGCATGGCTTGTTGCAGCGTCGTTTCGCTGCGCCCGAAGCCGACCACATCGCCGACGGCATGCGCCTTGCGCAGTGCCAGCGCAAACGAACCGCCGATCAGGCCGACGCCAAAGATGACGATTTTATTGAATAGAGGTCGAGTCATTTTTTGCTACCTTACTCTTATTCCATCCGTAGGGCGAAAAAGCGCAGCGCCTTCCGCCGTATGTGTATTTGCAAAATAACTATTCGGGGCGATTCATTCGGCGGATAACGCTGCGCTCATCCGCCCTACACTTGTTAAGGCCGTTTGCCCTGATAACCAGCACGTAGGTTGGGTTAGCGGTTTCTTCGCGTTAACCAATGACTTGGCTGTCGTTTTTTGACAGCCTAGTCAGCTGGCTATGCAAAGCTACCCAACATCAAAATAAAAATCAACTTCGCCGGGCTACCCCCGGCGGTTTTGCTTTTGTCTTTTGTCATTCACCCTTCGATATAGCCATTTGACCAGGATAACAAACGACGATAGCCAAGTCGCTGGTTATCAGGGCGAACGGCCTTATGTTCAGCCCCTCCCCCCAACCCTCTGATGGAACTACAAGCCATTCGACTAAGCCGCCAAAGGTCAGCGGCTAAGTCGCTGGTTATCCCGCGAGGGGAGAGGGGGTAGTAGGGTGGGTTAGGCCTCAGGCCGTAACACACCAACCAAATTACAGCGTGCGCCCGATCGCTACGGCGATCGCTCCCAGCGTGCCCATCAGCTTTTTCAGTTCCTGCGGGGTCAGCGCTTGGTCGGCATCGCACCACGCTTCGCAAGGGTTCGGGTGCATCTCGACCAGCAGGCCGTCCGCGCCTGCGGCGATAGCCGCCTGCGACAACGCGGGAACCATCCACGCCTTGCCGCCGGCGTGCGATGGATCGACGATCACCGGCAGGTGGGTCTCCTTTTTCAGTACGGCGATGGCAGTCACGTCCAGCACGTTGCGGTAGGCGGTCTCGAAAGTGCGGATGCCGCGTTCGCAGAAAATGATGTTGTGGTTGCCGCCGGCCGCGATGTATTCGGCCGACATCAGCCATTCGGAGATAGTGGCCGACATGCCGCGCTTGAGGATCACCGGCTTGTTGATCTTGCCCACTTCCTTGAGCAGGTCGAAATTCTGCATGTTGCGCGTGCCGATCTGGATCACGTCCACGTCGTATTCGAGGAAGAGATCGATCTGGCGCGCATCCATCAGCTCGGTGACGATGGGCAGCTTGTATGGAGCAGCCGCCTGGCGGAACATTTCCAGGCCTTCCTTGCCCTTGCCCTGGAAAGCATAAGGGCTGGTGCGCGGCTTGAATGCTCCGCCGCGCATCAAACGGCAACCGGCCTCATGCACATACTTAGCGGACAAATCCATCTGTTCTTGGGTTTCCACCGAACATGGCCCGGCGATTACCTGAATCTGATTGCCGCCCAGCGGAAGGCCGCCGATGTCGATGACGGTGTTCTCCTTGTGCGATTCGCGCGACACGATCTTGTATTGTTTGGCGATGTGCATCGCCGATTCCACGCCGGGCAACGAGGTGAACATTTCCTCTGTCAACTGGCGCTCGTCTCCGATAGCGCCGATCACGGTGCGTTCGATGCCGCGCGAAATATTCGCCTTCAAGCCCGCTGTTTCCAGCCGTTTCACCACTGCGCCAATCTGTTCGTCAGTGACATCTTTTCCCATTACGATAATCATTGCTTTTCTCCAAGTATCCGCTTCAGTGCGGACAAAAATTTATCATTCTCTTCTTCCAGGCCGATGCTCACGCGCAGCCAGTCCGGCATGTCGTAGCTGGCGACAGGGCGCACGATCACGCCCAGTTCCAGCAGACGACGATACATTTTCATCCCGTCGCCGATTTTGAACGCGATGAAATTTCCGTACGACGGAATGTATTCCAGTCCCAGTTTGCTCAAGCCCTGCGTGATCTGCTCCATGCCGCGCCGGTTCAGTTCGTTGCTGCGCCGCACGAAGTCTTCGTCCTGCAACGCCGCCACGGCGGCGGCCTGCGCCACGCTGTTGACGTTGAACGGCTGGCGCACGCGGTTCATCATGTCGGCCACCTGCGCATGGGCAAATGCGTAGCCCACGCGCAAACCGGCCAGGCCGTAAGCCTTGGAGAAGGTGCGCGAAACGATCAGGTTGGGGAATTCCTCCAGCCACCCCACGGAATCGTAGCGGCGCTCTTCCGGCAGGTATTCGTTGTAGGCTTCGTCCAGCACCACCAGGATATTTGTCGGCAGCGCGCGCAGAAAATCCAGCAGCGTCGCCGCACTCAGGAAAGTGCCGGTCGGGTTGTTCGGGTTCGCGATGAACACCAGTTTGGCCTGTTGTGCCACGGCGGCTTGCAGCATCGCTTTCAGATCGTGGCCAAAATCGATTGCGGGCACGCTGACGCCGGTCGCGCCCACTGCCTGCGTCGCCAGCGGGTACACCGCAAAGGCGTGATCCGAGTACACCGCCTTGTCACCCACCGTGAGGAAGGCGCGCGCGGCCAGTTCCAGCATGTCGTTGGAGCCGTTGCCGAGCACGATGCGGTCGTGCGCCACGCCGTAGCGTTTGCGCAACGCATCCTTCAACTCGAAGCCGTTGCCGTCCGGATACAGCGCGATGGTCTTGAGCGCTTCCTGCATTGCCGCCATGGCGAGCGGGCTGCATCCCTGCGGATTTTCGTTGGAGGCCAGCTTGACGATGCCGCTGATGCCCAGCTCGCGCTCCAGCTCGGCGATCGGCTTGCCGGGCTGGTAAGGCGCGATGGCGCGGATGTAGGATGGAGCCAAATCACTGTAATTCATAGTATCAATCAAACCAGATGCTGCAATAAACCCAAAAACCAGCCACAGAGATCACAGAGCACACAGAGAGGGCGGCGGTTTTACACGTTCCATCGGCTAACTCAAAAGGCGTTTCAATCTCATATTTCAAGCATTCGCTTTTCTCTGTGTTCTCTGTGTTCTCTGTGGCAAAATGTTTTTCAGAAGCAGGCGTGAATGTCGCGGGGCGACGCAATCTACACCGCCACCGGGTATGAGCCCAGCACTTTCACGAATGCGGCAGCCTGTTTCAGCTCGTGCAGCGCCGCCGCAACCTTGCTGTCGTCCTGATGCCCTTCGATGTCCACATAAAACACGTATTCCCACAGCCCGGAACGCGCCGGGCGCGACTCCAGTTTGGTCATGCTTACGCCGTGTTTCGCCAGCGGCACGAGCAGGTCGTGCACCGCGCCGGGGCGGTTCGGCGCGGACATCACCAGCGAAGTCTTGTCGCGGCCGGAGGGCGCCACGTCCTGCATTCCGATCACCAGAAAGCGCGTTGTGTTGCGCGCATCGTCTTCGATGTTTTCCGCCAGCACCTTCAATCTGAAATACGCTGCGGCCTGTGCTCCTGCAATGGCAGCGCTGTAAGATTCCTGCGCCGCCGAACGCGCCGCATCGGCGTTGCTGGAAGAAGTGATGCGTTCGGCTTGCGGCAGATGCGCGTTCAACCAGCTCTGGCATTGCCCGAACGATTGCGGGTGCGAGTAGACCTTGCGGATAACCGACAGGTCGTTCTCGTTCGACAGGACGCACTGATGTACTTGCAACAGCACTTCGCCGCATATTTTGAGATTGCCGTTCAGCAGCAGGTCGAGCGTGCGCCCCACCGCGCCTTCGGTGGAGTTTTCCACCGGCACCATGCCGTAATTCGCCGCGCCGCCCTCGACCGCCGCGAACACGGCATCGATGGAATCGGCGGGCACGCCTTCGGTGGCCTGCCCGAAACGCTGGAACACCGCAGCTTCGCTGAAGGTGCCGTTCGGCCCCAGATAGGCCACGCGCAGCGGCGCTTCCAGCGCGCGGCATTGCGACATGATCTCGGTGAACAACTGCGACACGCCCTGGTTGGGCAACGGGCCGACGTTCGCCTCCACCATGCGCTGCAACACCTGCGCCTCGCGCTCGGGACGCAGCACCGCGCCGTTGCCCTTGACGCGGCCGATCTGCTGCGCTAGCGCGGCTCGCTGGTTGAACAGCTTGAGCAGCTCGTCGTCGATGCGGTCGATCTGTTCGCGGTATTTCTTCAAATCACTCATTCGTCCGCCTCCAGCGGCAACGCCCGCACCATCAGCACGCCCGGGATGGCGGCGATCTGCGCGACAACGGTATCCGGCAGCGCGATGTCGGTTTCTACCAGGGTGTAGGCCACCTCGCCGCGCGATTTGTTGGTCATGTTGTGGATGTTGATGCCCGACTTTGCCATCGCGGTGGAAATCTGCCCCAGCATGTTCGGCACGTTGGCGTTGGCGATCGCGACGCGGAACGACGATTCGCGCGGCATGGTCAGGTTGGGGAAGTTCACCGTGTTGACCACGTTGCCGTGCTCCAGATAGTCGCGTAACTGCTCCACCGCCATCATCGCGCAATTGTCTTCCGCCTCCTGCGTGGAAGCCCCCAGATGCGGCAGCGCGATCACGCCAGGATTGCCTTGTATCTTGCGCGCGGGAAAGTCGCACACATAGCAGCGCAGGTGCTTGCTGGCCAGCCCCGCCAGCACCGCGTCCTCGTCGACGATGGCGCCGCGCGCGAAATTCAGCAGCACCGCGCCGGATTTCATCGCCGCTACGCGCTCGGCATCGATCAGGTTGCGCGTCGTGTCCAGCAGCGGCACATGCAGGCTCACGAAATCGCTGTGTCGGAGCAGATCCTCGATGCTGTGCGCCTTTTTTACCTGCGCGGAAAGGCTCCACGCCGCCTCCACGGAGATATTGGGGTCGTGGCCGATCACCTGCATGCCTAGACCGATGGCGGCATCGGCCACCAGTTGGCCGACCGCCCCCAAGCCGACGATACCCAGCGTGTGGCCGCGCAGTTCGGTGCCGGCGTAGTCTTTCTTTCTTTCCTCGACCAGCTTGTTCATGGCCGCATCGTCGCCCTTCAGCCCCACGGTGAAACGCAGCGCCGGCACGATGTTGCGCGATGCCAGCAGCATGCCGGCGATGACCAGTTCCTTCACCGCGTTGGCGTTCGCGCCCGGCGCGACGAACACCGGCACGCCGCGCTCGCTCATCTGCTTCACCGGGATGTTGTTCGTCCCGGACCCGGCGCGCGCGATGGCCAACACGCTGGAAGGGACCTCCATGTCCAGCATGTTCTGCGAACGCACCAGGATCGCATCGGGCCGTGCGACCTGGTCGCCCACCTGATAACGGTCGGCGGGCAGGCGCTTCAGGCCCGCCGCCGAGATCTTATTGAGCGTCAGCACCTGGAAAGTCCTAGCCATGCTTCCCGGCGAACTCGTTCATGAAGTCCACCAACGCCTGCACGCCTTCCAGCGGCATGGCGTTGTAGATCGAGGCGCGCATCCCACCCACCGAGCGGTGACCCTTGAGTTGCAGCAGCCCGCGCGCATCGGCCTGCCTCAGGAATTCGCCGTCCAGCGCAGCATCCTTCGGCGTGCCTGAATTTTTCAAAGTAAACGGCACGTTCATGCGCGACCTGTCGCTCAGTGCCACCGGGCAGTGGTAGAAGCCGCCGCTCGCGTCGATCGCGGCATACAGAAGTTCGGCCTTGGCGATGTTGGCGCGTTCCATCGCCGCGATGCCGCCATTCTTCTTCAGCCACTGGAACACCAGCCCGGCAATGTAGATGCCGTAGGTCGGCGGCGTGTTGTACATCGAACCGGCGTCGGCGTGGATCTTGTAATCCAGCATGGTCGGCGTGCCGGCCTGCGCCTGGCCGAGCAGGTCGTCGCGCACGATCACCAGCACCAGCCCCGCAGGGCCGATATTCTTCTGCGCGCCGGCGTAGATCAGGCCGAACTTCGACACGTCATAGGGACGCGACAGGATGTTGGAAGACATATCCGCCACCAGCGGCACGTCGCCGATTACAGGCACCCAACTGAATTCCACGCCGCCGATGGTCTCGTTCGTCGTGTAGTGCAAATAGGCAGCATCGGGGTCGCATTGCCACGCATCGAACGCCGGAACATAGGTGCAGTTCCTGTCGGCGTTGCTCGCCACGACGTTGACGCCGCCGAATTTATGCGCCTCGCCGATGGCCTTCTTCGACCATTCGCCGGTATTCACGTAGTCGGCGGAAGCCTTGCCGCGCAACAGGTTCAGCGGGATCATCGAAAACTGCAGGTGCGCCCCGCCTTGCAGGAACAGCACCTTGTAATTGGCCGGGATGCCCATCAGCTCGCGCAGATCGGCCTCGGCCTGGGCATGGATGCCGGTGAATTCCTTGCCGCGGTGCGACATTTCCATCACCGACATGCCGCTGCCATGCCAATCGAGCAATTCCGCCTGCGCCTGCAGCAGAATTTCCCTCGGCAATACTGCCGGGCCTGCGCTGAAGTTGTAGATTGTCATAAAACTTCCTTGTGAAGGGAGAAGGGGGAAGGGATAAGGGTGAAAACCGGCGATCCCGTCTTTACCCTTCCCCCTTCACTCTTCCCCCTTCTCAGCATTTATTCTTCTTCCGGCTCGGCGATGCGGCTCAATCCCGCCAGTTTGTCGCCTTTGCCCAGATTGATCAGCGTGACGCCCTGGGTGGCACGGCTCATTTCGCGGATCTCCTTGACGCGGGTGCGGATCAGTACGCCGTTGGTGCCGATCAGCATGATCTCGTCGTCGGCGTTCACCAGCGTCGCCGCGACCACCTTGCCGTTGCGCGCCGAGGTCTGGATCGCGATCATGCCCTGTGTGCCGCGCCCGTGGCGGGTATATTCGGTGATCGTGGTGCGCTTGCCGTAGCCGTTCTCGGTCGCGGTCAGCACCGACTGGTTCTCGTCCTCGGCCACTAGCAGCGAAATCACCTTGCCGCCCTTGGCAAGGTTCATGCCGCGCACGCCGCGCGTGTCGCGCCCCATCGCGCGCACGTCGTTCTCGTCGAAGCGCACCGCCTTGCCCTCGTTGGAGAACAGCATCACATCGTGCTTGCCGTCGGTCAGCGCCACGCCGATCAGGAAATCGCCTTCGTCCAGCGCGATGGCGATGATGCCTTTCGTGCGCGGGTTGGCGAATTGCGCCAGCGGGGTTTTTTTCACCGTGCCGTCGGCGGTGGCGAAGAACACATATTTGTCCTCGACGAATTCGCTGACCGGCAATACCGCGTTGATCATCTCGCCGTCTTCCAGCGGCAGCAGGTTCACGATCGGCTTGCCGCGCGAAATCCGGCTGCCCTGCGGCACTTCGTAAACCTTGAGCCAGTACACGCGACCGCGGTTGGAGAAGCACAGGATGTGATTGTGGGTGTTGGCGATGAACAGGTTGTCGACGAAATCGTCTTCCTTGGTGCTGGCTGCCTGTTTGCCGCGCCCGCCGCGCTTCTGCGCGCGGTATTCGTCGAGCTTCTGCGCCTTCATGTAGCCGCCGTGCGACAGCGTGACCACCACATCTTCCGGCGCGATCAGGTCTTCCATGCTCATCTCTTGCGTGTGGGTGATGATCTCGCTGCGGCGCTTGTCGCCGAACTGCGCCTTCACCGCGGCCAGCTCGTCGCCGATGATTTGCGTGACGCGCTGCGGCTTGGCGAGGATGTCGAGCAGGTCGGAGATTTTATCCATCACTTCGCGGTATTCGCCGACGATCTTGTCCTGCTCCAAGCCGGTCAGGCGTTGCAGGCGCAATTCCAGAATCGCCTGCGCCTGCGCATCGGAGAGGAAATAGCCGCGCGTCTTGCCTTCGCCTACCAAACCGAACTCGGGCAGCAAACCTTCCGGGCGCGCAGCATCGCTGACGCGGCTGAGCATGTCTTCCACCAGCGATGAGCGCCAGCTGCGTCCCATCAGTCCGCGCTTGGCGTCGGCGGGCGTCGGAGCGGCCTTGATCAGCGCGATGATTTCGTCCACGTTGGACAGCGCCACCGCCAGGCCTTCGAGGATATGGCCGCGCTCGCGCGCCTTGCGCAATTCGAACAAGGTGCGGCGCGTGACGACCTCGCGGCGATGGCGCAGGAACGCGTCGATTACCTGCTTGAGGTTGAGCAGCTTGGGCTGGCCGTCGATGATCGCGACCATGTTGATGCCGAAGCTGTCCTGCAACTGGGTGTCTTTATAGAGCTTGTTGAGGATCACGTCGGCGTTCTCGCCGCGCTTCAGCTCGATCACCGCGCGCATCCCGGACTTGTCCGATTCGTCGCGGATTTCCGAAATGCCTTCGAGTTTTTTATCGCGCACCAGCTCGCCGATCTTGATCAGCAGGTTGGCCTTGTTCACCTGGTAGGGCAACTCGTCGATGATGATGGCCTGGCGCTCGCCCTTGCCGATGTCCTCGAAGTGGCAGCGCGCGCGCATCACCACGCGGCCGCGCCCGGTGCGGTAGCCATCTTTCACGCCGGACAAACCGTAGATGAAACCCGCCGTCGGGAAGTCCGGCGCGGGCACGTATTCGATGAGCTGCTCGATATCCAGATCGGGGTTCTTCAGCAGCGCGAGGCAGGCATCCACCACTTCGTTCAGGTTGTGCGGCGGGATATTGGTCGCCATGCCCACCGCGATGCCGGAGGAGCCGTTCACCAGCAGGTTGGGGAAGCGCGCCGGGAACACCAGCGGCTCGTGCTCGGAGCCGTCGTAGTTCGGCCCGAAATCGACGGTTTCCTTGTCCAGGTCGGCGAGCAGCTCGTGGGCGATTTTCGCCATGCGGATTTCGGTATAGCGCATCGCCGCCGCGTTGTCGCCGTCCACCGAGCCGAAGTTGCCCTGTCCGTCCACCAGCGTATAGCGCAGCGAGAAGTCCTGCGCCATGCGCACGATGGTGTCGTACACCGCCGTATCGCCGTGCGGGTGGTATTTACCGATCACGTCGCCGACGATACGCGCCGACTTCTT
>MGXA01000038.1 GCA_001801215.1 Gallionellales bacterium RIFCSPLOWO2_02_FULL_59_110 | reverse complement strand
CGTTCTTTAATTAGCGGCATTGCCGCGTGAAAGCAAGAGAAAATTATGCAAAGTCAAAAAATCCGCATTCGCCTCAAGGCGTTTGACTATCGCTTGATCGACCAGTCGGCGGCGCAGATTGTGGAAACCGCTAAGCGCACCGGCGCGGTGGTAAATGGCCCGGTACCGTTGCCGACCAAGATTGAACGTTTCGATGTGCTGCGTTCCCCGCACGTCAATAAGACATCGCGCGATCAGTTTGAAATTCGCACCCATCTGCGTTTGATGGATATTGTCGATCCCACCGACAAAACGGTAGACGCATTGATGAAGCTGGATTTGCCGGCGGGTGTGGACGTCGAGATTAAATTACAGTAGGTAGTCGCAAGACGTGAGCCAAGGCCGCGAAGCAACAACGCCAACTATCAACTCACGTCTTCCAGCTAATAGCTTTAGTAGTAAAAGTTTTTGCAAGAAAATCGGCTAACCAATTGAAGTTGGCCCCTTAACAAGAGGAAATTAAAATGAGCTTAGGACTTGTCGGTCGCAAGATTGGCATGACCCGCGTTTTTACCGAAGACGGTTCTTCGTTGCCGGTAACAGTGCTGGAAGTGTCCAATAATCGTGTCACTCAGGTTAAATCCGTTGATACCGATGGCTACACTGCTGTGCAATTGGCGCATGGTGTGCGTCGTCCGGGACGCGTCAACAAGGCGGCCGCCGGGCACTTCGCCAAGGCGGGCGTCGAAGCCGGAAGCGCACTCAAGGAATTTACCGTATCACCGGAACTACTGGCTGGCCTGCAAGCAGGTTCAACCGTCAGTGTGGAGATATTTCAGACAGGCCAACTCGTCGATGTGACGGGCATATCCAAAGGCAAGGGTTATGCCGGCACCATCAAACGGCATAACTTCAAATCCGGCCGCGCTTCGCATGGCAACTCCAAGTCGCATAACGTGCCCGGCTCTATCGGTATGGCGCAAGATCCGGGGCGGGTATTCCCCGGCAAGCGTATGACCGGCCATCTTGGCGATGTGCAGAAGACTGTGCAGAACCTGCAAATCGTGCGTGTCGATGTCGCCCGCCAATTGCTGCTGGTCAAGGGCGCCGTTCCCGGCGCGCAAAATGGCAGCGTGATCGTGCGTCCCGCAGTGAAGGCAGGTGCATGATGGAACTGAAAGTCATCAACGATAAGGGTCAGGCAACCGCCAACCTGAGCGCATCCGACGAATTGTTCGGTCGCGAATACAACGCAGACCTGGTGCATCAGCTGGTTACCGCTTATATGTCCAATGCGCGTGGCGGCAACAGCAAGCAAAAGGGCCGCAGCGAAATTGCCAAGAGTACGCGCAAGCCGTTTGCGCAAAAAGGCACCGGCCGTGCGCGCGCCGGTATGGCATCCAGCCCTTTGTGGCGCGGTGGCGGCAAAATTTTCCCGAATACCGGCGAAGAGAATTACACGCAAAAAGTGAATCGCAAGATGTATCGCGCCGGTTTGGCTGCGATACTGTCCAAGCTGGTCAGCGAAAACCGCCTAGTTGTTGTTGATAGCCTGACGGTCGATGCGCCCAAGACCAAGTTGCTGGCACAGAAAATCAAGGGCATGGGTCTGGACGGACGCCTGTTGATCATCACCGACAACCTGGACGAAAACCTGTATCTGTCATCACGCAACCTGCCCAACGTATTGGTGCTGGAAGCCAATCAGACCGACCCGGTCAGTCTGGTGCGTTTCCCGAGCGTTGTCGTTACGCGTAATGCGGTGGCGAAAATTGAGGAGATGTTTGCATGAGTACCTCTAAAAAAGTGGGCGTGGAACAATTCAGCCAGGAGCGATTGATGAAAGTGTTGCTCGCTCCGCAAATCTCGGAAAAAGCGACCTACGTTGCCGAAAAGAATGAGCAGGTAATTTTCCGCGTCGCGCCGGATGCGACCAAGCCAGAAATCAAGGCGGCCGTCGAAATGATGTTCAAGGTGAGCGTGGATACCGTGCAAGTGGCCAACGTCAAGGGCAAGATCAAGCGTGCCGGCCGCTACGTCGGCCGCCGCAATAACTGGAAGAAGGCCTATGTCTGCCTGGCAGCCGGGCAGGAAATAAATTTTGCTGCAAGTGAGCAAGGATAATCGCCATGGCATTGATTAAACTAAAACCAACAACCCCTGGGCAGCGTGCGGTATTGCGCGTTGTCAATCCCGACCTGCATAAGGGCAAGCCGGTTGCCGCACTGCTTGAGAAGAAGTGCAAGACAGCGGGGCGCAACAATAACGGCCATATTACGACCCGCCATATGGGTGGCGGCCACAAGCAGCATTACCGCATGGTCGATTTCAAGCGCAACAAGGATGGCATTCCGGCAACTGTAGAACGTCTGGAATATGACCCGAACCGCAGCGCGAACCTGGCGTTGCTGTGCTACGCCGATGGCGAGCGCCGTTACATCATCGCCCCTAAAGGTATTGCTGCCGGCGCAACGCTGATCAGCGGTTCCGAGGCGCCGATCAAGCCGGGTAATGCGCTGCCATTACGCAATGTTCCGGTCGGTTCAACCGTTCACTGCATCGAGATGCTGCCGGGTAAGGGTGCGCAACTGGCGCGTTCCGCTGGTACTTCGGTGCAACTGCTGGCGCGCGAAGGAAGTTATGCGCAGCTGCGCTTGCGTTCCGGTGAAATCCGCAAGGTGCACATCGATTGCAAGGCAACGCTGGGCGAGGTGGGAAA
Organism: Gallionellales bacterium RIFCSPLOWO2_02_FULL_59_110; assembly: GCA_001801215.1. GTDB lineage: Bacteria > Pseudomonadota > Gammaproteobacteria > Burkholderiales > Gallionellaceae > Gallionella. The sequence goes on along the minus strand of MGXA01000038.1, from coordinate 13,941 downwards.
CTCCGAGCATAGCCTGCGTTCCATCGGCAAGGCCGGTGCGATGCGCTGGCGCGGCGTCCGTCCGACGGTGCGCGGCGTGGTAATGAATCCGGTTGACCATCCGCACGGCGGTGGCGAGGGCAAAACCGCTGCAGGCCGCCATCCAGTCAGCCCATGGGGTGTGCCGGCCAAGGGTTTCCGTACACGCCGCAACAAGCGCACCAGCGGTATGATCGTGCGCCGTCGCTTTAAGGTTTAAGGGGTAAGCAAATATGGCACGTTCCATTAAAAAAGGTCCATTTGTCGACGCGCACTTGCTCAAGAAGATTGAGGCTGTGCGCGCGACTAACGATAAACGCCCGGTGAAAACCTGGTCGCGCCGTTCCACGGTGTTGCCCGAATTTGTCGGATTGACGATTGCGGTGCATAACGGGAAGCAGCATATTCCGGTGTACGTATCCGAAAATATGGTGGGTCACAAGTTGGGAGAATTTTCCCTAACGCGCACCTTCAAGGGGCATGCTGCCGATAAAAAAGCAGCGGTCAAGAAATAAGGGGGCATGATGACAACGACTACTGCAGTTGCAAAAAACATTCATCTCTCCGCTCAGAAGGGCCGCTTGGTGGCCGATCAGATTCGCGGTTTGCCGGTTGCTCAGGCGCTTAACATCCTGGCTTTCAGCCCGAAAAAAGGCGCCGGGATCATCAAGAAAGCACTGGAATCGGCAATTGCAAACGCTGAGCATAACGATGGCGCGGATATCGACGAGTTAAAGGTGACGACTATTTACGTTGACAAGGCGACTTCATTGAAGCGTTTCATGGCGCGCGCCAAGGGCCGTGGCAACAAGATCGAAAAGCAGACCTGCCACATTACGGTCAGCGTCGGAAACTGAGGATAGATTATGGGACAAAAAATTCATCCAACCGGTTTCCGGTTGTGCGTACGTAAAAACTGGGATTCCAAGTGGTTTGCCAACAGCAAGAATTTTTCCGCCTTGCTGCTCAAGGATATCGAGATTCGCGCATTCCTGAAAAAGAAACTAGCTTCCGCCGGAATATCCAAAGTGGTTATCGAACGTCCGGCCAAGAATGCCAAGGTGACCATTTATACGGCGCGCCCCGGTATGGTGATCGGAAAAAAAGGCGAAGATATCGAGGCGTTGCGCGCAGAATTGCGCAAGCGCATGGGGCTGCAATCCGTCGATCTGGCCATCGAAGAGGTGCGCAAGCCGGAAATTGATGCACAGTTGATCGCCGACAGCATTACCGCGCAACTGGAAAAGCGCATCATGTTCCGCCGCGCCATGAAACGCGCCATGCAAAACGCGATGCGCTTGGGCGCACAAGGCATCAAGATCATGAGCGCGGGACGTTTGAACGGCATTGAAATTGCGCGCACCGAATGGTATCGCGAAGGCCGTGTGCCGCTGCATACCCTGCGCGCTGATATCGATTACGGCACTTCCGAGGCGAAGACCACTTACGGCATCATCGGCGTTAAGGTTTGGGTGTTCAAGGGAGAAACTACTGGCCAGGAAGTTGCAGTGCCGGCTGCCGCCGAACCGGAGAAGAAAGTAAGAAAGTCGGGAGCAAAACATGCTACAGCCAGCTAAAAGAAAATACCGCAAGGAACAAAAGGGCCGTAATACCGGCATCGCCACTCGCGGCAACAAGGTGAGTTTCGGCGAATTTGGCCTGAAGGCGGTTGCGCGTGGACGCTTGACGGCGCGCCAGATCGAGGCCGCACGCCGTGCGATGACCCGCCATATCAAGCGCGGCGGGCGTATTTGGATACGTATTTTTCCGGATAAGCCGATCTCCAAAAAACCGGCCGAAGTCCGCATGGGTAACGGCAAGGGTAATCCCGAGTTTTATGTTGCCGAGATTCAACCGGGCAAGATGCTGTATGAGATGGACGGCGTGGATGAAACATTGGCGCGTGAAGCGTTCCGCCTAGCGTCCGCGAAGTTGCCGATTGCGACCACATTTGTGGTCAGACAGGTAGGTGCATGATATGAAGGCGAGTGAATTGAGAACAAAGTCCGAGGCGGATCTTCAGCAGGAGGTGTTGTCGCTGACCAAGGCGCAATTTGGACTGCGTATGCAGGTTGCGACGCAGCAGATGACCAATACCAGCGAATTGCGCAAAGTGCGCCGCGATATCGCTCGCGTAAAGACTGTAATGAAAGAGAAGGGTGCCCAGAATGAGCAATGAAAAGGCGATGAGCGAGTCCAAGCTGAAGCGTACCCTGACCGGTACCGTAACGAGCGACAAGATGGACAAGACCATAACGGTTCTGGTCGAGCGCAAGGTCAAACACCCATTACTGGGCAAGATTATTCGCGTTTCAAAAAAATACCATGCCCATGATGAGGCCAATGAGTGCCATACCGGCGACGTAGTGACAATCGAAGAATGCCGCCCGATTGCCAAAACCAAGAGCTGGCGTGTCGCCAAGCTGGTTGAAAAGGCCGCTACAATTTAATTTAGCTTGCGCCTTATCGAAATTAGCATATAATGCGCGGCTTCGTTTCACCGCCGCTTGCGGCGACCTAACCCGAACGGGTTCCAAAACTGGCCGCTGTGAGCGGAAAAAGTTGGAGATTAAATAATGATACAAATGCAGTCTGTTTTAGATGTGGCTGACAATACCGGTGCGCGCTCCGTGATGTGCATCAAGGTTTTGGGCGGCTCAAGGCGCCGCTACGCTTCCGTAGGCGATGTCATCAAGGTCAGCATCAGGGATGCAGCGCCGCGTGGCCGCGTAAAGAAGGGTGAAGTATACAACGCCGTGGTGGTACGTACCGCCAAGGGGGTGCGCCGCACGGATGGCTCGCTGGTCAAGTTCGATGGTAATGCTGCGGTGCTGCTGAATGCCAAGCTGGAACCGATCGGTACACGCATTTTTGGGCCAGTGACACGCGAGCTGCGCACCGAGAAGTTCATGAAGATCGTTTCGCTGGCACCTGAAGTGCTGTAAGCGACAACGGATCGAGTCGAGGGAAATCATGCGCAAGATCAAAAAAAATGATGACGTTATCGTAATCGCTGGCAAAGACAAGGGTAGTCGCGGCAACGTGCTGCGTGTGCTTGGTGAATACCTGCTGGTCAGCGGCATCAATAAAGTCAAGAAGCACCAGAAGCCTAACCCGGTAAAGGGGTTGACCGGCGGGATCGTGGAAAAGGAATTGCCGATTCATATATCGAATGTGGCGATTTTCAACGCGGCTGCCGAAAAGGGCGATCGGATCGGTATTAAAACGCTGGAGGATGGGCGCAAGGTTCGTGTGTTCAAGTCTAACGGCGAAATGATTGACGCTAAGGGGTAAGGGCATGGCTCGTTTGTATGAATTTTACAAAAATCAGGTCACCAAGGATCTGATGAAGCAGTTTGGTTACAAGTCCGTCATGGAAGTGCCGCGTATCGAGAAAATTACCCTGAATATGGGCGTGGGCGAAGCGGTGGCAGACAAAAAAGTGATGGATTTCGCGGTTGGCGATATGCTGAAGATTGCCGGACAGAAGCCGATAGTCACGAATTCCAAAAAGTCCATTGCGGGTTTCAAGATACGCGAAGGCTACCCGGTGGGTTGCAAGGTAACTTTGCGCAAGTCGCGCATGTACGAATTCTTGGATCGGCTGATTTCGGTCGCAATCCCGCGCGTCCGCGATTTCCGCGGCATCTCCGGCAAGTCCTTTGATGGCCGTGGCAATTACAACATGGGCGTTAAAGAGCAGATTATTTTTCCAGAAATCGAGTATGAAAAGATTGATGCGTTGCGTGGCATGAACATCACCATCACCACCTCCGCGAAGACCGATGAAGAGGCCAAGGCGCTTCTGTTGGCATTCAAACTCCCATTAAAGAAATGAGGGAATACTAATGGCTAAGATGGCATTGATTAACCGTGAACAGAAACGCCGCGACACCGTGAAGAAGTTTGCGGCCAAGCGCGCGGAGTTGCTGGCTGCGATTTCCAACGTGAAGCTCAGCGATGAAGAGCGTGCTGCCGCACGCCTGAGGCTCCAGGCTTTGCCGCGCAACGCGAGCCCGGTGCGCCTGCGCAACCGTATCAAGGTGCGTGAGTTCGCGATGCGCGGCGAAATTCCCGGTGTCGTTAAGGCAAGCTGGTAGGAGCAATTAAATGAGTATGAGTGATCCGATCTCCGATATGCTGACGCGCATTCGCAATGCGCAGCTTGCGGAAAAAAACACTGTAGTGATGCCTTCTTCGAAAATAAAGGTGGCAATCGCCGAGGTGCTGAAAGATGAAGGCTATGTAGATGGCTTTAGCGTCGTTAAAGGCGATGGCGGCAAAGCCACGCTGGAAATCGGCCTGAAATATTACAGCGGTCGCCCGGTAATCGAAAAAATTCAGCGTATAAGCCGCCCTGGGCTGCGCATTTACAAAGGATCAGACGACATTCCCAAGGTGATGAACGGTCTTGGTATCGCCATCGTTTCCACATCCAAGGGTCTGATGACCGATCGCAAAGCGCGCGCCAATGGTATTGGCGGTGAAGTGCTGTGCGTGGTCGCGTAGTGAGGTAAGCATGTCTAGAGTTGCCAAAAATCCTGTAGCAGTACCGAGCGGCGTGGAAATCGCGCTGGCCCCAGGTGAAATTTCGGTAAAAGGCCCGCTGGGCATCCTCAAGCAGGCCTTGTCGGGCGACGTGAGCGTGGTGCGCGAAGGCGACAGCCTGTTGTGCAAGGCGCAGAACGACTCCACGGAGGCCAACGCGATGTCGGGCACGATCCGCGCGTTGCTGGCCAACATGGTGCAAGGCGTGAGCAAGGGCTTCGAGCGCAAGCTGAATCTGGTCGGAGTGGGTTACCGTGCGCAAGCAGCCGGAGATACGCTGAACCTGACCCTGGGTTTTTCCCATCCGGTCGCATACAAGATGCCCGCCGGTGTCAAGGTCGAAACTCCGACGCAAACTGAAATTGTATTAAAGGGCGCCGACAAGCAGCGTGTCGGGCAAGTCGCTGCTGAAATTCGCGCTTTCCGCGAACCCGAGCCATATAAAGGCAAAGGGGTGCGCTATAGCGATGAAGTGGTGATACTGAAAGAAACCAAGAAGAAATAAGCGAGGCGGATATGTTGAATAAGAATGAAGCGCGTCAGCGCAGAGCACGTAAAACCCGTGCTCGCATTGCTGAGAAAAAGACAGTACGTCTGGCTATTCACCGTACCAACTTGCATATCTATGCCCAGGTGATTTCTGCGTGCGGCAGCAAGGTGCTGGCCAGTGCGTCCAGCATCGAAGCGGAAGTGCGCAAGGATTTGGCGAATGGAGGCAACAAGGCTGCTGCTGTAGTGGTGGGTAAGCGTATCGCTGAAAAGGCGAAGACGGCGGGTATCACCCAGGTGGCATTCGACCGTTCTGGTAACCGGTATCATGGCCGTGTCAAGGCGTTGGCTGAAGCCGCGCGTGAACACGGGCTACAGTTCTAATTGGAGTTGAGTGATGGCTAAGCCGCAAGGAAGAATGCAGCAGCAAGAAGAGCGCGATGACGGTCTGATCGAAAAAATGATCTCCGTGAACCGGGTCACCAAGGTGGTCAAGGGTGGCCGTATCATGGGGTTTGCCGCGCTGACCGTGGTCGGCGATGGCGATGGTCGCGTGGCGATGGGTAAAGGTAAATCCAAGGAAGTACCGGTTGCCGTGCAGAAGGCGATGGATGAAGCGCGCCGCAATCTGGTCAAGGTAAACCTGCGCAATGGCACTTTGCACCATACCGTGATCGGTAAGCATGGCGCCGCCAAGGTGTTGATGCAGCCGGCCTCGGAAGGTACCGGCATTATCGCCGGCGGTGCGATGCGCGCGGTGTTCGAGGCGGTTGGCGTGCGTGATGTGCTGGCCAAGTGCATCGGCTCCAGCAACCCGTACAACGTGGTACGCGCCACACTGAACGGCCTGAAGGAATTGAATTCGCCTGCTGAAATTGCCGCCAAGCGCGGTAAGAATGTTGACGAAATTTTGGGGTAAGACATGACGCAAGCCAAAACAATCAAAGTGACGCAGATCAAAAGTTTGATCGGCACCAAGCAATCGCATCGCGACACGATTCGCGGTTTGGGTCTGCGCCGTATCAACCATACTGTGCAGCTGGAAGACACCCCCTGCGTGCGCGGCATGATCAACAAGGTGTATTACTTGGTTAAGTGCGAGGCATAACAGATGCAACTCAATAATATTCATCCAGCACAAGGTGCCAAGCACAGCAAGCGCCGCGTTGGCCGTGGTATCGGCTCCGGATTGGGCAAGACCTGCGGTCGCGGCCACAAGGGACAGAAATCTCGCGCCGGCGGCTTCCATAAGGTCGGCTTTGAGGGTGGCCAGATGCCGCTGCAACGCCGTTTGCCGAAGCGCGGTTTTGTTTCGCTGACCCGCGATGACACGGCGCAAGTGCGTTTATCCGATTTGCAAAAACTGCCGGTCGATAATATAGACCTGCTGGCCCTCAAGCAGGCTGGTATTGTCCACGCCGACGCGTTGACCGCGAAGGTTATTTTGTGCGGCGAGATTTCCCGTGCAGTGAAGTTGCAGGGCCTGCTGTTGACCAAGGGTGCACGTGCAGCCGTTGAAGCCGCAGGCGGCAGCGTCGCCGAGTAAGGCAGATCGTGAGCACTGTAGCCAAGGGGGCAAGCAAGAGTAAGTATGGCGATTTAGGCCAGCGGCTGTGGTTTTTGCTGGGTGCGCTTGTGGTGTTCCGTATCGGCGCGCATATTCCGGTGCCGGGCATCGATCCGACGGTGCTGGCGGATTTGTTCAAATCGCAGAAGGACGGCATTCTGGGCATGTTCAACATGTTCTCGGGCGGCGCGCTGGAGCGCTTCACGATTTTTGCGCTGGGGATCATGCCGTACATCTCCGCGTCGATCATTATGCAGTTGGCGGCGATAGCGGTTCCGCACCTCGAACAATTGAAAAAAGAAGGCGAAGCGGGCCGTCGCAAGATAACCCAGTACACTCGCTATGGCACCTTGGTGCTGGCGCTGTTTCAGGCATTTGGCATTTCGGTGGCGTTGCAAACGCAGCCCGGATTGGTGCCGAATCCGGGGGCGATGTTCCAGTTGACTTCGGTGGTTACCCTGGTGACAGGCACGATGTTCCTGATGTGGCTGGGCGAACAGATTACCGAACGCGGACTGGGTAACGGTATTTCGCTGATTATTTTTGCCGGCATCGCGGCCGGGTTGCCCAGCGCAATCGGCAGTACGCTGGAGCTGGCGCGCACCGGTGCTTTTTCCATCCCGCTGGTGATATTGTTGTTTTTCGGCGCGATTGCGGTAACGGCTCTGGTGGTGTTCGTCGAGCGCGGCCAGCGCAAGATTCTGGTGAATTACGCCAAACGGCAAGTGGGCAACAAGGTGTATGGCGGACAAAGTTCGCACTTGCCCCTGAAGCTGAATATGGCCGGTGTAATCCCGCCGATTTTCGCTTCCAGCATCATTCTGTTTCCGGCAACGATTGCGGGATGGTTCGGCAGCGGGGAGGGTATGAGTTGGCTGAAGGATATCAGCGGCATGCTGTCTCCGGGCCAGCCAATTTACGTGTTGACGTATGCGGCTGCGATAATATTTTTCTGTTTCTTCTATACGGCGCTGGTATTCAGCCCGAAGGAAACAGCGGACAATCTGAAGAAGAGCGGCGCGTTCCTGCCCGGCATCCGCCCCGGCGAGCAGACGGCGCGCTACGTTGAAAAGATTATGCTGCGCCTGACCATGGTTGGCGCGGTGTATATCACCTTAGTTTGCCTGCTGCCGGAATTTCTGGTGGTGAAGTGGAACGTGCCGTTTTACTTTGGCGGCACATCGCTGCTGATTCTGGTGGTGGTGACGATGGACTTCATGGCGCAGGTGCAGTCTTATCTGATGACGCACCAGTATGAAAACCTGCTGAAAAAGGCCAATTTCAAGGGCGGTTTTGCGCGCTAATGGCTAAAGAAGACGTGATTCAGATGCAGGGCGAGATAGAGGAATCGTTGCCGAACGCAACTTTCCGAATCAAGCTGGAAAATGGTCATGTGGTGTTGGGTCATATTTCGGGAAAGATGCGCATGCACTACATCCGCATCCTGCCAGGCGACAAGGTGACCGTGGAGTTGACCCCATATGATTTGAGCAAGGCGCGCATCGTATTCCGCGCCAAATAGTTGAACGAGCAAGGAGAAGGAAAATGAGAGTACAGGCATCAGTAAAAAAGATCTGCCGTAACTGCAAGATCGTCATTCGCAAGCGTGTGGTACGCGTCATTTGCTCGGAACCACGGCACAAGCAACGCCAGGGCTAATTGAATAAAATCGGCTCTCGGTGATATAATTTTCGCTTTTCAAAGATAGGGTAACTGCATGGCACGTATTGCAGGGGTCAATATCCCCAACCATCAACACGCTGTGATTGCCTTGACGGCAATCTACGGAATCGGGCGTTCGCGTTCGCAGGATATTTGCGAGGCCGCTGGCGTAAAGTCCAGCGCCAAGATGAAAGACCTGACTGACGCGGAAGTGGAAAAACTGCGCGAACAAGTTGCCAAATTCACGGTGGAAGGTGATCTGCGTCGCGAAACGACGATGAACATCAAGCGCTTGATGGATCTGGGCTGCTATCGCGGCCTGCGCCATCGCCGTGGCCTGCCGTGTCGTGGACAGCGCACTCGCACCAATGCGCGTACCCGCAAGGGCCCGCGCAAGGCGATTGCCGGTGCCAAGAAGTAAGTTTGCTATAACGCATTAAGGGATCCAGATTATGGCCAAGCCAAGCACGAAAGTGCGCAAGAAAGTCAAAAAGAACGTAGCTGAAGGTATCGCGCACGTTCACGCTTCTTTCAACAACACCATTGTTACCATCACCGACCGCCAGGGCAATACTCTGGCATGGTCTACATCCGGTGCGCAGGGTTTCAAGGGCTCGCGCAAGAGTACGCCGTTTGCCGCTCAGGTCGCTGCCGAAACTGTAGGCAAGGCTGCGGTTGAATGTGGCGTCAAGAATCTTGAAGTACGCATCAAGGGACCCGGCCCCGGCCGCGAGTCCGCAGTGCGCGCTTTGAATGCGGCTGGTTTTAAGATCACCAGTATTTCCGATATTACGCCGGTGCCGCACAACGGCTGCCGTCCGCCCAAGAAGCGCCGCATTTAATAGCAGCGCCGTATCTAAATTTTAGGAGTCGATCTTGGCTAGAAATCTTGATGCAAAATGCCGTCAGTGCCGCCGCGAAGGCGAGAAGCTGTTCCTGAAGGGCGAAAAATGTTTCACCGATAAATGCGCCGTTGAACGCAGGGCCTACCCGCCCGGCCAGCACGGCCAGAAGAAGAATACCCGCTTGTCGGAATACGGCGGCCAGTTGCGTGAAAAACAGAAGGTTCGGCGTATTTATGGCGTGCTGGAAAAACAGTTCCGCCTGACCTACAAGGCGGCCGAACAGCAGCGCGGCATTACCGGCGAAAACCTGCTGCAAAGCCTGGAGTCGCGCCTGGATAACGTGTCCTACCGCATGGGCTTTGGCGCATCGCGTGCCGAGGCCCGCCAGGTGGTGCGCCACAATGGCGTTCTGGTGAACGGCAAGCGCGTCAACATCCCCTCCTTTCAAGTGCGTCCCGGTGACGTGGTTGAGGTGACCGAGAAGTCCAAGGCGCACCTGCGTATCAAAGCGGCGCTTGCTGCGGCCGAACAACGCGGTTTCCCGGAATGGATCGAAATGGACACCAAGGCATTGAAGGGAACGTATAAAGCCAAGCCGCAACGTGCCGAACTGCCTGCAACCATCAACGAACATCTGGTGGTTGAGTTGTATTCCAAGTAATCCACGCGGAGTAGCGTATGCATAAGAATGAATTTTTGAAGCCCCGCATCATTGACGTGCAGAAGATTTCCGCCACCCAGGCAAAGGTGGTGATGGAGCCTTTTGAACGCGGCTACGGCCACACATTGGGCAATGCATTGCGCCGTATTCTGTTGTCCTCGATGCCCGGGGCCGCCCCGACCGAGGTCAAGATGGCCGGTGTGCTGCACGAGTATGCAACCATCGACGGCGTGCAGGAAGATGTCGTGGACATACTGCTGAACCTGAAGGGTGTAGTGTTGCGTCTGCACAATGTGCCGGAAGTCGTGTTGACCATCAAGAAGGATGGTCATGGCGTGGTGACTGCCGCCGATATCAGCGGCAATGCCGATGTCGAAGTGGTCAATCCGGAGCACGTAATTGCGCACCTGACCGCCGGCGGCAAGCTGGACATGCAAATCAAGGTCGAGCAGGGGCGCGGTTATGTTTCGGCAACCTCTCGCCAGGTGTCGAGCGAAACTCGCGCAGTCGGCCATATCGCGCTGGATGCTTCGTTCAGCCCGGTCAGCCGAGTCAGCTACGCCGTCGAAAGCGCGCGTGTCGAACAGCGCACCGATCTCGACAAACTGGTGATGCACATCGAAACCAATGGCGCGATTGACGCCGAGCAGGCGATCCGCAATGCAGCGCGCATTCTGGTCGACCAGTTCTCCGTGTTTGCCGCCCTGGAAGGCACCGAGCCGGTCGTCGAGAAGGTGCAGGCGCCCAAAGTCGATCCGATCCTGCTGCGCCCGGTTGACGATCTGGAACTGACACCGCGTTCATCGAACTGTCTCAAGGCACAAAGCATTCACTATATTGGCGACCTGATTCAATACACCGAAAACGATCTGCTGCGCACCCCGAATCTGGGGCGCAAGTCGCTGAACGAAATCAAGCAGGTTCTCGCCGAGCACAACTTGTCGCTTGGCATGAAGCTGGAGAACTGGCCTGTAGCTGCAGCTTGAAGCAGCGCACATAGATAGAATAGAAATAAGGGAGGCAAATCATGCGTCACCGTTTAGGTTTAAGAAAACTCAACCGCACCAGCAGCCACCGTCTGGCGATGTTCCGCAACATGACCGTATCGCTGTTGCGCCACGAGGTCATCAAAACCACCCTGCCCAAGGCCAAGGAATTGCGCCGCGTCGCGGAGCCCATCCTGACATTGGGCAAGACACCGAGCTTGGCGAACCGCCGCTTGGCTTTTGCCCGCCTGCGCGACCGTGAAATGGTGGTCAAGCTGTTTGACGAACTTGGACCGCGTTATGCGGCACGCAACGGCGGTTACCTGCGCGTCCTGAAATTCGGCTTCCGCCAGGGCGACAATGCCCCGATGGCGTTGGTTGAGTTGATGGATCGCCCGGCAGAAGCTACCGCCGTCGAGGCTGAATAACTGGCGTTATCCTTTCGCCCTGATTTTGGCGAATGTCACTGCATCGAACAAGGAGCCGGATATGTCCGGCTTCTTGCATTATCGGCACAGCTACTGATTAGAGGCATTCATGGCAAACTGGTTCGCAGACAATTCCCTCTCCATCGGCCGCACGCCACTGGTGCGCCTCAACCGTATCACCGATGGCTCGCCCGCCACCGTCCTTGCCAAAATCGAAGGGCGCAACCCGGCCAACTCGATCAAATGCCGCATCGGCGCCGCAATGATTTGGGATGCCGAAAAACGCGGCCTACTCGGCCCCGGCAAGAAACTTGTCGAACCGACCAGCGGCAACACCGGCATCGCACTGGCCTTTGTTGCCGCCGCGCGCGGTATCCCGCTTACCCTGACCATGCCGGAAACCATGAGCATCGAACGGCGCAAGCTGCTGATTGCGCTCGGCGCAACACTGGTGCTTACCGATGGCGCCAAGGGAATGAGTGGCGCGATAGCCAAGGCCGAAGAAATCGCCGCCACCGACCCGGAGCATTATGTATTGCTGCAACAGTTCAAGAATCCGGCCAATCCGGCTATCCATGAGCAAACCACCGGCCCGGAAATCTGGGAGGATACCGACGGCAAGATTGACATTTTTGTGTCTGGCGTAGGTACCGGCGGGACGATTACCGGCGTATCGCGTTATCTCAAGCAAACCAGAGGAAAGTGCATCACAGCGGTTGCGGTAGAACCGGCCGACAGCCCCATCCTCACCCAGCAACGCGCAGGAAAACCGCTGAAACCCGGCCCGCACAAGATACAAGGAATCGGCGCGGGCTTCGTGCCGGACACGCTCGACATGTCGCTGGTTGACGAGATCGAGCAAGTGAGCAACGAAGAAGCAGTGCTGTATGCACGCCGCCTGGCGCATGAAGAAGGCATCCTGTCCGGCATTTCCTGCGGTGCTGCGGTCGCTGCCGCTGTGCGCCAAGCGATGCGCCCTGAGAACGAAAGCAAGACCATCGTCGTCATCCTGCCTGATTCCGGCGAACGCTATTTGAGCTCGATCCTGTTCGAGGGGATGTTTGACGAGAAGGGTGTTGCTGTTTAGCAGCTTTACCGTGTACCCAGCAGTGCAGCAGTTTGTAGGGCGCAATAACCAACGGGCATTGCGCCGTAAGTATTTGTCGATCATTCGGCACAATGTGCTTCGCTTATTGGCGCCCTACGGCTGAACTGTTCGATGGGATGTTTGATGAAAAGGGATTGCGGCTTAGAAGCCGTAGCGCGCTACGCTGATTTTCCCAGCACAGGCTTCAGGTATTTCCCCGTCGCGCTGTTCTTGTTCTTGGCAATATCCTTCGGCGAGCCTTCGGCGATGATGCGGCCGCCGCCTTCGCCGCCTTCCGGGCCGAGGTCGATCACCCAGTCGGAGGTCTTGATCACATCCAGATTGTGTTCGATTACCACCACGGTGTTGCCCTGGTCGCGCAGCTTGTGGATCACCTTGAGCAGCAGCGCGATGTCGTGGAAGTGCAGGCCGGTGGTCGGTTCGTCGAGGATGTACAACGTGCGCCCGGTGTCGCGTTTGGACAGTTCCAGCGACAGTTTCACGCGCTGTGCTTCGCCGCCGGACAGCGTGGTGGCGGATTGCCCCAGCGTGATGTAGCCGAGGCCGACGTCGAGCAGGGTTTGCAGCTTGCGCGCGATGACCGGCACGGGCTTGAAAAACTCATGCGCCTGCTCGACGGTCATCTGCAGGATATGGTGGATGTTCTTGCCCTTGTACTGGATCTCCAGCGTCTCGCGGTTGTAGCGCTGGCTGTGGCACACGTCGCACGGCACGTATACGTCCGGCAGGAAGTGCATCTCGACCTTGATCACGCCGTCGCCCTGGCAGGATTCGCAGCGCCCGCCCTTGACGTTGAACGAGAAGCGCCCCGCTCCATAGCCGCGCTCGCGCGATGACGGCACCCCGGCGAACAGTTCGCGGATTGGCGTGAACAGCCCGGTGTAGGTCGCGGGATTGGAGCGCGGCGTGCGCCCGATTGGCGACTGATCGACGTTGATCACCTTGTCGAAAAACTCCAGCCCGCTGATTTCGGCGTAGGGTGCGGGTTCGGTGTTGCTGCCGTACAGGTGCTGCGCGACGGCGGGATATAGCGTGTCGTTGATCAGCGTGGACTTGCCGGAACCGGACACGCCGGTGATGCACACCAGCAGGCCGACCGGCAGGTTCAGCGTGATGCCTTTCAGGTTGTTGCCGGAAGCGCCGACGATGTGCAGTATGCGCTCGGCATCCGGCTTGCGGTATTTCTCCGGCGCGGGAATGCTGCGCCTGCCGGACAGGTAGTCGCCGGTGAGCGACTGCTTGCTCGCGCAGATTTCCTCCGCCGTGCCCTGCGCCACAATCAAGCCGCCGTGCTCGCCCGCGCCCGGCCCCATGTCCACCACGTGATCGGCGGCGCGGATCGCTTCCTCGTCGTGCTCGACCACGATTACGCTGTTGCCCATGTCGCGCAGCTTCTTCAGCGTTTGCAGCAGCCGGTCGTTGTCGCGCTGGTGCAGGCCGATGGAAGGCTCGTCAAGGACATACATCACGCCGGTCAGGCCCGAGCCGATCTGCGACGCGAGGCGGATGCGCTGCGCCTCGCCGCCGGACAGCGTCTCGGCGGAGCGTTCCAGCGACAGGTAATCCAGCCCGACGTTGTTGAGGAAGGTCAGGCGGCTGGCGATTTCCAGCACGATCTTTTCCGCAATC
>MGXA01000037.1 GCA_001801215.1 Gallionellales bacterium RIFCSPLOWO2_02_FULL_59_110 | reverse complement strand
TCTCCTTCGGTCAATGTGATGGTGGGTTTGGCGATTCACCAATACATTACACCTGAGGATGACCCAACGTTCAGAATCTGTTTTGGACAAGAGTGTTGATACATCTGATACGCGAGTCGGCGCCAGGAACGGATTCTTACAAAAACACTGCGGGGGTGTCGTTCTTGTGGGAGGCACCAGCCCCACAGGTCGGGTTAGTCCGTCGGGTTACGGCGCAAAAGACGCGCCTAACCCGACCTGCCTGGCTCGCCGCCGACACGGATGAGATTGGCCACCAGACCGGTCCAGCCGGTCTGGTGCGATGCGCCCAGGCCGTGCCCGTCGTCGCCGTGGAAGCATTCATGGAACAGCAACAGGTCGCGAAAGTGCGGGCCATTCTGGCGTTTTTCGTCATTGCCCAATGCCGGACGAATGCCTTGGCCGTTGCGCAGGAACAGGCCGATCAGCCGCCGCGAGAGATCGTCGGCGATTTCCCTGAGCGACAGTTTTTGTCCCGAGCCTGTCGGATATTCGACGGTGAAGTCGTCGCCGTAATAGCCGTGGAAACGATAGAGCGAATCGATCAGCAGATAGTTGATCGGCATCCATACCGGTCCGCGCCAGTTCGAGTTGCCGCCGAACATGCCGGTTTGCGATTCGCCCGGTTGGTAGCCCACACTCATGTCCATACCCGCGCAGCTGAACACATAAGGCTGGTCGAGATGCGCGCGCGACAGGGCGCGCACGCCATGCGCTGAGAGAAATTCCGCCTCGTCCAGCATGCGCCGCAACAGATGCTTCATGCGGTAGCCGCGCAGCAGCGAGAGCAACCGCCGTTCGCCGCGCCCCGGCTCGTCCCAGCGCGATACCAGGGCGGCGATCTCCGGGTTGTGCTTGAGAAACCAGGACAGCCGCAGCTTGAAACCCGGCAGGCGGTCGAGCAACTCCGGCTCCAGCACCTCGACCGCGCACAGCGGGATCAGCCCGACGATGGAGCGCACCTTGAGCGGCATCATCTCGCCGTCGGGAGCGCGCAGCACGTCGTAAAAGAATTTGTCCTCCTCGTCCCACAGGCCGATGCCGCGGTCGCCGATGTTGTTCATCGCGGCGGCGATGTACAGGAAGTGCTCGAAATACTTGGTGGCAATATCCTCGTACACCGGGTTGTGCTGCGCCAGCTCCAGCGCGATGCGCATCAGGTTGAGCGCATACATCGCCATCCAGCTGGTGCCGTCGGCCTGGTCGATGTGGCCGCCGGTGGGCAGCGGCGCGCTGCGGTCGAATACGCCGATATTGTCCAGCCCGAGAAAGCCGCCCTGGAAGACGTTGCGCCCTTCCGCGTCCTTGCGGTTGACCCACCAGGTGAAATTGAGCATCAGCTTGTGGAACACCCGTTCCAGGAAAGCCAGATCGCCCTTGCCGCCGTTCTGCTCGCGGTCCATGCGGTAGACCTCCCAGGTCGCCCAGGCATGCACTGGCGGATTGACGTCGCCCAGCTCCCATTCATAGGCCGGCAACTGTCCGTCCGGATGCATATACCATTCGCGCGTGAGCAGCACCAGTTGCTGCTTGGCGAACACCGGATCGACCAGCGCCAGCGGGATGCACTGGAATGCCAGGTCCCATGCCGCATACCAGGGATACTCCCACTTGTCCGGCATGGAGATGATGTCGGCGTTGTTGAGATGTTCCCAGCCGGCGTTGCGACCGTGCCGCCGTTGCGGCGGCGGCGCGGGCATGGCCGGATCGCCCTTGAACCATTGCGGGATGTCGAAATGGTAGAACTGCTTGCTCCAGATCATGCCGGCCAGCGCCTGGCGTTGCACCAGGCGCGCGTCCGCATCGGCAATGCCCTCCTGGATGGCGTCGTAGTAATGATCCGCTTCCTTGATGCGTTTGGTAAAAGTGTTGTCGAAATCAGCAAACGGCGCGGGCAGGATTTCCCGGCTCAACCGCAACCGCAGCACGCGGCTTTCGCCGCCGGGGATATCGAGCGTGTAGTGCGCCGCCGCCTTGCTGCCCCGCCCCAGCGGCGAGACCGCGTCCTGGCGACCGGCGACCACAAATTCGTGGAAGGCATCCTTGAAATATCCCTGCACATCCGTGCCGTAAAGGCTGCGCGTATTGCTGTCATTCTCGGTGAACAGCAACGGCGGCGCGCCCTCGGCGTACCAGTGGTAATCGCCCAGTTGATGGTGGTGCACCAGCGCTTTGCCCTCGCCGTCCGACTCGATATGCGGGCGCTCCTTGCTCCCGTTCCAGCTCCAGGTGTTGCGGAACCATAGCTGTGGCAACACGTGCAGCGCTGCCGCCCCACTGCCGCGATTGGCGATCGTGACGCGCATCAGCAGGTCGCGCGGATCGGCCTTGGCATATTCGACCGTGACATCGAAGTAGCGGTCTGCGTCGAACACGCCGCTGTCCGGCAACTCGAATTCCGGCTGTCCGGAGCCGCGTTGGCGGCTTTCCTCCAGCAGGCGCGCGTAAGGATATTCGGCGTGCGGGTATTTGTAGAGAAACTTCAAGTAGCTGTGGGTAGGCGTGGCATCGAGGTAGTAATACAGCTCTTTCACGTCCTCGCCGTGGTTACCCTCGCCGTTGGACAGGCCGAACAGGCGCTCCTTGAGGATGTGATCCTTGCCGTTCCACAGCGCCAGCGCAAGGCACAGGCGCTGCTGATGGTCGCTGACACCGGCCAGACCGTCCTCGCCCCAGCGATAGGCGCGGCTGCGCGCATGGTCGTGGGGAAAATAATCCCAGGCTTTGCCGTCGGCGCTGTAATCCTCGCGCACCGTGCCCCACTGGCGCTCGCTCAAATAAGGCCCCCACAATTGCCAGGGAGACAGGCCGGACTGCAATTCCTGATAACGCCGGTGTTCTGCGGTATTGGTTTTCATTTTTTTCTCTCAGTCTTCAGTCTACATCCCCCCAGCGCCTGCCAGGCATGCATGTCGCGGGCAATGAGCGTATCCGCCGCCACCGGCCCTTCGCTGCCTGCCGGATAGGCATAAGGCTCCGCGCCGGGATGGTCGGCGTAGGCCTCCAGAATCGGGGTGATGAAGCGCCAGCTCATTTCCACCCCGTCGGAGCGGGCGAACAGCAGTTGCTCGCCGCGCAACGCTTCCAGCAGCAGGCGCTGGTAGGGCGACGGCGCATCCGGGTAACGGTCGTGGAAGTCGAACTGCATGCGCGCCGTTTCCACCGCCAGACCGTGGCCGGGCGTCTTGGTAGCGAATTCCAGATGCACCGATTCGTCCGGTTGTATGCTCAGCACCAGGCGGTTGGGGGCGATACGGGCGCAAGCCGGATCCCCGCCGAACACGCAAAACGGAATGCTGCGGAACTGCACCACCACCTCGGCGCAGCCCTTTGCCAGGCGCTTGCCGGTGCGCAGGTAGAACGGCACGCCCTGCCAGCGCCAGTTGTCCACCTGCACCTTGAGCGCGGCAAAAGTCGGCGTGACGGAATCGGCGGCGACACCGGTCTCCAGAAGATAGCCCGGCACCGAACCGTCGGCTGCGGCGGCATACTGCCCCAGCACCACATCGCGGTAGGCGTCCTCGCCGATCAGCGGGCGCAGCGCGCGGAACACATCCACCTTGCGGTCGCGCACCCGGTTGGCGGTGAAATTCAGCGGCGGCTCCATGGCGACCAGTGCCAGCAGTTGCAGCAGATGGTTCTGCACCATGTCGCGCAACACGCCGGATTCCTCGTAATAAGCGCCGCGGCTGCCCACGCCGATGTGCTCGGCGGCGCTGATCTGCACGTGATCGATGTGCTGGCGGTTCCACAGCGGCTCGAACACGGCGTTGGCGAAACGCAGCACCAGGATGTTCTGCACCGTCTCCTTGGCCAGATAGTGGTCGATGCGGAAAATCTGCTCCTCGCGGAACAC
This sequence comes from Gallionellales bacterium RIFCSPLOWO2_02_FULL_59_110, assembly GCA_001801215.1. Classification (GTDB taxonomy): domain Bacteria; phylum Pseudomonadota; class Gammaproteobacteria; order Burkholderiales; family Gallionellaceae; genus Gallionella. The sequence goes on along the minus strand of MGXA01000037.1, from coordinate 3,048 downwards.
CTCGTGCAAGGAGCGGTTCAGCGTCTGCGCGCTGGCCAGATCGTGGCCAAACGGTTTTTCGATCAGCACCCGGCTGAACGGCCCGTCCTCGTCCGGGTGGCTGTACACCAGCCCCGTCGCGCCCAGCTGCGCGGCGATAGCGGCATACAGGCTGGGCAAAGTGGCGAGGAAGAACATGCGGTTGCCGCCGGTGTCGTGCTGCGCGTCCAGTTCGGCGATGCGCGCCGCCATTGTCTGCCAGGCACTGTCATCGTTGAAGTTGCCGGGCTGGTAATGCAGCCGCTGCGCAAATGTCGGCCACTCCGCGTCCGTGGTGGCGGCGCCGAAGCTATCGCAAGCACTGCGCATCGCCGCACGAAACGCCGCATCATCCATCTCTGAGCGCGCCATGCCGAGAATGACGAATGCGGCGGGCAGATGCCCTGCGCGGTGCATGGCATAAAGCGTCGGCATCAGCTTGCGCCGGGTGAGATCTCCCGCCGCGCCCAGGATGACCAGCAGGCAGGGAGGAGCAGCGGTTGCTTCACTCATGACGTTCCCCTTGATATTGATGCGGCTCATGCGTGAGTCGCCGCAGGGAACAGATTCTTACAAAAACGCGGCGAGTTGTGTTGTTCTTGTTGGGTTCACAGTAATGAACCTACAATCCTCTGTTGAAGGGTTTGTAGGTGCGAATTCATTCGCACCTACAAGAGCGGCATAATCAATTGAATCACCTTAATATTGTTCGTCAACCGGTCGCGGTAGGGATGCTGGTTGCCCAACACCCCCCGCACAGACCCCTGCGTGCGGGTGTGATTCAAACTGATGTTTTCAGTCAAGCGGCCTTTCTGAGCTGATTCACGCACCAAGTAAAATCAAATAGTTAGTACGCTTCGGGTATGCCTGAATACCCAAATCCAAGGGAACCAGAACTGCCACAGCTGCGTCCCAACCCGCCTAACCGTCTGCCGCGCAAAAAAATTTGCAAAACCCCGGGCGAGCCACTAGAATGCGCGCCTTTCACGTAAGCCGAATTTTCAAGGAGTAGTCATGGCAAATAGCGCACAAGCCCGCAAGCGTGCACGTCAATCAGTCAAGCAGAATGCCCATAACAGCAGCCTGCGCTCGGAATTGCGCACCGCAATCAAAAAGGTAGCGAAGGCGATCGAAGCCGGCGACAAGACGGTCGCGCAGGCCGTTTACAAGGACTCCGTCAGCACTGTGGACAGCATCGCCGACAAGAAGATTATCCACAAGAACAAGGCCGCCCGACACAAGAGTCGCTTGTCTGCGGCAATCAAGGCGATGGCGTAACGCCGTTTCTTTCCGATTTACCCCAGCAAGCCGGCAGCGATGTCGGCTTGTTTGCTTTGTGGGCCAGCGCGTTTCCCCTTGCCTAGAGGGTGCTGTTTGGCTCAATATACGCCTCCTGTTATAGCTGAACGGCGGACACATCCGCCGTCTTGTTTTTTAGAGGTCTCTATGTCGCATGTAATGAACACTTACGCACGCATTCCCGTCGCTTTTGAACGCGGGGAAGGCGCATGGCTCTGGGATACCGAGGGCAAGCGTTATCTGGACGCGCTGGCCGGAATCGCCGTGAACACGCTGGGACATGCGCATCCGCGCTACACCGCCGCGCTCAACGCGCAGATCGGCAAGCTGATCCACTGCTCCAACATCTATGAGGTGCCCGAACAGGAGCAACTCGCCGACAAGCTGTGCGGCCTGTCGGGTATGCAGGAAGTGTTCTTCGGCAATTCCGGCTGTGAAGCCAACGAGGCAGCGATCAAGCTGGCGCGCATGTACGGGCACAACAAGGGCATCGAAACCCCAAGTGTGATCGTGATGGAAAAGGCCTTCCACGGGCGGACGCTGGCGACGCTTTCGGCGACCGGCAACCGCAAGGTGCAGGCCGGCTTCGAACCGCTGGTGAAAGGCTTCGTGCGCGTGCCTTACGACGACCTCGCCGCCATCGAACAGGTCGCCGCGCATAATCCCGATGTCGTCGCCGTGCTGGTCGAACCGATCCAGGGCGAAGGCGGCATCCGCATTCTGGACATTCATTATCTCGAACAACTGCGCAAGATTTGCGACCAGCAGAACTGGCTGCTGATGCTGGATGAAGTGCAATGCGGCATCGGGCGCACCGGCAAATGGTTCGCCTTCCAGCACACCGGCATCCTGCCGGATGTGATGACGCTGGCCAAAGGCCTCGGCTCGGGCGTGCCGATCGGCGCTTGCCTGACGGCGGGCAAAGCTGCCGGATTGTTCAAACCGGGCAACCATGGCTCGACCTTCGGCGGCAACCCGCTTGCCAGCGTCGCCGGCCTGACCACGCTCGATATCATCGAGCAGGATGGCCTGCTGGCGCATGCCAAGGAACTCGGAAAATTCTTTCACGACGGCTTTGCCGCCGCCCTGCAAGGAGTAAACGGCATCAGGTCGATACGAGGCCAGGGGCTGATGATCGGCGTCGAGCTCGACAAACCGTGCGGCGACCTGGTGAAACAGGCGCTCGCGCAAGGTTTGCTGATCAACGTCACCGCCGACAACGTGATCCGGCTGCTGCCGCCGCTCGTCATGTCGCAGGACGAAGCCCGGCAGACGCTGGATATCCTGTGCCCGCTGATTAAAGATTTCCTGCAATCCTGATCGGAAAAACATCATGGCAGAAAACATCAAACATTTTTTGCAGTTCAAGGACTTCACCCGCGAGGAATTCGAATATCTGTTCGAGCGCACGCGCATCATCAAGGAGCGCTTCAAGCGTTACGAAAAATATTGGCCGCTGGAAGACCGCACGCTGGTGATGATTTTCGAGAAGGCCAGCACGCGCACGCGCCTATCGTTCGAGGCGGGCATGCACCAGCTCGGTGGCTCGGCGATCTACCTCAACACCCGCGACTCGCAACTCGGGCGCGGCGAGCCGGTAGAGGATGCCGGGCAGGTGATCTCGCGCATGAGCGACATCGTGATGATCCGCACCTTCGACCAGTCCATCATCGAACGCTTTGCCGCCCATTCGCGCGTGCCGGTCATCAACGGGCTGACCAACGAATACCA
>MGXA01000036.1 GCA_001801215.1 Gallionellales bacterium RIFCSPLOWO2_02_FULL_59_110 | reverse complement strand
CAGGTCGGCGACCAGGTTTTCCATGCGGTGCGTCTGCTCGGCCATCAGCTGCAAGGCGCGCCGCGCATCGTCCCGGTTGAGGTCGGGCATGTCGTGCAGGTTTTCGACAAAGCCGTTCACCACGGTCAGCGGCGTGCGCAGCTCGTGCGAAACGTTGGCGACGAAATCGCGGCGCATCGCCTCGATGCGTTCCAGTTGCGTGATGTCGCGGCTGATCAGCAGACGTTTGTTTGCGCCGTAGGCAATGAGCTTGATCGACAGCACCAGGCCGTCGTGGCGCGCCGGGCGCATCACCAGCGGCTCGCTGAAAGCGGATGCGCGGATATATTCGACGAATTCGGGCTGGCGCACCAGATAGGTGATGTCCTGCATGAAATCGTGTTCCGGGTCGAGGTCGAAATGTTTTTGCGCCAGCGGGTTGCACCATTCGATGCGATTCGCGTCATTCAGGATTGCCACCCCTTCCGGCAATGCGGCGGTAGCCTGCTCGATATGCTGCAACTCGGTCGCCAGTTCCTCCCGGATCTGGTTATGCCGCTTGACCATCCGGTACAGTTGAGAAAACACCTCATCCCAGATACCGCCCGCTTCCGGGATGGTTTCGGTGCGCGCATCCTGCAACCACTTCCCCAGCCTGTATAGCTGCCGCGCATGCAGCGCCATCACGGCCAGCAATACCAGCGACATGAACAGAAGCGCAAGCGTGGCCGAAAACACGCCCCACAGCAGCAGGGCCAACAGCGAGACGAGCACGATGGGTATGCTTAAACGGAGCCAGAAACCCTGCAAGGAACCTCCTTCAATAGATAGACACTTCAAGCCACAGAGGGCACAGAGAATGCGAGGGTTTTCCCGCCTTTCCCGGACTCATCCCCAAAGGGCATACCACTTTCTCCATAATTGCCGGATTTTACTCTGTGATCTCTGTGTTATCTGTGGCTAACTGCTTTTTTGGGTTCAATTGACCGAGAAACGGTAGCCGCTGCCGCGCACCGTCTGGATCAGATTGTCCATTCCCGCCGGTTCCAGCACGGCGCGCAGGCGGCGGATATGCACATCCACGGTGCGTTCTTCGACGAATGTCTGCGTACCCCACACCTGATCGAGCAACTGCGTGCGGCTATACACCCGTTCCGCATGGGTCATGAAAAAATGCAGCAGGCGGAATTCGGTGGGGCCGAGTTCTATTTCTCTACCCATTGCGCTCACGCGATGCGCGCCCGGCAACAGTTCCAGGCCGCCCGCCGCCACCGTTTCGTCCGGCGCTTGCGGGGCATGGCGGCGCAACACGGCACGGATACGCGCCATCAACTCGCGCGGCGAAAACGGTTTGGTGATGTAATCGTCCGCACCCGATTCCAGTCCCGCCACCTTGTCGCGCTCCTCGCCGCGCGCGGTCAGCATGATGATCGGAATAGCCTTGGTGCCCGCATCGGCGCGCAGTTGCTTGGCCAGAACCACGCCGCTGGTATCCGGCAGCATCCAGTCCAGCAGGATCAAATCTGGCTTGTTTTCCCGGACTTGTTGCCAGGCGCGCTCCGCGCTTCCGGCGCACGATGCCTGGAACCCCGCCTTCTCCACATTGAACGCCAGCAGCTCCTGGATGGCCGGCTCGTCTTCCACAATCAGGATTTTTGCGCTCATTGCCGCTCCTTCATCTTTTCGGATACCCGGCAAGGGTATGAAGGTTTTGTGACAAACATGTGACAGCTTCACTCGCTCCGGCTGACAGCGTGCGGGTGCGGGGAAGCATGCTCCGGCTGCCGGTGCAACAGCGAACCGCCCACCATGCCGGCGATGCTCATCAGGAAGCCGGCGAACTGCGGCGGCAGCGCGGCCTCGGGCGCGATGAACTCCAGCGGCAGCCAGGTCGCCAGCCCCAGACCCATCGCCCAGTAGGCGCCGTAGGTCGATGCGCGCTTCCAGTACAGCCCGGCCACCAGCGGCGTGAATGCCAGCACCAGCGTCACCTTGTAGGCGTTCTCCACCATCTGGTGAATGCCGGTCTCCCGGTCCAGCGCCCACAGCGCGTAGAGCGTGACGCACAGCGCGAAGATGCCCACCACCCAGCGTGTCATCGCCAGCATCTTGCGGTCGGACAGGTTCTTGCGCGTGATCCAGCCCTTGAGCACGTTCTCCGAGAGCGTGACCGAGGGCGCGAGCAGGGTGCCGGAGGCCGTGCTCATGATGACCGACAGCAGCGCGCCATAGAAGACCACCTGGGCGAACAGCGGCAGGTGCCCCTTGACCAGTTCCGGCAGCAGCTTCTGGCTGTCCTCGGACAGCCACTTCGCCGCCAGCTCGGGGTCGATCAGGTTGGCCGAGTAGGCCAGAAACAGCGGCACGGCGGCGAAGGCGAAATAAGCCACGCCGCCCAGCACCGTGCCCCACACTGCCACGTTTTCGTTTTTCGAGGAGTTGGCGCGCTGGAACACGTCCTGCTGCGGGATGGAACCGAAGCCCATGGTCAGCAGACCGGAGATGAAGGCGATCATCGCCACCGCGTTCAGTTCGGGCCAGAAATGGAACTTGTCGTTCTGCGCGGCATGTTCGATCACTGGGGCCACGCCGCCGGTCATGCCGCTCACCAGCCAGGCGATGTAGAGCAGGCCGATGACGATGACGATCATCTGCACGAAGGTGGTCAGCGCCACCGACCACATGCCGCCGTACAGCGTGTAGAGCAGCACCACCGCCGCGCCGATCAGGATGCCCTGCGCCTGCGTGATCGTGCCGTCGGACAGCACGTCGAACACCAGACCCAGCGCGGTGACCTGCGCCGACACCCAGCCGAGATAGGATAGCGCGATGGCGATACCGGCAATGACCTCGACCTTGTGCCCGTAGCGCTGGCGGTAGAAGTCGCCGATGGTGAGCAGGTTCATGCGGTACAGCTTGCGCGCGAAGAACAGGCCGAACAGCACCAGGCACAGCGAGGCACCGAACGGATCGGAGATCAGCCCGCCCAGGTCTTCCTCCATGAAAGTGGCGGGGATGCCGAGCACGGTCTCGGCGCCGAACCAGGTGGCGAACACCATCGCCAGCACGATGTACATCGGCAGCGAGCGCCCGGCGGTGATGTAGTCGCGCGCGTTGTGCACCCTGGTGGCCGCGTACATGCCGATGCCGATGGAAAGGATCAGATACAGGAAGACGAAGCCGATCAGCATGATGCTCACTCGCTCAAAACAAGGACGACGCGGATTCTAGCAGCCCTGCGACGCAGGGCAAGCCGCCGGCTTGCCGGGTAGTGCATTATTCGGCCTGGGCGCTTTTAATTACGGATACCGATTCTCCCGCGTCGCTCAACGCGGCCAGCCGCCCCGCTTTGGGCAGCCGCGCAAGTTCGGTCGCGCGGCTGTAGAAGCGCGGCAGGTCGCGCCCCTCCTTTTCGAGCAGCGCCTCGAAGGCCGGAACCAGTTGAGTGTACATGCCCAGAGAGGCGATCTTGGCATTGTTCAAGTCCTGCTCGAACCATCTGTCGTAGCGGGCATCGCCGCCCCAGTTCTCCTTCATCAGCGCATAAGCCCGCTTCATGTCCGCCACGACTTCGCCCTTGGCGCGCCGCATTTCTTCGGCAGGTTGCTGCACGGCGTAGAGCGCGCGTAATCTTGTGCGATAGCTGTCCACCAACTGCACAAACTGCGCCTTGCGCTGCTGCTGCGCCGCGAAAGCCTGCTGCTGATCCGGGTTGCCGTTATGGGCAAACCAGCGCCGCAAGCCTTCGCTTTCCACCGTCGCGGCGAAGGACTCGTTGAACACGGTATCGCCATCGACGAACAGCAGCTGATGGGCGAGTTCGTGGAAAATGGTGCGGGCGGATTCCGTATCCCCGAAGCGCAGGAAGGTATTGAGCACCGGATCGCTGAAGTACCCCAGTGTGGAATAAGCCGATACTCCGCCGACATATGCATCGAGGCCCGACCTGCGCAGTTCGGCGGCGTAGCGCTCCGCCTCGGCGCGGTCGTAATAGCCGCGGTAGCCGACGCAACCGACAAAAACCATGCACCACTTTTCCGGTTCGACAGAAAATTCCGGCGCGGCAAAGACGTTCCATACCGCGAAGGGGCGGCCAAGGTCGGCATAGGTGCGGTAGCTGTCGTTGTCGGGCAAAGCGAGTTCCCGGCTCGCAAACTCGCGGATGGCATGGGCGTTCTCGAGTTTTTTCTTCAGCGCGGGATCGGTTGCCGGGTTTTGCAGTATTTCCTCGATGGGGTGAGCGGCGCCCATTACCTTCAAGTGCCCGCCCACCGCCTGGACGTAATAGTCGAGCCGGGCACAGCCGGCCAGCAGAGTCAGGGCGATGATAAGCAGGGTTTTACTCATGTTTGAAGCTGCCGCTTTCGAGAAAAGCCGCCACCTGATCGGCACAGGTACGCGATAAGAGCATCTCTGCATGGCTGACAGGAAGGGTAATGGAATCGCCGGCTTCCGGCAAGCGCGTTTCCATGACCGAGACTACTCCGTCGTTGGGGTGCGGCAATCCGGGAATGATGCGCCCGAGGCCCAGGCTGCGGCTGCCGGAGAGAACGCCGATTTCGGCCTGGCCGGGCAATGGCGGGCGCGGCAAAGCGAGCCACTCCTTCAGCGAACGCCCGGCTAGCGCCGCAAGGCATGGTGTGCGCAGCAGAACCGCTGCGCAATGGCTGCCCATGCAAGGCGATCCCATCAGCACCACCCGGCGCACGCGGGGGGCGGGATACTGCGCAAGCATGCTCAACGCCACCAGGCCTCCGAGGCTGTGGCCGACCAGGTGAATGTTGTCGCCGCCCGTCGCGGCCACAAAGCGCGACAGCGCCCCGGCATTTTGTTGCAGCCCCTGGCCCATGGAAGGGTATGAAAACCGGCGAACCGTAAACCCGCGTCTTGCAAGCCGTCGCTGTTGCGGCAGAAGCGCGACACCATGCATCCACAGCCCGTGAATCAGTATGATGGTTTCCATGGTTTGGTCATTGTGAATTCCGGGGTTGGCGCGGGCAAGTGAAAAAACGGCACCGCATGACGAAAGCGGAAACCATGATTCTCTGCCGGTTAATAAGCTACTTGTTAGCCTGGTACAGGTGACGATTAGTGTGTCACTATTATACATAGCGACATAAATCTACTGATGAAACAACTAGCCATCTGACTTAGATGGCAAACAACGCCAACTTAGTCATTGGTTATGCGCGACCCGGGGGGGGCGGGGTCGGGCAGTGCTCGCGATCATCACATACTGCTGTGTATGCTCCGGTCGCTGCGCGCTGGCCTCCCCCACCCCCAAACCGCTCGCTACGATTTCTGCCGCTATGTATAGAACAATTTTGCTACCCGCTGTCGAGCAAGGAGAAAATAATGTTTAAAAAATGCCTTCTGAATGCCGCCGCTTTGCTGATGATCGTCGTTTCCGGGCCGGGCTTCGCACAGACACAAAGCGAAGCAGATGCGCAAAGCCTGCTGTCCGCCTTTGCCTCCTACACAGACCTGCGCATCGGCGCCGTGGGTCAGAATCTCGGAACACTGGCGGCCACCGGCGAAGCAAAATCGGGCAACTGGGAGAAAATGAAGGCGCTGTTGAGCGGATATCAGAAATCGGACGGTGGCCTCGTTGTCTGGTTTGTCCGCCCCGACGGAACTTATTACACCGCCGACAAAGGGCTCATGGAGGTCAAACTGAGCGACCGGGACTATTTTTCGGCGCTCATGTCGGGCCAGACCATTAGCGCCGCTCTTGTCGTCAGCAAAAGCACCGGGCAACGTTCGGCCGTGATCGCGGTTCCCGTGAAGGAGGGCGGCAAGGTGATCGGCGCGATCGGCGCATCGCTTTTCCTCGACAGGCTCTCCGAACAGGTCGGCTCCGCGCTGGCGCTCCGGGCGGATGCGGCCTTTTTTTCGCTGGCACCGAACGGCCTGACTACCCTTCATAAAAAGGCTGACCGCCACTTCCTCGATCCGCGCGAATTGGGAAGCGAGACGCTCAAAAAGGCCGCGAACGAAATGCTGGCAAATCCTGCGGGAGAAACGGCCTACGAGTTCGACAACGCCAGGAAAAAGGCGATATACCGGACATCCCCTCTGACGCAGTGGAAGTTCGCCATCATTTTCGATGCCGCCGGACAGAGATAACCGTGGCGCTTCATAAACCGCCCTCGGCGTTGACGGGCAGCGGCGCTTTTGTTTCGAACCGGAACATCTATCCCGCTCCCTTGAATAATCTTCAGCCTCGCTCTGTCTGGTCGCATTTCGCCACGCTGTGCGCGATACCGCACTCTTCTTTGCACGAGGCGGCGCTGCGCGAGCATCTCGTCGCCTGGGGGCAGGCGCGCGGTATCGAGTCCGTCGTCGATGGCGCGGGCAACCTGATCCTGAAGAAGCCGGCCAGCCCCGGCTGCGAGACGGCGCACGGCGTAATCCTGCAAGGCCACCTCGATATGGTGTGCCAGGCCAATGCCGCAACGCGGCACGACTTCGAGCGCGATCCGATAAACGCGGTGGTGCGCGACGGCTGGGTGGTGGCGGAAGACACCACGCTGGGCGCGGACAACGGTATCGGCGTCGCGCTCGCGCTGGCCGCGCTGGAAGAGCCGGGCCTGATGCATCCGCCGCTGGAGGTGTTGCTCACGGTCAACGAGGAATCCGGCATGGACGGCGCGCGCGGGATTTTGCCCGGCACGTTGCAAGGCAAGGCGCTGATCAACCTGGACACCGAGGAGTGGGGGCATTTTTATCTCGGCTGCGCGGGCGGGGTGGATGTGGAGGTGCGCCACGCTTGCGAACTGCAAGATGTGCCGCCGGACTATGCGCTGCTGCGCTTCGAAGTGAGCGGGCTGCGCGGCGGGCATTCCGGCATCGACATTCATCTGGGGCGCGGCAATGCGCTCAAGCTGCTGGCGGAGGCGCTGCGCGATCTGTCCGCACACACCGATGTGCGGTTGATCGAGATGCGTGGCGGTACGGCGCGCAACGCGATCCCGCGCGAGGCGTTTGCCGCCTGCGCGCTGCCCGTTGCAATGGCGTCGAATATCGACGAGTGGGTGCGGCATCGGCACGAGGCATGGCGGCAGCGGTTCGCGGAGGCGGATGCCGGCATTTCGTTCGCGTGCCAGCATTACGATACGTTGCCCGATCAATCCGTTACACGCGCCGATCTGGAGCACCTGCTCGCTTTTCTCGACATCGCCGCGAACGGTGTCGCGCGCGTCAGCGATGATTTTCCCGGCGTGACCGAGACCTCCAGCAATCTCGGCGTACTCGGTCTTACGCAAGGCGCATTCAAGGCGACGTTCAAGGTGCGCTCGCTGCATGACGCGGGAGCCGCTGCGCTGGCCGACAAGCTGGTTGCGCGTGCCTCATCCTATAGGTTCCAGGCATGGAAGGACGGCGCGTATCCGGGCTGGATGCCGAACCCGGCCTCCGGCCTGCTCGTGCTGTGCCAGCGGGTGTACGCCGCGCAATTCGGCCAGCCCGCGTCGTTGCAGGTAATCCACGCCGGGCTGGAATGCGGCCTGCTCGCCGCCAGCCACCCGCATCTCGACATGATCTCCTTCGGCCCGGACATTCGCGGCGCGCACGCGCCCGGCGAGCGCGTGGAGATTGAATCTGTCGCGCGTTGCTGGCAATTGCTCAAGGCGGTATTGCAGGAGCTTGGCAAGGGCGTCGCCGATGCTTGAACTCCGCGACGCATTGCGCGCCTGGGGCACGCCCGGATTCGAGGCGGCGCTCAAACAGGAACTTGCGTGGCACGCCGAACAGCTGCCGCTGCTGCAAGGATTGTCCGCCGGCAACTATGTTGCCGATGGCACGATCACGGTAACGATCAACAGCGTTGCCGAGCTGGATAACGCGATTCGCGTCATGGCAGGGATTTTTTACCGGAGCGTGACCGGCGGATGCAGTTGCGCGGGCGATCCGGCCACGGCCAGCGAAAACCCCGAGTACTGCGAAGTGCAACTGGATATCGGCAAGACAAGCGCGGCGACCGCAGTGACCCTGGCGACGGGAGCAGCAGACTGATCCGCTTGTCGGCCCATCCGTGCCCGCCGCACCCCCCTTTGGAGTCATTGACCACAGCGCCTTGACGGGGTTGAATGCCCGCCATCCGCCCTGCCTGAAGGGCAAAGTATGGGATTGCCTGACATGAACGACATGCCGCAAACCGGCCCGCGCGAAATCACCACGCCTTTCCGCGCCATTCCTCTGGAAGTTCCGGAAGGAATGAAGCACAACGAGTTTTTCAACAGCACGGAAAACCTCGACGATCTGGCGAACAACAACGGCCTGCTGTCGAACCCGGAAAATCTGTTGTTGTACCGCAAGGCGCTCGGACACAGCACCGAATTCGATTGCTCGATCATCTACAACACGTCCAAGACGATTCTCAATCCGCTGGGAAGACCGGTGCGACGCACACAGGTCGAGGAGAACGTGAAGCATGTGTGGAACCGGATGAACCGGATTATCATCGATTACATGCTGGAACAGTATCCCGATCCGGAACAGGCGCTGATCCTGGCGGGCGAGGCCAGCCTGGATGCGACTTGGCCGCTGACTTCTCCGGGGGTGCCCAGCATCCGCATGTTGCATAACCACTTTGTCGTGTTCCCGATGGAGGCGTTGCGCGACGCCAAGCTGGCCGATGCCAGCAATGCCAACCTGACCGATGGCGGCCAGCACAGCCTGTTTCAGGCCTACATGCGCGAGGTATACCGCGAGTTCTTCGACAAGGCGCTGGACCTGAGCATACTCAAGCCGGCCAGCGAGGCGGAAGCGCGCATCGGGCTGACCGGATACCCGCAAGGGTTGCCGAGCTGGGAGATACAGGGCGGCGCAGAAGCGCTCGGGGATGTGCATTTCTGGAGGGAGTACGACGAGGTGCTGAAAGGCTTCATCGATTTTTACCGCACTTTCTTCTCGCAGGTTTCCTCGCGCAACGCGCCGATGCTGCCGGATGTTTATTTCCCGGAGCAGGTGGAGAGCGTGCTGCTGTTCGATAACGATTTCATGAAAACGGCGAAAAAGGTGCGCGACCACTGCATCGTGGACGCGAAATATGCCAACGCGATCCGCTGGCAGCCAGCGTTCAAACAGCTCATTTACCGCAACGACGCAGGCAAATTGATCGTGACCATCAGCCAGAATTCCATCGGCAATGCGATCACCGAGCTGCTCGGCGTGGTGGTAAATCGCGCCCCGGATGCCGAAGCCTATGCCCGGCATGAACCCGCACTGATCGGCCGCTTGCTCGAGGTGCGCCGCCGCCTGATCGAGGCCGATCTCGGCGATGGCATCGCCACGGCCTACTGGCCGAAGGAATAGGCGGGGTTTCCCGCAGCGCAATCCCTCCGCAAGGCTGGCGCAAGCGCAAATAAACAGATTGCGGTTCATGGAACTATTCCCTTCTGCTTGACTCACACGCTTGCATGTATTCTTCCCGCCGGACTTTTCAGGTGAGGCATGAAGTTTTTCTTGTCGCCGGCATTGCCTCGTTTGCTTTGCGGAAGCATCAATTCATGCAACAAGGTGCAGCCTGAATTGCCCGCCACTATAAAGGAACCGCCATGAATATCTCGCCCGCCACCATCGCTATCGACATTGCGAGATTCAAATCGCAATCGCTCAACTCGTTGGTGGAATCCACTTCGGATTTCAAAAGCACCTTCGCATCTGCGGTCTCGCTGTCTTCACTCGAACCGGGCAGCGCCATAACTAATCCGATGGCCGCAGGACGCAATATGTCGCTGCCCGATCCGGAGTCGGCTTACAAGATGATGACCACCATCAACAACCAGGATGCTCTCTACAAGGCTCAATTTTCGGAACTGAGCCAGATGAAAAATTCTGTCGAGCAGATGGAAGATGCGGGCCGGAGTCTGGGCGGCATTACTGCCGACACCGGAAATGACAGCATCAAGTCGCGTTTGCAGGACTTTGCGGGTCAATATAATGCATGGATTCAGCGCTTTGCTCCTACCACTCAGCACGGCGGCTTGCTTGCCGGGACTCAAGCGGCGCAGATTTCGATATACGAACTGGAGCAGAGCGTCAAAAATGTTTTCAACGGCATCCATGATGGTTTGCGCGGCCTAGGCGATCTGGGCATCTCCATCGGCTCCAGCACCAAGTTGATGTCGCTGGATGGTGCCAAACTGGACGCCGTGCTGGCGGCCAACAAGCGTGGGGTGGTGAATACGGTACGGGAATTCAGTGCAAATTTTGCCAAGGCGGCCGATCTGCTTAACGCGGACAACAATTTTATCCCCAACCAGCTCAACAATCTCGATCGCGTCATCGACTATATCTCCGACAACAAGGTCTCTTTGCAGAAAGAGTTCGGCACCGGCGATGCTGCCAGACCTACCGGGCAAGTGGCCAAGGCACTGTCGGCGTACAACCTGGTCAGCGGCCTTTAGACTGTTCCTTTTACCCTAAGCCGGACAAGCCGGAACCAAACGGGTAGCCTGGATGAAACGCAGTGAAATCCGGGAACGGGTATGGTGCCCCCGGATTCCGCTATCGCTGCATCCGGGATCTACAAACCCCGCAAGGCTCACCTCCGTTCAAACCCTTGCCAATGCCAGATAAATGCAAAGCTCTTGTCATGTTTTGACATCATTTGACCGGTAAGAGACTAAAAACCCCGACGGCCATTTGCATTTTCATGAAAAATCAATCTAAAAACCTTAGTTAAATCCGCAGATTTCGCAGATTAACGCAGATTTTCAGAGGGTTGTTGGCAAATATCGCATCACCCAATAGGTAGATCAGCAAGCTCAAGTTGCTTGTTGTTTAATCTGCGAAAATCTGCGGACAACTGCTTTTTCTAGGATCAAGCGTCGATTGATGCTTGCGCTTTTTTATGCAAACCACCCGGCGGGATAGCCATTTTGCGGGAGCGGGCCGGCGAATATCCTACAAGAACGCCGGAGGCAGGCGCTTTGCTTCGACGGAGCCCCACAACACGGACATGATGCGGGATGCCTGTGCGGCATCGCCGCTGGTGAAGAACTGTACCGATGCGCCACCTGCTTTGCGTTCCGGCAGTTCTTCATGGATGCGGCGCTGAAGCTGGCGTGCGACGGCCGCGCCGGTGTCTATCAGCACGATGTCCTCGCCTGCCGTGTCGCGGATCAGCGGGATGAGGAAGGGGTAGTGGGTGCAGCCGAGGATCAGGGTGTCGGCACCGCGCGCCAGCAACGGCGCGGTGTAGCGTTCAATCAATTCGCGCGTTCTTGCGCCGTGCAGTTCGCCCAGCTCCACTTGCTCGACCAGGCCGGGGCAGCCCTGCGTGACGATCTCGACTTCGCCGGCATATTTCTCCAGCAGTGCCGCGAAGCGCGCGCTTTCCAGCGTGCCGACTGTCGCCAGCACACCGACCACGCCGCTGCTGGTCGCGGCAACGGCAGGTTTGACGGCGGGCTCCATGCCGATGACGGGGATGCCGAACCGGCTGCGCAAGCTGGCTGCTGCGGCTGCCGTGGCGGTGTTGCAAGCGACGACGAGGGCGTCCGCGCCTTGTTCGACGAGAAAGCGCGCGAGGGTGAGCGAGCGTTGCTCGATGTAATTTGCTGGCTTGTCGCCGTAGGGCACATGGCCGGAATCGGCGACATAGATCAGGCGTTCGTCCGGCAGCGTCTGGCGGATATGGCGCAGCACCGACAGGCCGCCGACCCCCGAGTCAAAAACGCCGATCACTCCCGAGCAAGCAGCCATAACCTAAGGTATGGCAAATGTGCCACCCCCGATGATGAAACGTCTCGCAAGATTGCTCCACCTTTTACCCCAACCCCCTCCCGGCCTCCCCTTATCAGGAGAGGAGGTGGGCTCTCCCCCTGATAAGGGGGAGATGGAGTGGGTTGGGGGTTCGATTTCGTGCTGTTTCACGTTAACTCGTTTGTTTTCTGCCCAGGCAGCGGACGGTGTTAAGTCGCCATCCCTTGATCGCGCAGATATTCTTCGTAGTTGCCGTGGTAATCGGTCACGCCCTTCGCGGAAATCTCGATGATGCGCGTCGCCAGCGACGAGACGAACTCGCGGTCGTGGCTGACGAAGAGCAGCGTACCCTTGTATTCCAGCAGCGCGGTGTTGAGCGACTCGATGGACTCCATGTCCATGTGGTTGGTCGGCTCGTCCATCAGCAGCACGTTCGGCTTTTGCAGCATCAGCTTGCCGAACATCATGCGCCCCTTCTCGCCGCCGGAC
>MGXA01000035.1 GCA_001801215.1 Gallionellales bacterium RIFCSPLOWO2_02_FULL_59_110 | reverse complement strand
AGATGCAGTTCGGTCTGTCGCATTGCAAGCTCCTCGTCGTAGGGTGGGCATGCGACAGTATAATATGTTTCGTTATTTATGTGTTTATATACTAGTCCAATTACCAGCGGCCAACAATTATCGAAAACCTGTATTTTTCTGGCCTCGCGTTTCTTGTCTTGCGGCTCCTGCTGTTTGCGAAGTGTAACATGACGCCATGGCCACTTTACCCCGCTTATTGTGCGACGAGATGCTGGGCCGGCTGTGCCGCTACATGCGCGCCGCCGGGTACGATGCGCTGCTGGCCAACGGCGGTCGCAGCCCACGTAGGGCGCATTAGCCGCAAGGCGCAATGCGCCGAATGTTTGAACCATCCGGCGGGTTACGCTGCGCTAACCCGCCCTACAAGTCTGCGCCATCGAGTGTGGCTGGGTTCTTTTGTTGGGTATCGCTACGCTCAACCGAACCTACGAATCACTCTAACTCGCTCAACGCCCCATCCGCAAACACCAGCGCGCAGCGCACCGTCTTGCCCGCATACACCGCCTGCATTGCGGCGCGGTATTCCTGCATCTGCGCGCGGTAGCGCGCCGCGTCCTCACTTTCGCCCAGCTTGTAGTCCAGCACCCACACCTCATCGTCGAATTCCACCAAGCGGTCGATGCGTTTCAGCTCGCCTTGTGCATTGACGTAAGGCATCTCGTTGCAGGCGCTGCGGTGTTGCCGCATATCGAAGAAGCGCGCGAGTTGCGGCGAGGCGAGCAGGTGTTGCGCCTGTTGCCATAGGGTTTCGATCTCGGCGGGAGGGATGGCGATGCGTTGCTGGAGTTCATTCTCGTCCCTCGCGCCGCCCTCTGTGAGATGTTGCAGCAGCGCGTGCAGCCAGATGCCGCGCTGTTGTTGCGCGGTGTTGCGGGCGGTGCGCTGGCCGGTGGGGATGATTGGCGGAAGCAGGCAGGTTGGGTTATAACCAGCGACTTGGTTGGCGTCTTTTGTCAGCCTAGTCGAATGGCTAGTTGTTTCATCAGCAGGTTCATCGCGTAAGCCGACATTGCCATGAATCAAAGCGTTGTTTGTCGGGTTACGTTCTGATGGGCTAACACGGCCTGCATTGTTCTGAGTCTCGTGGAGCGGAGTAACGGCGTAAAGAGAGTTCGGCATTTCGCCCACCACTGCCGCGATACGGTCGTACCACGACTGTGCTTTTTTCTTTTCCTCCTTATCTTCGCCCCTGCCGTTGCCGCTCACGATGAGTGCCTGTTGCGCGCGGGTCATCGCGACGTAGAGCAGGTTCATCTCTTCGCGCGCTTGTTGCGCGGCATCCTGCTCGAACAGCGGTGCGCGTTGTTTGCCGCGCGAGGCCTGATCGGCATACATGGAGAAGTGCAAGGGTTGCGGCTCATGCGCGGGCCAGGCGAGCAGCACGTCGTTGCCTTCCCTGTTCTTCTTTTCTGCGTTTGCATCCAGCAGCCAGACGATGGGCGCTTCCAGCCCTTTCGCTTCGTGTACGGTGTAGATGCGCACCGCGTCGCCCGCCGCACCGAGCCGACCTTCGTCCGGCGCGTCGTCCGGGCTGTCGCGCAATTCGCGCAGCTCCTGCAAGAAACGCGGCAGACTGGGGTAGCGCCCGGCATTCACTGAAAGAGCGATCTCCATGAAGGCGTGCAGGTTGGCGACGACCTTGGCGCGCATCTCGGGCGGCAGCACGGCGCTGTAGCGCGCCAGCACGTCACCCTCGAAATAGATGCGGTCGAGCAGGTCATGCACCGGCAACTTGTCGGCGAGCGCGAGCCAGTTCTTCAGCAGTTCGGTGGCGCGTTGCAGGGCGGGCGAAGGTTCTGCGAGATGTTGCAGGCGTTGCCACCAACTGCAAATCCCCCCTAGCCCCCCTTTTGCAAAGGGGGGGATGGTGTCCGGCGCACATTCAACATATTTACCTGCTTCACACAAAGCTCCCCCCTTTGCAAAAGGGGGGCCGGGGGGGATTTGCGCCAGTCGCATCAAATCCGCATCGCTGCACGCAAAGATCGGCGTGCGCAACACCTGCGCCAGCGCGAGATCGGCGAAGGGGGTAATGAGGAACATCAGCAGCGCCTGCACGTCTTCCGCCTCCAGCGTGTCGAGCAGGCCGCCGCGCCGCGAGCTGAGGAAGGGGATGTGGCGCGCGCGCAGGGTTGCTTCGTACACCGCAAGGTGGGTGCGGCTGCGCACCAGCACCATGATGTCGCCGTAGCGGGCGCGGCGTTCCTTACCTTCCCCGTTCACCAACCAATTGCTGACTATGGCTTGCAGCAGTTCGGCGAACTGCACGGCTTCCTTGTGGCGCGCACCCTCCTCGGCTTCATCTCGCGGCGTCGTCAGCGGGTCGCGCAAGACGAGCGGCGCATCCTCAGCCGGCTCTTCCTTGTTTTGCTCGGCAACGGCCAACGCCAGCACCACCACATAGCCGGGCAAGCCGGTAAGCTCGGCAGTGTGCGGCTCGAAATCCACAAAGCCTTCCGGATGGCCGGCAAACACGGCATTCACCGCATCCAGCACGGCGGGCGCATTGCGGCGGGTGTGGTTGTTGTGCAGCTCGTGCGCCGCGAAATGCTCTTTCAAATATTCGCGCGCAATACCGAATAGCCTCGCATCGGCGCGGCGGAAGCGGTAGATGGATTGCTTGGGATCGCCGACGATGAACACTGTGGGCTGCGAATCCACCGCCACCGCCGCATCGAACCACGCGCGCAAAATCTGCCATTGCAGCGGGTTGGTGTCCTGGAACTCGTCGAGCAGCACGTGGCGATAGCGGCTGTCGAGCTTGTACTGCATGGTCTCGGCGTGCTCACTCCGTTGCAGCAATCGGCACAGTTGCCATTCCAGATCGGAGAAATCCATCTGCTGCTTTTGCTGCTTGAGGGCCTGATACCGTTCGAGGAACGCCACGCCGCAGTGAAGTACCGCCTCGTTCAGGCGATAGGCCTGCTGCTCGGCGAGCGTGTCGCGCACGGCTTGCAAGCTGGCTTGCAAGTTGCTCAGAGCAACGGCAAACACAGCCTCATTCTGATTCTTGGTGGGCTTAAGCTTGCGCGGCTCGCCTGCCTGCGTAAACAGCAGCGGCCAAACTTTTTCGAAACGCACTTCCTGTGCTGTGTCCGTCCACGAACGCTCCAGTTCACTCGCATTTTCCTTTTGCTTAGGTGTGCCGTTGCCCGCCCATTGATGCACGAATGCGAAAAACACTTCTTCGCTGTTGCCGCACATTCCCCAATCTTCAACCGGGTCGAATTCCATATCCACGGCAAGATCGGCGCGCAGGTTATCCAGAGCGAAGGTCAGCGCATCTTGTTGTCCTTGGGTATATGCCCACCACTCGGCGCGCTTGCCGATGAAGTTGAACAGCAGCTTGCGCGTGTTGAACAGGCCGCATTCGCCGAACAGCCATTGCATGTGCTGTGCCTCTGCTCCATCCGGTTGCTTGCGCATCTGCTCCAGCAGCTCTTCCCACGCCTCTTCCTGCTCGCTGCCGACACGTTCCAGCAGGCTCATCCCCTGCATCACATCGGCGTTCAGCGGCGCGCGCTGCATGACCTGCATGAACCAGCCGTGGAAGGTGCTGATGGTGATGCCGGGCTGCGCCAGCAACACGTTGCTGTAGAGACCGAGGGCGCGTTGCAGTTGCGCGTCGCTCAGATTATCGACGCCGCGCTCGGCGAAAAACCGGCGCACCGCCGCCTCGTCACCCATCGCCAGCTCGCGCAGCCAGAGCTGTAAGCGCGCCTGCATCTCCTGCGCCGCCTTGCGCGTAAAGGTGATCGCTAGTATCTGCGAAGGCTGCGCGCCGTCCAGCAGCAGGCGGGCTATGCGCGACACCAGCAGCCAGGTCTTGCCGCTGCCGGCACAGGCTTCGACGACGATGCTGCGTCTGGGGTCGAGGGCGATGTGGTTATTCATCGCCCCTCCATTGCCGTATATCCCCTCCCCCGTGCAGGGGGAGGGTTAGGGAGGGGGTAGAAACCCGGTATCTCCACTGCTCTACCCCCATCCTAACCTTCCCCCTGCAAGGGGGAAGGAACAGGTATGGCGCCAGTTTATTTTTCATGTTGGTGGTTGAAATGCAATTCATACGCTAACCCACTCGCCCTTCCTGCACAAGCCGCGCATCTCGCAATACACGCACACGGCATCGATGCCGTTCGCGGGCAGGCCCGCACCGCCGCGTATGCTGTCCATCGCTTGCACCAGACGCTCGGCATTGAGTTGCGCCAGCAGCGGGACATCGTGCTTGGGTTCCACCAGCTTCACCTTTCCATTCTCGATACTGACGAATGCCGCATCTGCCGCTTCATGCGCGTAGGCGTAGCACGCGAGCTGCACGTCTTCTCCCGGCTCGCGCAGCTTATTGCGCAGCATTTGCTCGCTCTGCGTCTTGTAGTCGAGCACGCGTTTCTCTTCTTCCCTCACATCCAGCCGGTCGATGCGTCCGCGCAGGCGCACGCCTTCCAGCTGCCAATCGAAAGCGCTCTCCGCTTCGGCGTAACGCCAGCCCTGCGATTCGTTCTCTGCCTGCCATTCGAGGTAGGCGGGCAACGCCACGATCCAGCGCGCCAGCCAGGCGCGCGCGGCGAAATCCTGCTGCAGCAGGTCGGCGAACACTTCTTCGCTGATCCGGCGCAAGGCCGCTTCCAGCTCTTCGACAGGATGCCCGCTCACTTGCGGAAAACATTCGTGGAAGCGCTGCAATATCTGGTGTACGCGCTCGCCGTAATCGCGCTTCTCGATACCCTCCTGCACCTCGTCGAGCTCGTTCAGGCGCAGGATATGCCGCGCATAAAACTGGTAGGGGCAGGCTACCAGCGAGTTGCATGCGCTGATGGAGACGCTTGCCGGTACGGCCTGTGCCGTTACCTTTGGCGCTGGCTGTGCGGCCTGCGGCAACGCCACGTGATGCGCCTCTTCCACCGCAAGAAAGGCATGCAGTTCGCGCTCGCCCAGGTCGTCTCCATGTGCCAGCGTATGCAAGTCGCGCAGCATCTCCAGATACGGGCTGAGCAAACCTTTCTCGCCGTTGCGATCCTTCTGCCAGGTGACCAGCACGCAGTCGTTCAGCGCCAGCAGCGCCAGCAGGTCGTCGCTTTGCCGTGCGGCGCGGGTGCCGCGCGTAGCCAGGTCGAGCGCGCTACGCACCGCATCGTTGAACCAGCGCCCGCCGTCCGCTGCGCCGGGCAGATGATCGGCATCGCATCCCAGCAGCAGCACCGCATCGAAGGAGCGCCAGCGCGTCGCCGCGAGGTGGGTGAAGCGCACCGGGCTGTCGATGCCGCTGTCACGGTAAGTCTGCGTGCCCAGTTGCTGCGCCAGCCAGCGCCGCCACTCGGCAAAGCGGTAGCGCCCCGCGTCGGCCTGCAATTCCTGCTGCCACGTTTCCAAAGCGCGCAGCAATTGCGCGCCGGCCTCGTCCTGTTGCAGGCCGGTATCGATGCCCAGCATGCGCAGGCTTGCGCGCAAGGCTGCCAGCCATTCCGCCAGTGTTGTTTTTTTGTTCTGCTCCAGCAGCATCGCGGCCTGGCGCAGCCGCGCCAGCGGTTGATGCAGAACCGTTTCGCTTTCGGCGAGCGCGACGAATTTTTCCAGCCCGGCCACCACGCCCTGTTTGCGCAGCAGCTGTTCCAGCTGATACACCGCTGCCTTGCGGTCGGCGGCTGTCATGTCGGCAAAGATGAACGGCGACTTGAGCAGGTCGAGCAGGTCGTGATGGTAGAAATCACTTTGCAGCGCCGTGAGCCAGCGCTCCAGCACCGTGCTCACCGACAACGTATCGAAAGTCCAGCCGGTCTCGTCCGCCACCAGCACCTGCGCGCGCTCCAGCAAGGCGCGCACGCGCCGCGCCGCCACGCGGTCCTGCGCGACGATGGCGATGTCGCGCTTGCCCTCGCTCAGCCAGCGGCGCACCTGCATGGCGGCGGCGCGCGCTTCCTGTTCAAGGCTGGTGGCGGCGAAGAAGCGCAGCCTGTCGCCGAGCGCCGGGATGTTTTGCGCGCGGAAGGGGACGTGATCGTGCAGCAAGCCGCTCCATTGCGGCGCCATCTCGCGCAGATCGAACATCTCCACCGCCGCGCGTTTGGCGTATTCGTCGAGGAAGCGTTGCTCGAGCGCATCCCAGCCGGAAGCGCGCAGCACGAACAAGGGCTGGCTTGCCTGAGCCGCGAGCTTCGCCAGCCGTTGCTGATAGGCACGTGCCGCATCCAGTTCAGCGCCTGCCTGCATCGCGTGCCACAGCTCGAAAACCAGCCGCGCCTCCAGTTGCAGCGCGGCATTCTGCCGCGCCCGGTACACCTGCTGCACGGCGGCGGCGAACGCTTCCGCATCGCGCGGCAAGGTTTCGAGCGCAAGGGTAAGCTCGTCGAACAGCGCAAGCAGCTCCTGCGTCATACTCCACAGGTCGGCGTTTTCGAACCACTGCTGCCTGCGCAGGTGCTGGTACAGCAAGGTGCCGCGCTGGCTGTCGGTGGCGGCGGGCGCAGCCAGCGGAACGGATTGCGCCCAGTCGTCGAGCGTCACCATTCGCGGCAGCAATAGCGCGGGCAGATTGGCCGCCGCGCTTAACGCCCGCGCCAGGGGTTGGGCAACATGGTAGTTGGGCAGCAGGACGGTCGCGCCGCGCAGGTCGGGCCCGCATAAATCAGACGGGTCCCGCGCATGGCGTGACAGGATATGTTTGGCTACGCTATCGAAAATATCCGAACTCAACGTTCGAGGAAACGCAGCTTGTCTTTCAGGCCGCACCATTTATCTGCATCGGCGGGCGCGTCTTTTTTCGCGATGATGGGCTTCCAGCGTTTCGCCAGTTCGGCGTTCAGGGCAAGGAAATTGCGCTGATCTTCCGGCAGGTCTTCCTCGGCAAAAATGGCATCTGCCGGGCATTCCGCGACGCACAGGGTGCAATCGATGCATTCGTCGGGGTCGATCACCAGAAAATTCGGCCCTTCGCGGAAGCAATCCACCGGGCACACCTCGACGCAGTCGGTGTATTTGCA
>MGXA01000034.1 GCA_001801215.1 Gallionellales bacterium RIFCSPLOWO2_02_FULL_59_110 | reverse complement strand
GCAACGTGGCATCGAGTGGTCGTTCACGCGGCAGGATGCAGATGTAAAAATGGCTCGGCATTATGTTTCGTAATTAATGGGTTTATATACTAGTTCTTCTTGACAATTTGCCAGGTGTACATACAATGTATTCATGATTAAATTCGAGTGGGATACGGTCAAAGCGGCCTCAAACAAGAAGAAGCACGGCGTTTCGTTTGATGAGGCTCAATCTGTCTTCTGCGACGAGTTTGCTGTGCAATTCTTTGATGATGATCGTTCCGTGTCAGAAGACAGATTTCTGATGCTTGGTTTCAGTGATGAAGCTCGTCTCCTGATTGTCTGTCATTGCGAACGTGATCAAGGCAACATTATTCGGATCATCTCGGCAAGAAAAGCCACGAAAAACGAGAGCAACTATTACCGGGGGGTTAGACCATGAAAACTGAATATGATTTGTCAAAAATGAAATCTCGCAAAAATCCTTATGCGGCCAAGCTCAAAAAATCTGTCACGATGCGATTGAGCGAAGATGTTATTGGTTATTTCAAACAAATGGCTGATGAGAAGGGTGTCCCGTATCAGAGCCTTATAAATCTTTATCTGCGAGACTGTGTATCAAGCCATAGAAAAATTGATATTTCTTGGCAAACAACCGCCCCAACGCTCAAGCGGGACTGCGCAAAAGCGCGCAGCCCCTTGATTCCACGTTGAGCGACCGCTTTCCGGAAGGTGCGGCTGTCCATGGGCCGATTGCGCTACTTGGCGAGTGACGGGTTTCAGGCAGCGCGATTCCGAATTGATGGAAGATGAGGGTGCAAAAACAGATGTGGCAGACTGATAGCTTGTGTCAGATCAAGCTCGGGTTAAACACATAACCGAAACTAACCCATGCTCTTTCCCGACCTGATCCGCCTCACCACCTCCAGCTTCGTCGCTTCCCGGCTGCGCAGTTTCCTCACCGGGTTGGGTATTGCCGTCGGTATTGCGGCGGTGATCCTGCTCACCTCCATCGGCGAAGGACTGCATCAGTTCGTGCTGTCCGAGTTCAGCCAGTTCGGCACCAACCTGATCGGCATCCAGCCCGGCAAGAAGCAGACGCACGGCGGGAGCGTCGGCATTTTCGGCTCGTCCCGGCAGCTCACGCTGGACGATGCGGAAGCGTTGCGACGCCTGCCCTATGTCGAATACGTCAGCCCCAGCGTGTCGGGCAATGCCGAGGTGCGCGCCAACGGCAGGACTCGCCGCACCATCGTGTCCGGCGTCGGCCACGAGATGCCGCAGGCGCTGCGCATTTACGTGCGTACTGGCAGCTTTTTGCCCGACGACGAGCCGGGCCAGGCACGCGCCTTTGTCGTGCTCGGCGCCAAGGTGCGCCAGGAAATTTTTGGTGACAGCAATCCGCTCGGCAGTTACCTGCGTGTCGGCGGGCAGCGCTACCGCGTGATCGGCGTGATGGAGCCGAAAGGGCAGGTGCTCGGCTTTGATCTGGACGATGCCGTCTATATTCCTGCCGCGCGCGCAATGGAGCTGTTCAACCGTTCCGGGCTGATGGAAATTCATGTCACCTACCGTCCCAGCGCCGAGCTAGGCAGGGTCGAGGCGGGCATCAAGAACATCCTGACGGCGCGGCACGGGCGCGAGGATTACACCTTGGTCTCGCAGGAAAAGGCGCTGGAGGTGCTCGGCTCGGTGCTGGATGTGATTACTTTTGCGGTCGGTGCGCTGGGCGGTATTTCCCTGCTGGTCGGCGGCGTAGGCATCCTCACCATCATGACTATGGCCGTCACCGAACGCACTTCCGAAGTCGGCCTGCTGCGGGCGCTGGGAGCGCGCGAAGGGCAAGTGCTGACGCTGTTCCTCGGCGAGGCCATTATGCTGTCCGCGCTGGGCGGGCTGGCCGGGCTGGCGCTCGGGGCCGGCATCGCGCAGGCGCTGCACCTGCTGTTTCCCGCGCTGCCGGTGCATACCCCTTGGCTGTTCGTCGCGCTTGCGGAGTTGACTGCCGTCAGCATCGGTCTCGCGGCCGGCGTGATGCCGGCGCGGCACGCGGCAAGGCTCGATCCGGTAGAGGCGCTCCGTGCTGAGTGACGAAACTCCGGCCGTCGCGGCGGATCGCTGCGACATCTTCTGCAACGTCATCGACAACTACGGCGATATCGGCGTGTGCTGGCGGCTGGCGCGGCAACTGGCGCATGAGCATGGCCTGAGCGTGCGGCTGTGGGTGGATGACCTCGCCAGCTTCGCCAGGCTGTGCCCGCAGGCCGACGCTTCGCTGGCGCAGCAGCATTGCCTGGGAGTGGAAGTGCGGCATTGGCTCGAGCCGTTTCTGGAAGCACAGCCCGCCGAACTGGTGATAGAGGCGTTTGCCTGCAAGCTGCCGCAAAACTATATCGGGGCGATGGCGGCGCAGCAGCGATCCGTCTGGATCAACCTCGAATATCTTTCGGCCGAAGACTGGGTGGCGGGTTGTCATAAACTGCCTTCGCCCCATCCCGGCCTGCCGCTGACCAAATACTTCTTCTTTCCCGGTTTTACTAGACAGACCGGCGGGCTGTTGCTGGAGCAAGACCTGTTCGGGCGGCGCGATGCATTCCGGAATGATGCCGTGCAGCAGCAGGCATTCTGGCATTCGTTTGGCATGGAAATGCCGGGTGAGGAGACGCTGAAAATCTCGCTGTTCTGTTACGAAAACGATGCGCTGGCGGGGATGTTCGATACCTGGGCAAACGGTGTGCAGCCGGTGCTGTGCCTCGTGCCGGAGGGGCGCATCCTGCCGCAGGTGGAGCAGTATTTCGAAGATGTAGGACGGGGTTTATCCCGACACAGCTGGCATGTCGGGATAAACCCCGACCTACGAAGCTATTCATGTGGCAACCTGCAGGTGCGCGTGCTGCCGTTCGTCGAGCAGGAACGCTACGATGAACTATTGTGGGCTTGCGATGTCAATTTCGTCCGTGGCGAGGATTCTTTCGTCCGCGCGCAATGGGCGTGCAGGCCGTTCGTGTGGCAAATCTACCCGCAGCACGACGGTGTGCATATGCGTAAGCTGCAAGCCTTCCTGAACCTGTACGGCGCGCCGCTCAGCCCACCCGCAAGCGAGGCAGTACGAGGCTTGTGGCAGGCATGGAACGGCGGCGGCAAGACGGGGCAGATATGGCCGGCTTTCGCAGCCGCTCGCGGCGAACTGGACTCGCGCGCCCAAGGGTGGGCGCGGGAATTGGCCGAAAATGATCTGGCGTTGAATTTACTGGATTTTTCGCAGGAAATCGGTAAAATGCGCGCCTTCGAAATTGAGGGCAGTAAATCATGAAAACAGCACAGGAACTTCGCGCAGGTAACGTGATTATGGTCGGCGCAGACCCGATGGTCATTCTCAAGGCTGATTACAGCCGCTCCGGCCGCAACGGCTCGGTGGTCAAGATGAAGATGAAGAATCTGTTGACCGAGGCCGCCAAGGAGACCGTGTACAGCGCCGACGACAAGTTTGACCAGATCATTCTGGATCGCAAGGAATGCAACTATTCCTATTTCGCCGACCCGATGTACGTGTTCATGGACGGCGAATACAACCAGTACGAGATCGAAGCCGAATGCATGGGCGACGCGATCAACTACGTCGAAGATGGCATGCCTTGCGAGGTGGTGTTCTACAACGAGAAGGCGATCTCCGTCGAACTGCCCAACACCATCGTGCGCGAAGTTATTTATACCGAACCCGCCGTGCGCGGCGACACTTCCGGCAAGGTGATGAAGCCGGCCAAGATCAACACCGGTTTCGAACTGCCCGTCGCGGCGTTCATCGAGATCGGCGACAAGATCGAAATCGACACCCGCACCAACGAGTTCAAGAAACGCGCCTGATAGCGGTGACAGGTTTGAAGAAAAGGCCAACCGAGCGGTTGGCCTTTTTTCGGTTCGCGAAAAGCCGATTTCGGCAGGCTTCGTCCCGCGCTGTTGGCCGGGGTTCTGAAACATGTTGTTCGCTGCGCTAGCGGGCGGCAGTAGCCAAGCCGTGACCGGCCGGCCCGGCCGCATTTCAAAAGCCCGATAACCAGGCCGGGGACAGGAGAAATCGCGCCGTCCGAAGGCAGAAGTCGGCATTGACTGGGAGAACGCGGCCAAGGATACTTCGCGCCTTGCGGATGAATTTCCCGTACCGAAAGAAAAGCGATGGGTATCGTCCGGGCAAGAATGGCATTAACCAATCAATAGGTAAACCAATGAAAATCGTTTTTGTTTTTGGGACAGTTATCCTGCTTTCTTCCATGATTTCCGCTTGCAATAAATCGGGCATATCGGCAGGCGCAAGCATCGTCGGCGTGTGGGACTGCAACACCATGAGCGAAGATGGCCCGCAAAACTCGAACGTGCCCGACACCAAAACATTCAGTGCCGACGGGCAGTATTCCTCGTCGAAGGCTCCGGAAGGAAAAAAATATAAATATAGTTTGGAAGGGGATAAGCTGACCATCTCTTTTACACAGAGAGACTGGATCGAAAAAATCACACGCCTGACCAAGGACTCTCTGGAATATTACAACGACATGTCAGGCAAGCCGGTTAAGGCAAGCTGCAAGAAAAGCAAAGAACACGGAAAGTAGGGCGCTGCGTTTCCCCAGATTTTCGGCGCATGACATGCTTTCCGTGCCTGTTGCCGGAGCAAGGGCGGCATTTTTCATTGAACGTGAATCGCGAGAACGGGGCGGAACCGCAATGGCGCAAGGGGGCGACGAATTGATCCAGGCACAGGCGGAGCTGCGCGATATCAAGCTCACCGTGCTGGCCTTGCGCCAGGAGTTGGAAAATGCCCATGCGGAGGCGGAAGCGCGGCTGCGCAATTCCGCCGCGGACGCCAGGGCCGAGGCCGCGCAACTCGAAGCTACCGCGGTCGCGCTGCGCGAAGAATTGGAAGAGGCGCGGGCGCAACGCGAAAGGTCGGTGCAGCAGGCCGTTGCCGACGGCCACAACGAAATCCAGCAACTCAAGGCGACCGTCGCCGCACTGCGCGATGCCCTGGAGATCGCGCGCATCGACAAGGATAACGGTATCGAAAAGGCGGCCGGTACGGCGAACGCCGAGATCGCCCAGCTGCATGGCACAATCCGCGCATTGCGCGAACAGATCGAGGCGCTGTCCGCCAAAGCGGCAGCCTGAACCACGAATCCGAAAAATGGATCAGCCGACCGCCAAGACCAGAAAAGCGAAACCTGCCGCCGACAATGAGGCGCAACAGCGCCGCCGCCTGCACACGGCGGAACTGTTGCTCGAGGTCTCGCACAAGATGGCGGGGTTCGACACGCTCGACGAGGTGCTCAACGCGCTGGTCGAGATGACCACGACCCACCTCAATGCCGCGCGCGGTTCGCTGTTCCTCAACGATCCGGCCACCAACGAGCTGTATTCGCGCGCCGCGCAGGGCAACATCCAGCGCGAGATACGCATGCTCAACACCAGCGGCATCGCCGGTTTCGTGTTCACCAGCGGCCAGCCGCTCATCATCCACGACGCCTATTCGGACTCGCGCTTCAACCGCTCCATCGACGAGCAGACCGGTTTCGTCACGCAAAACATCCTGTGCGTGCCGATCAAGACGCTGAAGGGCGAGGTCGTTGGCGTTGCGCAGACCCTGAACAAGCGCAAGGGCAAATTCACCTCGCACGACCTGCACCTGCTCCAGGCGATGACCAGCCAGGGGACGCTCGCGCTGCAAAGCGCGCAGTTCATCGAGCGCATGAAGCTGCGCCACAAGCAGGAGATGGAGTTCATCGACATCGTCTCCGAGGTTACCGCTGACATCAAGCTCAGCTCGTTGTTGCAGCGCGTGATGGGCGAGGCGACGCGCATGCTCAACGCCGAGCGCTCCACGCTGTTCCTCAACGACGAGAAGAGCAACGAGCTGTGGTCGGAGGTCGGGCAGGGGCTGGAGCAGATGCAGATCCGCCTGCCCAACCACCTCGGCATCGCGGGCGCGGTGTTCACCTCGGGCAAGTCGATCAACATCCCCCACGCCTACGCCGACCTGCGCTTCAACCCGGCCTTCGACAAGAAGACAGGCTTCTTTACGCGCTCCATCCTGTGCGTGCCCATCGTCAACAAGGAGGGCAAGACCATCGGCGTGACCCAGGTGCTGAACCGGCGCGGCGGGCCTTTCACCGGCGACGACGAATCGCGGTTGCGCGCCTTTACCGCGCAGATTTCCATCGCGCTGGAGAACGCCAAGCTGTTCGCAGATGTGCAGTCGATGAAGAACTACAACGAGTCCATGCTGGAGTCGATGTCGAACGGGCTGATCACGCTGGACGAGAACGAGTGCATCGCCACCTGCAACGCGGCCGGCCTGCGCATCCTCAAGGCGCATGCGGGCGAGGTACTGCGCAAGCATGCGGCGGAATTTTTTGCGGGCGACAACGCCTGGGTGCTGGAAAAGCTCGGGCAGGTGACCGAAAGCGGGCAGCAGCAGACCTCCATGGACGCGCCGCTGCAAGTGGCGGGCGAGACGCTGTCGGTCAATTTCACCGTGCAACCGCTGCTCGACGCCGAGCAAAAACACATCGGCTCGATGTTCGTGATCGAGGACATCAGCAGCGAGAAGCGCATCAAGTCCACCATGTCGCGCTACATGGATCCCGGCATCGCCGATCGGCTGGTCGCTGCGGGCGCCGAGGTGTTGGGCGGCAAGAACGTCGAATGCACGGTGCTGTTCTCCGATATCCGCGGCTTCACCACGCTGACCGAACAGCTCGGCGCGCAGGGCACGGTGGCGCTGCTCAACGAATACTTCACGCTGATGGTGGACTGCATCCAGCGCGAGGCGGGCATGCTGGACAAGTTCATCGGCGACGCGATCATGGCGGCGTTCGGTATTCCGGAGGGGCACGAGGACGATGCCGACCGTGCGGTGCGCGCCGCAATCGCGATGATCAAGACGCTGGAAGCCTGGAACCGCCAGCGCATCGGCGAGGGCAGGCTGCCGGTCAACATCGGCGTCGGCCTGAACACCGACAGCGTGGTGTCCGGCAATATCGGCTCGAAGAAGCGCATGGACTTCACCATCATCGGCGACGGCGTCAACCTGGCCTCGCGCCTGGAATCTGCCTGCAAGCAATATGGCGCGAAAATCCTGATCAGCGAATTTACGGTGCGCAAGTTGCAGGGCACTTACCGGAAAAGGGAAATCGATCTGGTGGTGGTGAAAGGCAAGACCGAGCCGGTGGCGATCTACGAGATACTCTCCTACCACACCGGGGAGACCTTCCCCAACATTGCCGAGGTGCTGGAGCTGTTCAAGGACGGGCTGGCCGCCTACCGCGCGCGCCGCTGGGATCAGGCCATCAAGTTATTCAAGGAAGCCGCGGCGCTCAACCCCAACGACAAGCCGAGCCAGCTCTATATCGAACGCGTCGAACACCTCAAGGCCAATCCGCCGCCGGACGAATGGGCTGGGGTGTGGGTGATGGAGTCGAAATAGATTTTAGTTTGGCCGGTCGCGCGACGGGATGCGGTACAGCCAGATCACCATCGCCACACCGTAAACAGCCAGCGCCAGTTGTAGCCAGCCGTCCTGGATGAAAAAAATAATCGAACTGCTGAAGGTCAGGGTCATCGTGGCCACCGCCACCAGCTTGACCCGCCAGGGGATGCTGCGGTGGGTGCGCCATTCGACGATCAGCGGCCCGAGGGCCGGATGGTTCATCAGCCAGTTGTAGAAACGGCGCGACGAGCGCGCGTAGCAGGCGGTGGCCAGCAGCAGGAAGGGCGTGGTTGGCAGGATCGGCGTGAAGATGCCGACGATGCCGAGCAGCAGGAACAGCGTGCCCAGCGCGCCGAAGGCGACCTGCACCCACAGGAAGCGGTGCTTGCGCACCTCGTGGCTGTAGTCGCGGCGCACGTGGGTTTTGGCCCGCATCAATCCGCCCCCATCAGCATTCCGGTGAAGCGCACGATTTCTTCTTGAGATATGCGCCGCGAGGTCTCGAATTGCGCATGGGTTTGCGGGTTTTGCGTGTCCAGGCGGATGCCCCACAGCGGGCGTGTGCTGGTCGCCAGCATCGCGTAACGCACGTCGCCGAGCAGGCCGGGGTCTTCGGGGTGCAAGGCCAGATAGCCGTCCGAAAAGAAATCGAAGCGCCGGATGTCGTTATACAGCACCGAACCGCGGGAGAGCCCAGGCAGGTCGCGCGCCGCATCGAAGGCGCGCGCCGTTTCGCCCGGATAAACCTTGACGGCACCGCCCGTGCGCACCGCATCGACGTGATAGAGGCCATCGGCGCGGTAGATCGAGCGCCACAGCAGCAGGTTGCCCATGGTCGGCTTGACGGTCAGCTTCCCGGCCTCGTGCCCGCGCAGCGCGGCGATCATGCGCATCGCCTCTTCGGCGCGCTGGTGCTGAAACCAGCCGGCGGACAGGTATGCCGCCGCCAGCAATA
The DNA here is from genome assembly GCA_001801215.1 of Gallionellales bacterium RIFCSPLOWO2_02_FULL_59_110. GTDB lineage: Bacteria > Pseudomonadota > Gammaproteobacteria > Burkholderiales > Gallionellaceae > Gallionella. The sequence continues at coordinate 16,005 of MGXA01000034.1, read as the reverse complement.
GGCCGATGCGCGGCGGCAGGGTGCTGTGCCGGCGCAGGCCGAGCAGCATTGACGCGCCGAGGATCAGCGTGAACAGCGGGTCGAAAATCGACACGATGCTCCAGGCGATGCGCTCGCCGGTAAACGGCCACAACAGGTGCGTGCCGTAGCTGGTGCAGGCATCGAGCAGGCCGCTCGTGGCGCAGCCGAGGAAGGCGTACAGATAAATACGTTTGAAGCCGAGCGGGCGCTTGAACAGATTGAATGCGGGCCAGAGCAGTAGCGCAACCAGCAGCGCCCCGACCGGGATGAAAATCAGCGAATGGGTGAACTGCCGGTGGTATTCCAGCGTCAGCAGCGGGTCGGTAGTGGAGCGGATCAGCGCATCGGCATCCGCCAGCAGCGCGGCAAGAAAGCCCACCGTCGTGGCGGCGCGCGCTTCGCCTTTTCTGCCGCACGATTGTGCGAGCGTTCCGCCCAGCAAGCCGTGGGTCAGGATATCCATCTGATGAAACTTCTAGCCATTCCGCTTGGTTGGCAAGAAAACCGGCATGGGCGGCAAGCCGTTCCCGGTGCGGCGGAACGGGGAATGGAACGGTATTTCCCTGGCGCATGGCCCCGGTCGAGGCAGTGTCCGGTAAAGGAGTGCAGATGCATGATGGGCAAGTCGATGTCCGGCGTGATGCCGAGTGTGAGAGTCTAGCAAGCGCCCGGATGGGTGTCCATGCGAAGCGCCGCTCTCAGGCAAGTTAGGGAGGCGCTGATTTATTCGTCATCCCCGCGAAGGCGGGGATCCAGTGCCTTTACTTAACTGGGTTCCCGCCTTCGCGGGAACGACGAAACCGAATAAATCAGCGCGTCCTTAGACGTTCCGGGTATTTCCCGGAACGTATCGCCCTTATTCTGCCAGACGTGTTTGGGGGATGGCGCAACAAACCGCTAACTGCCGGGCCGCCATCGGCGGCCTTGCATCAGGCAATCATTCCCGCCGCGACGGTGTTGTTGGTCGCTTCATCGATTACGATAAAACTGCCGGTGCTGTGATCGTCCAGATAATGGTCGATCACCAGCGGTTGCTGGGTTTTCAGCGCAACACGCGCGATGTCGTTCATGTTCAGCGCGGCGACAGGATGCCGCTCGAGGGTGTTCACGTCCACGCGGTAATCGATACGCGAGAACAGGCACTTCGCCGTGCGCGTGGTGTGCTTCACGAAGTATTTGCGATTCTTGTCCAGCGGGGTTTCGGACAACCAGCACAGCATTGCCTCGAATTCCTTGGCAACAGCCGGCAAGGAGTGCGCCTCCGACACGTTGCCGGTGGAGCTGTTAACCATTCGACCAAGCGAGCCAGCTACGCTCGCCAAGTCGCAGGCTATGGCGGAGCCAGCCGGTTGCGCGCACCGTGTCGTGCCGCCCGCCTTCACGAACATATCGCCGCGCGAAATGTCGATCTCGTCTTCCAGCGTCAGGGTCACCGATTGCGGCGCATAGGCGCGCTGCAAGTGGCCGTCGTAGGTGACGATTTCCTTGATCTTGCTGCTGCGGCCCGACGGCAGGATGGTGACCTCGTCGCCCACCGACACGTCGCCCGCCTCGATGCGCCCGGCGAAGCCGCGGAAGTCGTGATATTCCTGCGCCTGCGGGCGGCACACCCACTGCACCGGGAAACGGAAGTCGCGGGTGTTCACATCGTGCTCGATCTCCACCGTCTCCAGCAGCTCCAGCAGGGTTGGGCCGATGTACCAGTCCATCGCGTCACTCTTTTCCACCACGTTGTCGCCGTCCAGCGCCGACAGCGGGATGCAGTGCACGTCGTGCAGGTTGAGCTGCGCGGCAAACCGCTTGTATTCGCCGACGATTTCCTCGAAGCGCTGCTTCGAATATTCCACCATATCCATCTTGTTGACCGCCAGCACGATGTGCGGCACGCCGATCAGACTGGCGAGATAGGAATGGCGTCTGGTCTGCGTCAGCACACCCTTGCGCGCATCGATCAGGATGACCGCGAGGTTGGCGGTCGAAGCGGCGGTGACCATGTTGCGCGTGTACTGCTCGTGCCCAGGCGTGTCGCCGATGATGAACTTGCGCTTGGGCGTGGCGAAATAGCGGTAGGCCACGTCGATGGTGATGCCCTGCTCGCGCTCGGCTTGCAGGCCGTCGGTGAGCAGCGACAGATCGACGGCGGCCATGCCGCGCTTTTCGCTGGTTCTGGATATCGCCGAAAACTGATCCTCGAAGATAGATTTTGAGTCGTGCAACAGCCGCCCGATCAGCGTGCTCTTGCCGTCGTCCACCGAACCGGCGGTGATGAAACGTAACAGTTGTGTGGCGTTGCTCATGATATTTCCTCTTAAATTCGGTGAAACGTGAAACGTGAAATGTGAAATGTAAAATGTAAAATGTAAAACCAATACTCCGATTCACGTTTCACTTGATGCCGCGTAGCGGCGAGTCACCTTTCACCTTTCACTTAAAAATACCCTTCTTTCTTGCGCAGCTCCATCGAAGCGTCCGAAGTCTGGTCGTCCATGCGTGTCGCGCCGCGTTCGGTGATGCGCGTGGTCGCGGTCTCCGCGATGATCTCTTCCACGGTGTGCGCGGTGGATTCCACCGGCGCGGTGCAGGTCATGTCGCCCACGGTGCGGAAGCGCACCGATACGGTCTCGACTATTTCGCCCGCTTTCGGCTGCACCAGGCACGACACAGGAATCAGCGCGTTGCCGCGCCGGATCACTTCGCGCTTGTGCGCGTAGTAGATGCACGGGATATGCAGCTTCTCGCGGGCGATGTATTCCCAGATGTCCATCTCGGTCCAGTTGCTGATCGGGAACACGCGGATGTTTTCGCCGGCGTGGACGCGGGTGTTGTAGATGTCCCACAGCTCCGGGCGCTGGTTCTTCGGGTCCCACTGGCCGAATTCATCGCGGAACGAGAAGATGCGCTCCTTGGCGCGCGCTTTTTCCTCGTCGCGGCGCGCCCCGCCCATGCAGGCGTCGAAGCCGAATTCCGTGATGGTCTCCAGCAGTGTGACGGACTGATAGGGATTGCGCGGTTTGTCCAGGTCCTTGATGACGATGGTGCCGCGCGCAATCGAATCTTCCAGCGAGCGCACGATCAGCCGTTCGCCCAAGTCCGCCGCCAGCTTGTCGCGGGTGGCGATCACTTCCGGGAAGTTGTGCTCGGTATCGATATGCACCAGCGGAAACGGGAATTTCGCCGGGCGGAACGCCTTCTCGGCGATGCGCAGCATGACGATGGAATCCTTGCCGCCGGAGAACAGCAGCGCGGGATTCTTGCACTCCGCCGCGACCTCGCGCATGATGTGGATGGATTCGCTCTCCAGCGCGTCCAGATGGGTAAAGATGTGTTTTGTCATATTATGATCGACCAGTTTCATGATGTTTTGCACTCCTTTGCTTTTTGCAATTACAGGCTATGCAATCGCTTTCTGCACAGCGCCGGCCTGATCCGCTATTTCCTGTATCCTGAATCTGCTCGCTTCGAGCGAGCCCTTGCTTGTATGCAGACCGCATTCCTTGTTTGCGGGATCCTCCCACCACCACCTGCCGGCGCGTATATCCTCGCCGGGGGTGATGGAGCGGGTGCAGGGCGCGCAGCCGAGGCTGGGGTAGAACTGATCGTGCAGCTTGTTGTACGGCACATTGTTCTGCCTGATGTACGCCCACACGTCCTTGTTCGACCATTCCAGCAGCGGATTGAATTTCTGCAAGCCGAAATCGGTATCGTATGCCGACATCTCCAGGCTGCCGCGCGTGACCGCCTGGTCGCGGCGCAATCCGGTGACCCACGCTTGCTTGCCGCGCAACGCGCGGCGCAACGGCTCGACCTTGCGCACAAAACAACAACTCTTGCGCGCTTCCACGCTGCCGTAAAAACCGTTCACCCCATGTTGCGCGACGTATTTTTCCACTTCTGCGCTGTCCGGGAAATACACTGTTAACGGTATTCCATAATGTTCTCCCACTTCCTGCATCAGGTCGTAGGTCGGCTGCGGCAGGCGCCCGGTGTCCAGGCTGAATATCTCGATATCCAGACGGTGCCTGGCGATGAGATCGGTCAACACCATGTCTTCCGCGCCCAGACTGTTGGCGAAGCTGACCGGCGGGAAATCGCGCACCGCCTGCTGCAATACGGAAACTACCCGATCGATTTTCTGTTGCATGTCCATATCTCCTTATACCGCCAAGATTTTCTATACCAATAGCCCGGCTACCGCTTCATTCAGATCGAGCTGTGCGTCCTGCTCCGCCGCGAATGCCGCCACCTTCACCGTCCAGCCGTCCACAGCCGCGCTGATCGGGGCAAGCTCCTCGCCGCCGATCTCGCCGGCATTTGCCAGAGCCGCTACGGCTCGAGCAAACTCGTCGGCAATCGCGCCTGGAACCAGTTGCTGCAATTGCGCGGCAAGCCTGCCCAGGTCGTCCTGGCGCGTCCCGCCCAGCAGTTGCACCAGGCCCGAACCGAGCAGGCGCAGAATCGCCTCGTTGCATTGCGCCGCCTCGTCGAACTTGCGCTGGAACACCAGCGCGTTGCGGTATTCGCGCTCGTGCGCCGCCTCGAAGAAATTCGCGCCGATCATCACCTGCGACACGCCGGCGCATTCGCCGCCGCCCAGATTCAGAACGCGGAAATCGGACGAGTCGCCGAAATCGCGCATCACCGATTGCAGCTCTCTTTCCTTTACCCCCGCCAGATCGGCCAGCAGATCCTTGAAGTAGCCTTCTCCCTGCGTGCGCGCCCAGGTAAAGAAACTCGACTCGCCGCTGCCAATATGCGCCTGCTGTACGCGCTCGATGGCCTTCTTGATGCGCACCACCGGTATCGCGGGGCCTTTCAGCGCCAGCGCCCCGCCCTTTGTATCGTTGTTTGACATGCCGCTGCCGGCAAAATACATCTGGTAGTGCGGCACCAGCTTGCCGTGCAGGCGTTTGCCTTCGCCGTAAATGCCGATGTCGCCGGTCTCGGGCTGCGCGCAGCCGTTCTGGCAACCGGAAACGCGGATGTTCAAATCGGCGCTGCCGCCGGAAAGCTCGGGTGCCGCCAGCATGCTGGCCGTGATGCCGAGACGGCAGGTCGATGCGCCGGGGCAGGCCACCACGTTGTCGCCAACAAGCGGCTCGCGCAAACCGAGCGCGGCCAACCCGTCGCGCAACGCGGCCACTTTGATCTGCGGCACATTGAAGATTGTCAGGCTCTGATCCTGCGTGGTGCGTATCTCGCCCAGCCCGTGCTCGCGCAGCAATGCGGCGGTGCCGCGCAACTGCGGCGGCGTGATGTCGCCGATCGGCAACGCGATCGTCATCACGAATAAACCTTCCTGGCGTTGCGCGAACAACTTGCGCGGCGCGCCCTGCCCGGGCGCCTGGCCGCCCGTTTGCGCGCGCCATTCGCCTTGCGGGTGCGGTTGATCGGCGAGCGCCTGCTGGGTGCGCTCGAATTCTTCGCGGTATTTTTCGCGGAAGCCGTCCTCGCCGAAACGCTCGACCAGAAACTTGATGCGCGATTTCGCGCGTTTGGTGCGGTCGGAATATTTGTTGTGCAGCGTCACCAGAGCCTCCACCGCAAACAGCAGTTCGTGCTCCGGAATGAATTCCTCGACCACGATCGCCTCGCGCGGCTTGTGCCCCAGCCCGCCGGCAGCCCTGACCATGAAGCCGTTTTGGCCGCCCCTGTCGACCGCCACCACGCCGCAGTCGTGCAGCATGGCTTGCGCACAATCCGACTCGCAGGCCGAGAAACTGATCTTGAATTTACGCGGCAATTGCTGGTTCAGCGGGTTACGCAGGAAATGCTTCACCACGCCATCCAGATGTTTCGTTACATCGACGCGTTCGCGCGGGCATACGCCGGACAGGCTGCAAGCCGTAATGTTGCGCACCGTGTTGCTGCACGCTTCGCGCGTGGTCATGCCGACCTTGGCGAGGCGACGCATTGCGGCGGGTGTGCTGTCGAGCGGGACGAAATGCGTCTGGATCGACTGGCGCGTGGTGACATGCGCTATGCGGTTTTGCGAGTAATCCTCGGTGACATCCGCAACCGCATCCAGTTGCTCCGGCGTCATGCGCCCGCCGGGCACCTTGATGCGCAGCATGTGCAAACCCGGCTGGCGCTGGCCGTATACGCCATGCTGCAAACGCGTTGCCGTCATGCGGTCCAAGTCCAGTTCGCCGGCATTGAATGCCCGGATAGCCTGTTCGAAGCGGTCGATTTCCGCCAAGTCTGACAATTTTTGCGTGTTCAAGCTCATCGTGTCTTTCCTTTTATTGCAATTTCATCAAAGTTAATGCAGCGCGTAGGATGGGTGGAGCGTAGCGATACCCATCGTTTTTATGATGGGTTTCCTGCGTCAACCCATCCTACGTATTTGGTTAAACCTATATTTCGGTTAATGCAGCGCCAGCCTGGCACCGATAATTAACAGCATGGTCGCCAGCAGGGGGCGCAATACCTTTTCCGGCACCTTGGCGCTCAGGTGGCTGCCGATATAGATGCCGGGCAGCGAGCCCAGCAGCAGGCTTACCAGCAGCGTGAAGTCCACCGTGCCCAGCGCCATGTGCCCCATTCCCGCCACGGCGGTGAGCGGCACGGCATGAACGATGTCGGTGCCCACCACCTTGACCGCCGACATGCGCGGATAGAGGAACAGCAGCGCCACCGTGCCCAGCACCCCCGCACCCACCGAAGAAACCGTCACCAACACCCCGACGACGATGCCCGTCGCGATCGTCGCGGGGGGGAGGTGGCGATGATGTAATTCGTACACCGTGCCATCCCTGCGCCGCGCAATTTTCTTGATTTGCTCTTTCAGCAGCAGCGCGCTGGCCGTCAGCAACAGCGCCACGCTCAACATGCCGGTCACCAGGCCACGCAAAGTTTTCTCGTCCAGCGCCAGATATTTCAGCAGCGCGATCGTAATCACCGCGGCAGGCAGGCTACCCAAGGCAAGCAAGCCAACCACTTTCCAGTCAACCGAGCCGTTGCGGCCATGCACCCAACCGCCCAGCGACTTGGTCAGCGATGCATACAGCAAGTCGGTGCCGACTGCGGTAGCGGGGGAAACGCCGAAGACCAGCACCAGCAACGGCGTCATCAGCGACCCGCCCCCGACACCGGTAACGCCGACGATCAGCCCGACCAGAAAGCCGGATAATGTGTACATCCAGTCCATGTGAACCATCCATAAGGTTTATGGCGTGCATTCTAGGTGGCGAGCTTTATATTACTAAATACTTTTATGTTAGAATGTTATAACTAATAGATATTAAGGGGGCGGCATGAATTTACAGCAACTGCGTTACCTGAGCGAGGTCGTGCGCCAGGGGTTGAATATTTCCGATGCCGCCGCTGCGCTGTATACGTCGCAGCCCGGCGTCAGCAAGCAGATCAGGCTGCTGGAGGATGAGTTGGGCGTCGAGATTTTCGTGCGCAACGGCAAGCGCATCGTCGCCGTCACCGAGCCGGGCAAGGCCGTGCTGGCCATCGCCCGGCGCATCCTGCACGATGCGGGCAACCTCAAACAGGTCGGGCAGGAATTCCACTCGCAGGATAGCGGCCACCTGACCATCGCCACCACCCACACCCAGGCGCGCTACGCCCTGCCGCCGGTGGTCAAGCAATTCATCAAGCGTTATCCGAAAGTGCAGCTCGGCCTGCATCAGGGCAACCCGACACAGATTGCCGAGCAGGTGTTGAACGGCGAGGCCGACATTGCGATCGCCACCGAAAGCCTGTCGCTGTACGATGACCTGGTCACGCTGCCGTGCTACGAATGGCATCACTGCGTGGTCGTGCCGCCCAAACATCCGTTGCTGGATGAAAAAAAACTGACACTGGCAAAAATCGCGCAATACCCCATCGTCACCTACGATTTCGCCTTCAGCGGGCGCGGCAAGATTAACGAGGCGTTTGAAAAGGCGGGCGTCACGCCGGACATCGCGCTTACCGCCATCGACGCCGACGTGATCAAGACCTATGTGGAGCTGGGGTTGGGCATCGGCATCCTCGCCGAGATCGCCTTCATCCCGGAACGCGACCGGCACCTGCGCATGATCGAGGCCAGGCACCTGTTCAAGCCCAACACCACGCGCATCGCGATCCGCAAGAACGAATACCTGCGCGGTTATACTTACGACTTTATCGAACTGTTTGCACCGCACCTGACCCGCGACGTGGTGGCAGAAGCCATGCATGCCAACCCTTAAGGAGAGAAAAATGAACGAGACCCTGCGCACCCAGCATTCGCACCGCAGCATCCGCAGCTACAAGGCCGATCCGGTCAGCGACGCGATGCTCGACCAGATTGTCGCCGCCGCGCACCGCGCGCCGACCTCGATGAACGCGCAGGATATTTCGCTGATCGTGGTGCGCGACGCGGAGAAACGCGCCCGCATCGCCGAACTGGCGGGCGGACAGGCATGGGTTGCGCAGGCGCCGGTATTCATCGTCATCGCCATCGATTACCACAAGACCGACCTCGGGGTGCGCAAGGCCGGGCAGGCGCAGATCATCCACGAAAGCATGGAAGGTTTTGGCGTCGCCGCCGTCGATGCGGGCATAGCTCTCGGCACGCTGATCACCGCCGCCGAATCGCTCGGTCTGGGCATCGTCCCGATCGGCGGCATCCGCCGCAACCCGCAGGACATGATAGACCTGCTCGGCCTGCCGCCGCTCACCTTCCCGCTGGTCGGCCTGTGCATCGGGCATATCGGCGACGACATGCCGCTGAAGCCGCGTCTGGACATCAAGACCTTCCGCCACGATGAGCGCTACGATGCCTCCGGCTATGCCGCCGCGATCGACGCCTACGATGCGGAGATCATGGATTACTGGCAGAAAATCGGAAATAAGAACGGCATCTCCTGGTCGAGCAACCTCGGCAACTTCTACAAGCAGGTGTATTTCCCGCAGGTTAAGCCGGTCGCAACGATGCAGGGGTTGCTGAACGACAAATGAGCTATTGCAGCTGGGATCGCCTAGGGAGGCGCTGATTTATTCGTCATCCCCGCGAAGGCGGGGATCCAGTGCCTTTACTTAACTGGGTTCCCGCCTTCGCGGGAACGACGAAACCGAATAAATCAGCGCGTCACTAAGCGCCAGCAGCGATTAGTTACAAAATACACAATATCCGGGATGCCAGCATCCTGGCCGCCCCACCTGCGCTATTCAAAATGACACTTCATTATTGAATTCGGCTGGGGTAATATCAAACATTATTTAAATAGTACCCATCAAACACACTACCCACAACGGCTGTTTTGCCAATCGCGCATTTATGCGAAGAACTAACCAAGTTATTGAGCCGGCTTGCCGCCTCCCCGCAACTGCCTTGCGCATATCATGACATATTTGCGCTCCGGCAAGCTGTTGCCCTGGCTGGTGCTGGCGAGCGGCTTCGTTGCGACTTACTTTATCCAGCTCGCGGTCTTTGACGCCGCGAGCCAGCTTCAGCAGAGCAGGTTCTCTTACCACACCCGCGAGGTCATGCTGCGCATCGAGCAGCGGCTGGCCGCCTATGAACAAGTCCTGCGCGGCGTCCAAGGCTTGCATATCGCGTCGGAAAATGTTGATCGGGGTGAATTCCGTGACTACGTGGCCAACCTGCGCCTGGAGAATCACTATCCGGGCATCCAGGGCGTCGGTTTTTCGCTGATCGTCCCGCCGCACGAAAAAATCAGGCACATCGAAGCCATCCGCAAAGAAGGCTTCCCCGGCTACACCCTGCGCCCGGAGGGCGAACGCGGATTCTATACGTCCATCATTTTTCTGGAGCCCTTCAGCGGCCGCAACCTGCGCGCCTTTGGCTACGACATGTATTCGGAAGCGGTGCGCCGTTCCGCCATGCAGCAGGCGCGCGATCTGGATAAATCGGCGCTGTCGGGCAAGGTCACGCTGGTGCAGGAAGCAGGGCAGCAAGTGCAGTCCGGCTTTCTCATGTATCTGCCGGTATACCGGAACGGCAGCCCGCATGAAACCCTGGCCGACCGCCGCGCCAACATCGTCGGATGGGTCTATGCGCCGTTTCGCATGAATGACCTGGTGTCCGGCATACTCGGCGAACAAGCCAGCAGCATTGACTACGAGATTTTCGATGGCGAAAACGCAACGCCGGAAACGCTGATGTTCGACAGCGATAACCACACTTCCCAAGGTATGGACAAGTCCCTGTTCCATGACACCCGGCGCATCGACGTCAACGGGCATGCCTGGACCATCACGCTGCGCTCCCTGCCCGCTTTTGAAGCGAGCATCGAAACCGTGCGGGTTACGGCGACACGGCTGACCGGCATCCTGGTGAGTATTCTGCTGTCGCTGCTGGCCTGGCAACTGGCTGCACGGACGCGCGCGCTCAAGCAGGCGCAGGATATGGCGCGCGAGTTGCGCGAGAGCGAGGCAAAATCCCGCGCCATCATCGATGCGATACCCATGCCTCTTGCCCTGAACGATGAGCAGGGGAACATCACTTACCTGAACGCGGTGTTCATGCAAACGGTCGGTTACACCACCGCCGACATCTCTACCCAGGCAGACTGGTGGCTGGTTGCTTATCCGGACCCGCAATACCGGCAATCGGTAGCCGGCAAATGGCAGAGCAACCTGGAAGAAGCCAAGCGTCTCAACAGTGCTTTCTCACCCATGGAGGTGAAAATCAGATGCAAGAACGGTTCGTTGCGCACCTTCATGGCCCGCGCCGCATCCTTAATCGGGGGTTTCGCCGGAAATCACCTGGTGATGCTCAACGACGTCACCGAGCGCAGGGCGGCTGAGGAGATATTGCATCTTCACAGCAATATCTTTGAAAGCCTGTCGGAAGGCATCAACCTGACCCGCGCCAGCGACGGGGTGATTGTTTTCACCAATGAGCCGTTTGACCGCATATTTGGTTACGCGCCCGGTGAACTCATCGGCAAGCATGTGAGCACGCTCAACGCCCCCAGCGAAAAAAGCCCGGAGGCAACGGCAGCCGAGATAATCGGCGAGCTTGCGCGGACAAGGGTGTGGAACGGCGAGGTGCGGAATATCAGGAAGGACAAGACTGCTTTCTGGAGCCATATCAATATCACGACGTTTGATCATCCGCAATTCGGGAAAATCTGGGTGTCGGTGCATGAGGACATCTCCGGGCGCAAGCAAGCCGAACAGGCGCTGCTCGAGTCCAACCGGCAAAAGGATGAATTCCTCGCCATGCTGGCCCACGAGCTGCGCAACCCGCTGGTGCCTATCCGCCAATGCGGCTCATATCATCGGTCGGCTGGGGCTGGACGAACCCAGGATCAAGTGGGCGCAGGAACTCATCGAGGGGCAGGTGAACCACCTTACCCGCATGGTGGACGACCTGCTGGACGTCTCGCGCATCGCCCGCGGCAAGATCATTCTCAAGCAGGAAACCATCGAGTTTGCCGCGCTGATCGAACAAGTCATGCAGGCTGCCCGACCGCTGGCCGAAAAAAAGGGCCACCGGCTCGAGGTTCGGCTGCCCGATCATCCGGTGTACCTGCAAGGCGACCCGGTGCGGCTCTTCCAGGTATTGTTCAACCTGATGGACAACGCCATCAAATATACTCCGGAAGACGGAAGGATCGAGTTCGCGGCACGCCTGGACGGGCGGGAGATCGAAATCAGCGTGCGCGATAACGGCATGGGCATCACGGCAGCGCTGCTGCCACGGGTGTTCGACATGTTCCAGCAGGATGAGCGCACCCTGGAGCGCGCGCAGGGCGGGCTGGGCATCGGCCTCACGCTGGCGCAACGCCTGATCGAGAAGCACGGCGGGCGGGTGGCGGCACACAGCGAGGGGCCGGGACTGGGAGCGACCTTCACCGTATGGCTGCCGGCCATGCCGGCCCGGCCAGCCGTGCCCGACGCAGCGGCCAGGAGCAGCCCCGCCGCCGCTATGCGAGTGCTGGTGGTGGACGACGATCGCACCGTGTCGGACAGTACGGCGAAGTTGCTGGAACTGGAAGGCCATACCGTGTGTATCGCCGATTCCGGCCTGGCCGCGCTTGAGCAAATTCCGGCCTTCCGGCCGCAGATCGTGCTGCTGGACATCGGCATGAAGGGCATGGATGGTTTCGAGACCGCCAAACGGTTGCGCGAACTGCCGGGAGGCCGCGACCTGTATGTGGTGGCAGTGACCGGCTATGGCGACGAGAAAACCAGAACGCAAGCTCTGGCATCCGGCTGCGATCATTTTGTGGTCAAGCCGGTGACTATTGACATGCTCGGCGACCTGCTGTCCAAGGCAGCCGGAACGGCGCCGCTGCCCGCCTCAAGTTAGTCCGGTTGACAAATGATTTTGTTATTTTGAACGGACTGCAAGTCAATATCCGCCGTCGAAAGCGAGCGCAGCCCGGATGAAACGCAGAGGAATCCGGGATGGGGGGTGCCGAATCCCCGGATTACGCGTTGCTCCATCCGGGCGTTGCTGGAGAGCCGTATACGGGAAGTGGGATAAGCCGGCATTTCGCCGTAAGGCGAAAGCCCGCAAAACCGCACGTACGGTTCGGAGGGAGGGGAGAGCGGGGGCTCTTCTACCCCCACCAGTTAAACCGATGAGCCGGATGCCCGCTTACGCGGGCATGGCGACTTATTCAGCGTTTCTAGGGACGCGCTGATTTATTCGGTTTCGTCGTTCCCGCGTAGGCGGGAACCCAGTTAAGTAAAGGCACTGGATCCCCGCCTTCGCGGGGATGACGAATAAATCAGCGCCTCCCTAGGACTATTCGTCATTGAGCGCGGCTTCGTGCCGCTCGATCGCGCGATCGATGAAGCCGCGCAGAAAACCTTCGGTCTGCGCGCCGTGGAAGCGGTCGATCTCCGCGCCGCGGCTGTAGGCAACCACGGTCGGGAAGCCGCGCACCTTGTGCCGCCCCGCGATCTTCATGTTTTCGTCGGCATCCACGATGCCGAGCAGGAACTTGCCGTCGTAGGCAAAGACCATCTTGTGCAACAGCGGCGCCAATACCCGGCAAGGCGCGCACCACTCCGCACTGATGTCCAGCAGCACGGGCATGTCGTGCGAGCGCGCCACCACCAGTTTATCGAAATCCGCTTCTTCGACGTTATAAGAATAATCACTCATCGTTTCACCTGAATAAAATCAATTTGTCCCGCGCTTTGCAAAGTCCTTCATCCTGAAACCGAGCAGCCACAGCGCCGCGAAGTATACCGCCACACCGCCCGCGACCAGCGCGGACAGGTGCAGGATGCGCGGCCAGCCAGAGCGGGTCAGCCAGCCCTGTTCCGCGCCCATGCCGAACCACAGCGCGAGGCCAAGTGCGAGCAGGGCGATACCCACCTTGGCATAGAACAGCGCCCAGCCCGGCTCCGGCCGGTAGATGCCGCGCTTGCGCAGATAGCGGAACAGGATCGCGGAGTTGAAACATGCGCCGAGCCCGATGGCGAGCGCCAGCCCGGCGTGATGCAACTCCAGCCCGAACACGAACAACAGGTTCATCAGTTGCGTGGCGATCAGGGTTGCGACGCCGATCTTGACCGGGGTCTTGATGTCCTGCTTCGCATAGAAACCCGGGGCGAGGATTTTCACCAGGATCATGCCGATCAGCCCGATGCTGTAGCCGACCAGCGCGTTGCGCGTCATCAGCACGTCGTGCGCGGCGAATGCACCGTGCTGGAAAAAGGTCGCCAGCAGCGGCACGGCGATCATGCCCAGCGCCAGCGCGGCGGGCAAAGCCAGCAGGAAGGTCAGGCGCAACCCCCAGTCCAACAGCCTGGAATATTCCGCCATGTCGTCGTTCGCGTGGCATTTGGACAGCGACGGCAGCAGGATCGTGCCGAGTGCGACGCCCAGCAGCCCGGTGGGAAATTCCATCAGCCGGTCGGCGTAATACAGCCAGGATACGCTGCCCGCCGCGAGAAACGAGGCGAAGATGGTGTTGATGACGAGGCTGATCTGCGCGATGGACACGCCGAATGCTGCCGGCCCCATCTGCTTGATGACGCGCCGCATGCCCTCGTCCTTCAGGCTGAAACGCAGCTTCGGCAGCATGCCGATCTTCTTCAGGAAAGGCAACTGGAACGCCAGTTGTAAGATGCCCGCGACGAATACCGCCCACGCCAGTACCAGGATCGGCGGGTCGAAATACGGCGCAAACCACAGCGCGCCGCCGATGAAGCAGACGTTGAGCAGCACCGGCGCAAAGGCCGGCACCCAGAATTTGTTGTAGGTGTTGAGGATGCCCGCCGCCACCGATACCAGCGAGATGAAGAAGATATATGGCGAGGTGATGCGCAGCAGTTGCACGGTAAGATCGAACTTTTCCGCATCCTTGGCGAAGCCGGGGGCGCTGATATACACGAGGATCGGCGCGGCGACGATGCCGATGACCGTTACCGCGAACAGGATCAGCGCGAGCATGGTGGTGACGTGATCGACCAGCAGCTTGGTCTCGTCGTGCCCGCGCCGGTTGCGGTACTCGCCGAAGATCGGCACGAACGCCTGCGAGAACGCGCCCTCGGCGAACAGGCGGCGCAGCAGGTTGGGCAGCTTGAAAGCGACGAAAAACGCGTCCGTCGCCGCTCCCGCGCCGAATATCCGCGCGATCAGCACGTCGCGCACGAACGCGAGGATGCGCGAAACCAGCGTCAGGCTGCTGATCGTGGCGAGGGCTTTGAGGAGGTTCATGCTGGGTCGTGTGCTATCCGCTGTGAGCGCCGCGCATCATACCATTGCTCCCGGGCAGCCACTATGCGCCGCAGAGCCGCATTGCGCGGCTAACGGTCATGGCAAGTTTCATAATCAGGGGCGTGCGCCAAACTTGCCATGACCGTTAGTTTCACTTCCCGATCTCTACTTTCTTGTCGTGCATGTGCAGCATCACTTGCCGATTTATCTCGCGCAGCTTGGCCTTGATTATTGCCCCGTTCTTGCCGCCTATCCGCATGAGGATTTTCTGGCCGGCCGAGCGGGCTTCCAGGCCGGGGTCGGCAAACTGATAGAACACTTTGGGCTGAACGAGCTTGACGGGTTCCTTGAGGTCGGGCGCAGCCAGCAGGTCGTCGAGCGCCACCAGCAGGCGGTCGTTGAAATATCCTTCCGGGTAACCGAGTTCTTCGTATGCCTGCTGAAACAGCGGGTAGAGGCGGACATAGACTTCCACCAGTTTCCGCGCATCGATCGCTTCGGCAATCCTCACGTAAGGCGCGTAGCGCGCGGCGTTTTCGGGGCCGATGGTTTTATCGTCTCCGGAGTCCTTGGCGATGAATCCGCCATGCGCCGGCTTGACCGGCATCACGCCGAGCGGGGCGCGGTTGCGCGGCAGGTTGTCGATGGTGGCGACGATGTTGCGGATGATCCGCTCGGTGTGAAAAAACTGCATCAACGAGCGGTTGCCGACCAGGTCCGCCAAGGTGTCCAGCATGAATTTGTCGCTCTCGGAGAGCACCGGCAGCGGGGGTTGCGCCGGGACGGTCTCGATGACCTGCCGCACCACCGGCGCGGGTGCCGCGGGCGGCGCAGCGGGAGGAGGGGCCTGCGCTTGAACCGGCTCGGGTTGCCGCTGGTGCTGCGAATAGAAATAGGCCGCAACAATGCCGCCGAGGATTACAACTGCCGCAACGACCGAGACGCTCTTTTTCATGGGCAATCCTTACGTTATCACTGACGGCTGCGCCTCGTCTGCTGCGTATCCGTCGGGAGGCGTTTAACCGGGAACGATGATAATGATTTATCGGGCTGCCGTGTAGGTTATATGAACCCGGATCATCCATCGGAATAAAAACTCAACCCATCTCCCTCTTTTTCAAAGGGGGGATGCTCAGCTATAACCAGCTTGCGTCTAAGGACGCGCTGATTTATTCGGTTTCGTCGTTCCCGCGAAGGCGGGAACCCAGTTAAATAAAGGCACTGGATCCCCGCCTTCGCGGGGATGACGAATAAATCAGCGCCTCCCTAATTTCACTGTGTCACAAATTACGTTTAACCGAGCCGCAGCACGGACATCGCTGGAGTTGCCGGGCGATACGGGCGGCGATTATATAGCGAAGCGT
>MGXA01000033.1 GCA_001801215.1 Gallionellales bacterium RIFCSPLOWO2_02_FULL_59_110 | reverse complement strand
ACACCGGGTCTATGGCGACGCGGCGCAGATTCTCCGGGTGGGCGGCGGTTTCTAAATTATTACCCATTTTTAAAATCCTTTGCCACAGAGTACACGGAGACCACAGAGAATTTCGCAGTATCTCCCTGTGTGCTCTGTGATCTCTGTGGCCAAATGTTTTTCAGTCATATTTAATCAACCCATGTCCCAGTTCCGGCGTCTTGCCCGCAATCAGGTCGGTCAGGAATTTCCAGATGGCGTCGCCCGAGGGCGGGCAGCCGGGAATGAAGTAATCGATCTTCACCACTTCGTGCAGCGGATGCACCTTGTCCAGCGGCAGCGGCAGTTCCGGGTCGTTCGGGATATGGCCGTGCGCCAGCCCCGGTTCGGTGAGGTACACCTCGGTCAGGCAGCTGCCCAGATCGAGATGGTTGCGCTGCGCGGGCAGACCGCCGGTGACGGCGCACGCGCCGATAGCGATCAGGGTTTTGCAGTTTTTCCTGAACTCGCGCAGCACATGCACGTTCTCCGCGTTGCAGATGCCGCCCTCGATGATACCGATGTCGCACGACCCGCAATGCTTGATGTCGGTGAGCGGCGAGCGGTCGAATTCGATGAGGTCGAGCAGCGTCAGCAGCCGCTCGTCGATGTCGAGAAACGACATGTGACAGCCGAAACAGCCGGCGAGCGAGGTGGTGGCGATGCGAAGTTTTGGTTTGACAGGGGCGTTCATGTCTGAAATTCAGCCACGAAATAATCTGGAAACTGCAAATTCAAGCCACAGGGATCACAGAGAGAGTGTGCGGTACTCATGGCTTTCTCCTTCGCGTATGTTGAGTAAAACGCCAATACTCAACAATCCAATTGTTTTTCTCTGCGTGCTCTGCGATCTCTGTGGCTAATTGTTTTTTCTTGCTCATGGTGTTCCCTCGCAGACGTCACAACTACCGCTGGCATCGGCCTGGCGCGGTGCATCGTCCAGCGCCTGCGCGCTGACCGGACGCTGGTCATAGCGGCGCTTGCCGATCGGGATGCTGAAGCCGACGCGTTTAGGCAGGATCACGCCCACCGGGCAGACCTGCATCGCCTTATCGGTCAGCGCGATATTTGTGTCTTTCAACAAACCGGATTCGGCATTGACGATGAGGTGCTTGGTAATGCCGCGCCCGGACAACGCGAACACGTCCTTGCCGTCCACCTCGGCGGAGGCGCGCACGCACAGTTCGCACAGGATGCAACGGTTGAAGTCGAGCAGGATGTCCTTGTGCGAGGCGTCCAGCGGGCGATCCGGGTACAGGTGGCGGAAACCGGCGGTATGCACTTCGAGATCGTAGCCTAATGCCTGCAACATGCAGTTGCCGCTTTTCTCGCACGACGGGCAGAAGTGGTTGCCCTCGGCGAACAGCATTTGCACCAGCGTGCGGCGCAGACCGTTCATTTCCTCGATATTGCTTTCCACGTTGAGCCCGGCCTCGGCGGGCATGGTGCAGGAAGCGGCAGTGCGGCCGTTGACCTTGACCGTGCACACCTTGCAACTGCCGTGCGGTTTGAATTCCGGGTGGTAGCACAGGTGCGGGATGTAATGTCCGGCAGTCAGCGCCGCCTGCATCACGGTCTGGCCCGGCTCAAATGGAATATTTGCACCGTCAAGCTGAAAGATGTCAGTCATTTCACGCCATCCCCATCAAAAGCATCATTTCCGCAACAAGAGGTAGCCCGGATGCAGCGTAGCGGAATCCGGGAACATCTATAGCGCCAAAAAGCCCCGGATTCCATTGCATTCCATCCAGGCTACGATTCATGTTTCCTCCGTCTTCAGGTGCGCCCCGGCATCGTCACGCCCGGTCATCTGGCGCGCCCGCGCCAGTGCGCCGTCGAGATCGAAGGCCGGTTCGAAATCCAGCGACTTCAGGCGGTTTTCGTAGGCGGGGCGGAAACGCTTGAGCGTGTGCAGCACCGGGTTGCACGCGCTGCGCCCCAAGCCGCAGTGGGAGCTGGTCTGCAATACCTGATCCAGATGCTCGATCTCGTTCAGGTCGTGGCGCGTGCCGTGCCCGGCGGCGATCTTGTCCATGGTCTGCTTCAGCATCGAGGTGCCGACGCGGCACGGCGTGCAGAAGCCGCAGCTTTCGTGCGCAAAGAAATGCACGAAGTTGCGCGCCACTTCGAACAGATCGCGGCTGTCGTCGAACACCATGAATGCGCCGGCGGTGGGCAGATCCTCGAAGCCCAGCTTGCGGCCGAATTCGCTTTCCGCGATGCACATGCCGGAAGGGCCGCTGATCTGCACCGCGCGCGTATTCACCGCGCCGCAGTCCTGCAACACCTGGCGCACGCTGACGCCGAACGGGTATTCGTAGATGCCGGGGCGCGGGCAATCGCCGGACACCGAGATCAGCTTGCTGCCGGAGGATCTTTCCGTGCCGATGGCGCGAAATTTTTCCGCGCCCATCTGTATTGCCAGCGTGGCGCTGCAAAAAGTCTCGACGTTGTCCACGGCGGTCGGCTGTTGCAGGTAGCCGTGCGTCACCGGGAACGGCGGGCGGCTGCGCGGCACGCCGCGCTTACCTTCCAGAGATTCAATCAGCGCCGATTCCTCGCCGCAGATGTAGGCGCCCGCACCGAGATGAATGGCGATATCGAAGTCAAAATCTGTCTGTCCGAGGATATTTTTACCCAGCAGATTGCTGTCGCGGCGGCGTTGCAGCACGCCTTGCAAAGGTTCGAGCAGATAGCGGTATTCGCCGCGCAGATAAAGGTAGCCGTGCCGCGCGCCGACAGCCAGTGCGCACAGCGTCATGCCTTCGAACACCAGGTCGGCCTGCCGGGTGAGCAGCACGCGATCCTTAAAGGTACCTGGCTCGCCCTCGTCGGCGTTGCACACCACATGGCGCGCCGCGCCCGGCGCATTGCGGCACGCCTCCCATTTCTGCCCGGTGGGAAAGCCCGCGCCGCCGCGCCCGCGCAGGCCGGATTGCTTGACCGCTTCGACGACGTCTTTGCCGGATTCGATTACAGCGCGCAGCACGTCGCCGGGAGCGATGCTGTTGTCGAGCAGCGGGCCGCTGCGGCGGATGTTGTCTTCCACGCGGAAAAAATCGGCAGGCCAGTCGGCCAGCGGAGTGCGGTTGCGGATCAGGTGGCCGATCTCCTGTACGCGCTGATGGGTAAGTTTCGTGATGGCGCGGCCATTGACCAGCATTGCCGGCCCCTGATCGCACATGCCGGTGCAGGACGTGGTGTTGATGCTGACCAGCCCGTCTTCCGAAACCTTGCCCGGTTGCAACCACAGCTGCTGGCACATCTGCTCCATCAGCGCCTGGCTGCCCAGCATGCGGTCGGTGATATTGTCGGAAAACAGCACGCGGTATTCGCCGTGCGGCCGCAAATGCAGGAAAGAATAGAAGCTGGCGACGCCCTCGATGCGCGCGTGCGGGATACCAAGTTTGGCGCCGATATGACCGATAGCGGCGGAAGAAATGTAACCGTGCAGTTCCTGCACCTCGCGCAGCACCTGCAGCAGTGCGTTCGGGTCGCGGGCGTAGCGATCCAGTATCGAATCCAGGCCGGTCGTTTGCATCTCGCTATCTGCCGCCATGAAGCGCTCCCGTATGGATAACCCGCTGCCTCATTATGAGCCAGCCAGTATCTTCATATAATACCGCAACGCAGTGCTGAGAATGACCTGTTTTCAACCCTCGACCGATTCTATACCAGGCCTGCAATGCCGCACCCAACATGGGCATTATCCCCGTTTTATCAGGAACCTTTCAGGGTTTTAACTTGCCGCTTTTATGTTTGTCCAGAAACTCGCTCGCCTTCTGGACGGCATTGCGGAACATCGGCAATTCCTTGCTGTCGGGCGGCAGTAAATTGATCAATTTTGTCCAGTGCGCGATGGCCGGGGCATAGTCGCCGCGTTCCATCGCCGCAGATCCGGCCAAGGCCAGCGCCAAGGTGTTGTTGCCGTCCAATTCCAGTGCTTTTTCGATCAATTTGGTTGGCTCGCCCCGCAGCGACCGGTTTTGGCTCATCGCGTAAGCATCGGCGTAGCTCGCCCACAGTTGCGCCTCATCGGGCACCAGTTTGACCAGTCGCCCATAGGCGCGCGCCGCATCGGCATACCGTTCCAACTCGCTGTAAGAGCGCGCCAGCATAAACCAGCCGTCCGGGTTTTCCGGCTGTTGCTCGAGCTTCTTTTCCAGCTTTTGCAACTGTGCCTCGGAACGGAGCAGGCCGAAGCCGCCATCCATGCCCATGTCTTCCTGCGGCAATAGTGCATTGGTATTGCCTAGCGCAAGGTAGAGCGGCACGCTGAATAATGGCAGCGCCACGGCCAGTACGACCGCCAGCGCCTTGGCGGGGTTGCGCGGTTTGGCGGCAGACTGGCCAGAGGTTTTCACCTCTTCCAGCAGGCGCGCCTGCAATTCGCGCTTACCCTGTTCGTAGGCATCCTGCGTCAACAGGCCGTTATGCAAATCCGCTTCAAGCTCGGCCGACTGGTCGCGCAGGATTTCCAGGTTGGCCGCATCGCGCTGAACCTCGCCGTTACCGGCATCGTTTCTGCCGGCGCTGCGCCATAGCGGAAGCACCACGAACGGCAGCGCCACCAGCAGCAATACGGCGCAATATATCCAGAATAAGGTCATGTCTGAAGGTCTTTCGGTTTATTGGGCCGTTTAGCTGGCCGTTTAGTTGGCGGTTGGCCGGGCATTTCCTGCGACTCGCCCAACATTTCGGCGGCGCGCTGCGCCTCGGCGGGGGACAATTCTGTTTCTGCGATCTGGCCCTTGCGTTTGCGCAATTGATAAACCAGCACACCTGCGCCGATCAGCAGCAACGCAAATGGCCCGTACCAGAGCACCAGCGTGGTTTTTTTCACCGGCGGGTCATACAGCACGAAGTCTCCGTAGCGGGCAACCAGGTAATCGATTATCTCCTGATCGTTCATGCCCTTTTGCATTTGCTCGCGCACTTCGCGGCGCAGGTCTTCGGCAAGCTCGGAATGCGAGCTGGCCAGCGATTCGTTTTGGCAAACCAGGCAGCGCAATTTTTCGGCCAGCCCGATCATGCGCCTCTCAAGCACCGGATCGGCGGCCATGTCCTTTGCCTCGTCGGCATAACAGAAAACCGGCAGCAGGCACAGCAGCGGTATCAGAAGGTATCTCATTTCGCCTGCAACTCCTTGACCATGGGAAGGATTTTCTTGTCCAGATCCTGCATCGTCACCGCGCCGATATGCTTGTGCCGGATGATGCCCTGCTTGTCGATGACGTAAGTTTCCGGCACGCCGTACACGCCGTAATCGATCCCGACGCGGCCTTCTATATCGGTGACCACCAGCGCGTAGGGGTTACCGCCCCGGTGCAACCACATTTTTGAGTTTTCCGGCTGATCCTTGTAGGCCATGCCCAGAATCGGCACAACATTCCGGCGCGCCAATTCCATGAACAGCGGATGCTCCTGCTCGCAACCCCCGCACCATGAGGCCCACACGTTGAACAGCCACACCTTGCCCTGCATGTCCTGCGGCGAAAACTGCTTGGCCGGTTCATACAGTTGCGGCAGCATGAACGCGGGAGCCGGTTTGCCGACCAGCGGCGACGGCACTTCGCGCGGATTGAGCCCCAATCCGACAAATAAAAAAGCTGCCAGGATCATGAAAATGACAAATGGAAGTATGAATCGCGCCATGATTAATTGCCCCCCGCCGCCAAGATGTTCGATTTGGCCTTGCGGCGGATACGGTAGCGGCGGTCGCTGATCGCCAGCACGCCGCCCAGCCCCATCAGGAAACATCCTGCCCATATCCAGTCCACAAACGGCTTGATGTAAATGCGCACCGCCCATGCGCCATCGCCGTCGGGAATCGGCTCGCCCAACGATACATACAAATCGCCCAGCAAACCGGGGCTGATCGCTGCCTCGGTCATCGGCATCCCGGACACCAGGTATTTGCGTTTCTCCGGCAACAATTCGGTAACCTGCTTCCCGTTTTTGCTGACCGTTACATGCCCCTTTGCCGCCACGTAATTCGGGCCTTGCACGTCCGTCGTGCCATCGAAACGGAATTCGTAGCCGCCCGCCTGCAATGTATCGCCGACACCCATGCGCACGTCGCGCTCGGTTTCATAGCCGTTCACCATGGTCACTCCGATGATAAATACCGCCACGCCGAGATGCGCCAGCTGCATGCCGTAATAGCTCAACGATTGGCCGCGCGCGCGCTGCATGAAATGGCCATGCCCGGTTAACCGCTCGCGCAGGCTCAATAGCACCGAGGCAACGATCCACAGCCCGAGCAACAAACCCAAGGCGACCATGGGGGTCCACTCTCCCATCGTCAGCGGCAACAGCAACGCGATCAGCAACGCGCTGGCGAATGCCCAACGCACACGTTTCGCCAGGTCGAGCGCGGCAAATTTCTTCCAGCGCGCCAGCGGCCCCAGGCCCATCATCAGCACCATGGGCGTCATCAGCGGCGCGAACACCGCCTCGAAATAGGGCGGGCCGACCGACAGCTTGCCGAGGCCGAGCGCATCCATGAACAGCGGGTAGAGGGTGCCGATGAACACCGAAGCCGTAGCGACCGACAGCAACACATTGTTCGACAGCAACAGCGATTCGCGCGACAGCAGGTCGAATTTCCCGCCCAGGCCGATTTTTGGCGCGCGCCAAGCAAACAACAACAGCGATGCGCCGATCACGATTACCAGAAAAGACAGGATGAATATCCCGCGCTTGGGGTCTGCCGCAAACGAATGCACTGAAGTCAGCACGCCGGAGCGCACCAGGAATGTGCCCAGCAAGCTCAGCGAAAATGCGGCAATCGCCAGCAGCACCGTCCAGCTTTTGAACGCGCCGCGTTTTTCCGTCACAGCCAGCGAATGGATCAGCGCGGTGCCCACCAGCCACGGCATGAACGAGGCGTTTTCCACCGGATCCCAGAACCACCAGCCGCCCCAGCCCAGCTCGTAATATGCCCACCAGCTGCCGATCGCGATGCCGCCGGTCAGAAATACCCATGCCACTGTTGTCCACGGGCGCGACCAGCGCGCCCAGGTGGCATCCAGCCTGCCGCCCAGCAGCGCGGCGATGGCAAACGCGAATGCCACGGAAAATCCGACATAGCCCATGTACAGCATCGGCGGGTGGATTACCAGCCCGGGGTCTTGCAGCAACGGATTCAGGTCGCGCCCGTCGGCGGCAGCGGGCAACAGGCGGCCGAACGGGTTCGAGGTGAACAGCATGAACAGCAGAAAACCGACCGAGACCAACCCCATCACCCCCAGCACGCGCGCCACCATCTCTCCCGGCAAATGCCTGCTGTATACGGCAACGGCCGCTATCCATGCGGTCAAAAGAAACGCCCACAGCAGCAGGGAGCCTTCGTGTCCTCCCCACACGGCCGATATTTTATACACGACAGGAAGCTGGGAATTGGAGTGCTGCGCCACATACAGCACGGAAAAATCGTTGGTGACAAACGCGTAAGTCAAGCAGGCGAATGCAACGCCGAGAAATGCAAGCTGGCCGTATGCCAGCGGGCGGGCCGTCCCCATCCAAACCGCGTTGTCCCGCGCCGCGCCGATAATCGGCAGCGCCCCCAGACAAAGCGCCAGAAACAGCGCGACGATTAATGCGAAATTACCGATCTCTGGAATCATGCTGTAACCTTAAAAAATTATTTGGCTGAAGAAGGTGCCGCAGGCGCGCTTGCCGGCGCCGCCGCTGCGGCGGCAGCAGCATTCGCTGCCTCGGCTTTTTTCAGCGCATCGGCAGCTTCCGGCGCCATGTAGTTCTCGTCGTGTTTGGCGAGCACCTCGTCGGCGCGCATCAGGCCATCGGCCTCTACCCTGCCCTGCGCGACCACGCCCTTGCCTTCGGTAAACAGATCCGGCAGGATGCCCTTATATATGACCTGGATGCTCTTGTGCCGGTCGGTAATCACGAAATTCACCGTCAAGCCATCCGCATCGCGCTTCACGCTGCCTTCCTCGACAAGGCCGCCGATACGGAAACTGCGCCCGTGCGGCGCTTCGTTGTTAAACACCTGGGTCGGGGTGAAATACAGGCTTACATTACTTTCCAGCGCATTCAACACCAGGCCGACCGCCACAGCTAGCCCTGCGACGGCGGCAATAATGAATACAAATCTTTTATGGCGCGGCTTCATGTCAGTTAGCGTCTCCGGCTTCGTCTTCCGCATCGCGCATCATGCGCACCTGTTGCAGGGTAATCTTTCTCTTGTGCCTGACCATGGCGATCTCGACAGCAAAGATGAGAAATGCTACCGCATAGGAACCCAGCCAGACGTAGGCGAGCGTATGCTCCCTCATCCATATATCCAGACCGTTCATGACCGCACCTCCGGCAATTCGTTAATCCAGGTGGTATTCCGCTCGCGCTCCAGAATAATGCTGCGCACGCGCGCCAGCACAACCGCAATCGCATACAGCCAGCAGGCCACCAGCACCGTGAACATGGCCTGCTGCATCGCGACGTGCATGGAAGTGCCGCTGAATTTGATGGTCGAGCCCTGATGCAGCGTATTCCACCACTTGACCGAAAAGTAAATGATCGGCACATTCACCGAGCCCACGATCGCCAGCAATGCGCTGGCGCGGTCGGCGCGGCGCGGGTCGTCGATTGACGCGTGCAACGCGATGAAGCCCAGGTACAGGAACAGCAGGATGAGTTCGGAAGTCAGGCGCGCATCCCACACCCACCATGCACCCCACATCGGCTTGCCCCACAATGCGCCAGTCCACAGGGAGATAAAGGCAAACAGCGCGCCGGTCGGCGCAATCGCGGTCGCCATCATGGACGACAGGCGGGTATTGAAAATCAGCCCCAGCGCCGCATAACCCGCCATGACCAGATAAAGGAACATGGACAGGATAGAAGCCGGCACGTGAATGAAAATGATGCGATAAAACTCGCCCTGCTGATAATCGACCGGCGCGACAACGAAACCGATATACAGGCCGACAGCGAACAATAATGCAGAAGAAATCGCGAACCACGGGATCAGTTTTCCCGCCAGTCCGTAGAAGGTGGTGGGAGCGGAATATTTAAACCAGTTTATTGCCAATTTGTTACTCCATCGAAATACGCAATGCCTGTGCCGTCACCCACGGGGTGGACACCAGGGCCAACATAAACAACGCGCCCAGCAAGGATAAATGGGATACCGCGCTCAACCCGGTCGAAACTGCTTCAACTGCACCAGTGCCGAAAATCAGCACCGGAATACACAACGGCAAAACCAACAGCGACAGCAGCACCCCGCCGCCGCGCAAGCCCAAGGTCAACGCCGCGCCGATCGCGCCAATCATGCTCAGCACCGGCGTTCCCAGCAACAGCCCGACGATCAGCACGCCAAGGGACTGCACCGGCATGTCGAACTGCACCCCCAGCACCGGCGCCATCAGCACCAGCGGTAGACCGGATACGATCCAGTGCGCGGCGATCTTGCCCAGCACCAGCATGGACAACGATTGCGGGGCAAGCATCATCTGTTCCAGCGTGCCATCCAGATAGTCCGCCGAGAACAGCCGCCCCAGCGACAGCATCGAAGACAGCAGCGCCGCGACCCACAGCACGCCCGCCGCCATCTTGCGCAACATATCCATTTCCGGCCCGACACCCAGCGGAAACAGGCTGACCACCATCACGAAAAAAATCAGCGTGGTCAGCACATCTGCACGGCGGCGCATCGCCAGCAACAAATCGCGCCGGATCACCAGCACAATCAAACTGGGCAATGAAGATTTTTTCATGACAGGGACAAGCAGCGCATTTCCATTCCCGCCACTTGCAGCGGTTGATGCGTGGTAAAAATCACCATCCCCTGCCGCGCCAGATGTTCCGCAATCAACTCCTGAATTTGCGCCACGGCTCCGACATCCAGTGCGGTCAAAGGTTCATCCAGAACCCACAACTTGGCGCCGCTCACCAGCAAACGCGCCAATGCCACGCGCCGCCGCTGCCCCTGCGAAAGCACCTTGGTCGGCAACCTCTCGCGGCCGCGCAGCCCCATGCGCCGCAAAGCCGCTATTGCCTCTTTCTCATCCAATTCAACTCCCGCAAGACCGGCAGAAATGCGCAAATTCTCCAGCGCGTTCAGCTCATCCTTGATCGCGTTCAAATGCCCGAGATACAGCATCTCGGCATAATATGCTTCATCCAACTCGCGGATACTCTTGCCGCACCAAGCTATATCGCCCTCATCCGGCATCAGGAAACCGCACAGCGTGCGCAACAGGCTGGTTTTGCCGCTGCCGTTCTCGCCCTGCACCTGCATGATCTGCCCGGGATACAGCGAAAAGCTCAATCCGGAAAACAAACGATGATCGCCGCGACTGCAAGCAAGATTGCTGACTTCCAGCATGAAGAGAAACCTGAAATTGACAGCGCGGGATTATATACGATTGCATCCCGTGAATGAGCGCCAATCATCTTGCAATAGCCCACAGCGCGTATGGCTATTTTTCCGGCGCTACGGGCTTGTCTGGTGGCTGGAAATATCTGGACGGCAGAAAAAGCTGCAACCTTCGGCTGCAGCCGGTTCACGCCGCAAAGGCCGGGCGCAAATCTATTTTTGCAGCTTGGCTTCTTCGATCAGCACCTTGTACGAGTAACCCATGCCAAGATCCTTGTCGATATGCACGACACCTTTCACAGTCACGACATCCCCGACATTGGCGGAGTCATTGGTGGTCACGAGGATATCGTTCGTATTATCCGCCTCCGAGCCGGTTCCGTCGCGCAAATGAATCCAGTTCATCTTGAGAATATTAGGGTTGAACTTCACAACCTTGCCGCGCACCACAACCGCCTTGTCTTTAAGTTCGTTTCTTTTGGTGACGACCTCCGCGACGGTTCGCGCATTGGGGCCGGTCGCCTTCGAAACCTTGACATCCCCCAGATCGGCAGCAGCCTTGGCCGGCGCATGGCCTGATGGCATGGCATCTGTCGGTTTGGCGGCGGAAGTAGCGGCAGGCGCAGCCTGTTTGGCCGCACCCGCATTTTGCGGAGGAGTTGCCGCAATGGCGGAATCGGCAACCGCAGCCAGTGCCAGCAATGCAAAAATAATCTTCATTAGTAATATTCCTTAGGTTTTGTGAAAATAAATGCCACAGAGAGGGCGATGCAACATGCAGTCTCTGTGGCTAAAGGTTTAAGGCTCCAGTCAATATGCGGGGCGGCTTATCATTCCGCATCCTTGGGCAATTCGTGCGCGATGCCCTGGTGGCAGTCGATGCATGACTTCCCGGAATCGGGTTTTGCTGCCATCGCATGTTTTTTCACTGCGGCCGGATCCTGTATTTCGGCGCTCATGCCCTCGTAGGTGTGACAACCCTTGCAGGTGCTTGAACCCGAAGCTCTCATCCTTGCCCATTCGCGCTCAGCCATAGCCTTACGGTTGGCTTCGTATTTTTCGGGCGTATCGATTCTCCCGATGAGATGCCCCCACACGTCGTGCCGCGCCTCAAATTTGCGCAACATCTTGGGTATGAATTCCTTCGGTACGTGGCAGTCTGGGCAGGTAGCACGCACACCGGTACGGTTGGAATAGTGGATGGTCTTTTTGTATTCCTCGAAATTGATTTTCATTTCGTGGCAGCCGGTACAGAATGCTTCCGTGTTAGTTGCACTCAGGACGACATTGAATCCTGCCCAGAAAATTACACCCGCTATAAAACCGCCTCCCAGCAGAGTTAATAGCGAGAAGCGAACGCTCGGGCGGCATAACGCTTGGCTAAGCTTTTTAAATTTACCTGTTTCGGACATATCTAATTTCCTTATGATAATTTTTATCCAGAATCTTTCCAAAACACGCGGTCGCAGAAACGGCTTTAGCCGAGAAATATCGTCATTTCAAGGCTAAAGCCGCTCCTGCATGCTAATGGGCATGAGTGCCCCCCGTGCAACCGGTGCACCAACTGACTTACTTCAAGCTGCCGTAATACTCGACAACCGCTGCGACTTCGTCCTTGCTGAGAGCCTTAAGCTTCGGCGCCATTTTCTTGTGCATCGGACGCTTCTCGGCAAGGAAAAACTCTGTCTGCTCTTTCAGGTAATGAATCTTCTGGCCTGCCAGGATTCCCGCATCGTCATCGGCCACGCTGCCCGACTCTGAATGACACTTCTCGCAGTTCTTTTCGTGGACCGCCTTGCCTTTGGCTGCCAGCGCAGCATCGAACTTCTGCGCGGCGCGCACGAATTTCTTCCCGGCATAGTAATCGGACAATTGCTTGACGTCATCGTCGCTCAACTCGGCGACCACCTTGCACATATCGGTCTTGGTGCCCTTCTTGGCGCCGGACTGTACTTCGATCTCGACGCAGGGGCGTTCCTTGTGCTTGTAATGCGCCATCGTGATGGTCAGATATTTGGCCGACATGCCGCCGATATTCGGTATGTGGCTGTCGCTATTTGCCCCATCCGCACCATGACAGCCCGCGCAATTTTCGGCAAGCTTGTTCACGTCGGCAGCATAAGCACCGGATGCAACGGTAAGACCAAACAACATGCTACCCGCCAGCAGTGCGTAGCCAATATTCTTTTGTTTCATGGGAATCCCCTCCTGTTTAAAATGTAAAAATACCAACACCAACCACTCTTTGCATTAAAACCCGACGCATCGAACATAACGCACCAGCAGTAAACCAGGTTGACACTACACACGGGGGCTTTCAACCCCGGCCAATCGCACGAGATCTACCTTAAAGATTGTCGTAATGGAATGTAGGTAAGCGAAGCACCAACCACAGGCATATTGCAGTTCAGACAGGTTTGCCCGCTACAACATCAGCACTGCGGGACGATACTATTTCAACCTTATTAAGCTCGTCAAGCCTTTTTACAAATCCTCTTTACAACTCACCCGCTTTGAAATTTTTCAAACTTTGCGGCGTGCAAATGTAAAGGCGGGATCGTCGCCTGACTGAACGAAGCAGGTGGCATTAACACCGCGTAAATATTCGGGCTGGCCACCGCAATGGGCGGGGCTCCGCCCATATATTTGCAGTGATAAGGCGCACACTTGACCGACCATTCGTGCAGGTCCTTCGGCAGAATACGGCGGGATGAAAAAGTGGCCATCAATGATGGCCGCCGTCAAACAGTCGGGCGGGCTCAATGAGCCCGCCCGTTTATCTTTACAAGTTTACGCTCAGTTCAGTTTTGCCTTGATGGTGGCGTTGGAGCCTTCCTTGCCCATGGTGACCGGGTAGGTCACATGGTGCCAGCGGTGCTGGGTGTGATCCTGGTGGGCCGCGAAAGCGAAGCTGTAATTCTCCGCGTCGAAGTTCAGGACGTGATCATCCTTATTGCCGGTATCGCGCGCGCGCTTGAAGATCACGGTCCAGGTGCCACTTTCCCAGGAGGCGTAGGCGTTGACGTCGGATCTGCTGCCTGTCTTCGGCGTCAGCACGCGCTGCGGCAGGATGTCTCCTTCCTGGAACTTGGCTGTCGTCGCATTGTATGCAACCGCGTTCTTGTTGGCGCCGGCGGTGACAAGCGTAGGCGTATTTTGCAGTGCTTGATCCCACAGGGCGGCTGGAAGGGCATGCACTTTCTTCTCGCCCGTATAGTTCGGGAAGTTGGCAGTGATCCAGGCCTCCATCCAGCTTGCGTCATACATCCAGCCAGTCTCCGTAACGAGGGTATTGTCTGCATAGAAATTGGAGCCGCCATCGTTGGCGCGGGACTGCATGACGAAACCGTCGGTCACAGTATTGATGATGGCCGAACGACCGCCGCGCCAGTGCCACATATCCGGGAAGTTCTGGGTAGCGCCAGATGTCACGTCCGCATCGGTCTCGGTGCCGGTGGCAAACTTGGTAGCGCCGTTGCTGGCGCCCTCGGTTCTGGCTTTGCTTCTGACCAGATACTTGAGCGTTTCTTTTCCGGCCGCATTCCATTCAGGCATGTCGTCCATGTCGTTATGACAGGTCACGAAACAGCCTGCCGTATGAAAGGAAAGCCCCGCGTTGCCCGTATTGACATCCTTGGACGCTGGCATGAACATGGTCGCGAAACGATCCTCGGCGGCGAAAACCTTGCCCACAGCCGCAGGATCTGCGCCCGGCTCGTTTGCCATGGAGTCTTTCACCCATGCGCCGTTCTTGTAAACCGCCCTGCCGTGCGTGATGCCGGGGCGCTCGGCCTGCCAGCTTGCCTTGAGGTAGAAATTGCTGGCATCGTAGGCCGCCGCAATCTTGAGATCGACGGTGGCGATGTCGTGGACGGGTTCGTCCTCGTCGTGTTTCGCCGCCACCTGGGGAGGGTTTAACAGGTTGGTTTCATGGCAAGCGGCACAGCCCATCGCCACCAGCGGTGCCCCGGTGTGCCCCGCCCCCGCAGTCGACAAATACTCATGGCTCGCCTGACCCGGCCTGAAGGCGGTTACGGTGACCTCGCTCCCCCAATTCACGCTGGGTGCGCCATCCGCAAAATTGACCTTGAATGCCGCCGCTGGTGGTGGCGGTGGCGGTGGTGGCTCGGTGCCGCCGCCGTTTGATGGTGGCTCGGTGGTGCCGCCGCCGGACGAAGAGTTACATCCTGTCAGCGCAAACGGCATGAACGCCAGACCGGCGATCACCAGGGCCGCGTGCAGCTTTTTATTGCAGCTGCTTGAAATGCTAATACCTTTTTGTACACTTTCCATGATAATAGAACTCCTTTGAGTTAACTTTGGTACTGCCATTCGAACAAGCTTGGCTCTCATTACCTCCCCCTCCCTTGTCGAAATTCGAAATCGCAATTGTGGATTTGAACTCTAATAAAGCACAAATTAAATACACCCCTGGCAATGCAACCACTCAGAAAGTCGTATCATTTTGAATAATAGCGAAATACCAAGATTATTGCGGCAAGGGACGTACATATCTTTTATTAAAAATATTGATCCGGCCAGACTATGTTTGAAGCCCGCTGAGCTTAATTCTTGCCGAAGGGAGAAAGGGTTTCGGCAAACTTAGCCAGAACAGGTTTATTACTTCACCGGGCCGGATCAATAATCAATGCATTACAAAGCGCACCGAAGACGCTATCGAGCAGGCAAGATCGATCAAAAACGCCATTCGGTGAAGCATTATTTACATTTTCGGAACAGCGCACTACGGCCTTTCTGCCCTAATCAGACAAGACTAAAGTTCCGTTTTTATCAGACTTTCGTCTTATCTTTGTCATTCCCACCGTGTTATGATTTTCGGCTCCAGTAATCATTACAAAATCGCATAACGAGAGATTCCAGTGCCTGCAACCCTGAACCAAGCATTCAGCCGCCTGAGTTTTTCGCACCAGTTCATGCTGGCGATCTTCGCGATTCTCGCGATCGGCATGGCCTCCATCGGCACCTGGATGGGGCGGCAAATAGAGACAAGTGCGGTGAACCGCGCTGCGGCGATTTCGGCGGTTTACGTGGAAAGCATCCTGGCGACGCAATTCCATGACTGGCCAAGCGTTGGAACGCTGGGCGCCGAATCTCACGATGCACTCGATCATCTGTTCGTCGAAGGGCCGCTAAGCCGCAAGGTGGTCAGCTTCAAGCTCTGGGACGCCGATGGGCGCATCGTCTATAGCAACAACCACTCGCAACTGGGGCTTCGCTTTCCGATCGATGGGCTGCTCGCAGCGGCTTTCAAAGGCGCGTTGCAGGCGCGCATGAGCAATCTCGACGAGGCGGACAACCTGACCGAGAAGAATCGCTGGCAGCGACTGCTCGAAGTCTACGTGCCGGCACGCGTCGGCAGCCAGGGCAAAGTCATCTCGGTTGCCGAGTTCTACCTATATTCGGAAAACCTGGAACGGGATATCAGCACCGCCCAACAGCGTAGCTGGGTGTTTGTCGCGATTGTCACTCTCGCCATCTACCTGCTGCTGTTCGGCTTGGTGCGTCGCGCCAGCCTTACCATCCACGACCAGCAGCGCGACCTGCGCCAGCAGCTCCAGCAACTGCGCTCCGCCCTCGAAGATAACGATCGCATGCGCGAGCAGGTGCACAAGGCTGGCGAAAGCACGACCACTCTCAACGAGGAGTTCCTGATCCGGGTTGCCGCCGACCTGCACGACGGCCCGGCGCAGGCTATTGCCTTTGCCTTGATGCGTTTCGATGAATTTGCTGCGGCATTCCAAAACTGCGCTTCATCGCCGAGCGGCGCTGCGCAAGACTTCCGCAACATCCACGATGCGTTGCAATCCTCGCTGCGGGACGTGCGCAAAATTTCAGCCGGGCTGGCCATGCCGGGCATCGCCGAACTGTCCCTCGCCGACACCGCCCGGCGCGCCATAGACGATTTCGAGCGCATGTCCGGACAAACAGTCCGGGCCGATATCGATGAAATCCTGGACAAAGCGCCGCTCGCGGTCAAGATCACGGTGTACCGGCTACTCCAGGAATCCCTGAACAACTGCTGGCGGCACGCGCCTGGCAGCTCGCCGCAAGTGAGCATGCATCAGGCCGAGTGCGAGGTGCTGATAACAATAGCTGACCACGGCGCCGGTTTCGATTTTCAGGCGGCTGCGGTATCTGGGCGGCTCGGGCTTAATTTCATGCGCGAACGCGTCCGGCTGCTTGGTGGTATATTCGAAGTCGATTCCGCACCCGGACGCGGCACCTGTATCCGCGCCCGGCTACCTCTATCAGCCAATGAAATAACCCATGCCTAAACCGACCCGCATTCTTCTTGCCGATGACCACCCCCTGTTCCGCGAAGGAGTCGCTCTATCGCTTGGCGCGGAACCGGATTTTGAGATAGTCGCCCAAGCCGGCAGCGGAGAAGAAGCCGTTGAACTTGCGCAGCGCTTGCGTCCCGACATGGCGCTGCTAGATGTCGAGATGGCCGGAATGGGCGGTGTCGCTGCTGCCGGAAAAATCTCCGCCAGCATACCGATGATACGCATCATGATGCTCACCGTTTCCGAGAACCGGGAAAACCTGCTGGCAGCCCTCAAGGCAGGGGCGCACGGTTATGTATTGAAGGGCGTATCGGCGGGTGAATTGCGCGCTATCACGCGCAGTGTGGCGGGTGGCGAGGCTTATGTCTCGCCCGCACTGGCTGCGGACATGCTGACCGAACTCTCGCGCCCGCAATCCGCTGACCCGCTTTCCGAGCTGACCGCGCGCGAGGCAAAAATCCTCAAACTCCTCAGCCAGGGGCTTACCAACAAGGAAATTGGCGATGCCATGTATCTCGCGGAAAAGACCGTCAAGCATTACATGACGAATATCCTGCAAAAACTGCATGTGCGCTCGCGCACCGAAGCTGCGTTGATCGCCATGCAGCGCGGCATTTCCGAGCGCGCCCCATAAACAGACGGCAACTGTTGCAAATCTGTGCAGGTCTGCGTAATCGGCGGATTGAACTGCGGCCGCAAGGTTTATTGCTGTTTTGCCTGCCACCTCCCGGTGCGCCTCGCAGCCTCATTCCTCATCCGAACTTTCGCGAATATTGGCTCTCGCCCGCCTGCCTCTCAGTACGGTGCCGGTTCCTGCCGTGGTGCCAACTCCGGTTGCGTTGCTTACACCAACGGGGTTGACGGCTCCCGCCGGGTTGCCTGCCCCTCCCTGCGCTTTCGCTATTTCTGGCAGGTCGACCCGCTTCACCACGCCTCTTTCCGATAGCAGAACATACTGTGGATGCACCTCCTTGACCATTACGCCGGGCATCACCTCGGTGTTGACCCTGATCGCTTGCGCCGGTTTGCCGCCAGCCGCCAGGATCGCCACACCCTCGGTCGGATTACCGGCGGCAATCACGCCGTGCAGTTGAAAATTGACGGCAACGGCGATGGTCGTGCGGCCGCCGAACAAGGCCGCCGCAGCGTCTAGGCGCGGAGGGGTGAATCCCTGCATGGTTTGCGGCGGGGCAGCAACCGCGCGCAACGGCGGTTTGAAAAACTGCATTGCCCAATACGCGGCCGATACGCATAACGCGATGAACAATACAAAAGTTGCAACGAGCGGCAAGCGTTTCATTCCATTCCTCTTATCGGGTTTACCATGCGCATCCTACCGCACCAACTGGTTGATTTCGATGATCGGCATCAGCACGGCCAGCACGATCAGCAGCACCACCACCCCCATCGCCAGTATCAGCACCGGTTCCAGCAATCCGGCTATCGTCATCGCGCGCCGTTCCAGATCCTGCTCCTGCGCGTTGGCGGCGCGCTCCAGCATCGGCGGCAACTCGCCGGTCGTTTCGCCGGCGCGGATCATGTGGATCAGCAGCGCCGGAAAATGCTTGTGTGCCGACAGCGCGCGCGCCAGGCTGACGCCCTCGCGCACGCTGGCCGTCGCCTCTTCGACCTGGGCGCGCATCGCGACATTGGTCAGGGTGTCGCGGCTGGTCTGCAACGCGCGCAGGATCGGCACCCCTGAGCCGGTCGTGATCGCCAACGTGCTGGCAAAACGCGCCGTGTTGAGGCTGCGCTCGAATCTTCCATACAGCGGCGCGGTCAGCAGCCAGGTATGCCAGCGCAGCTTGATCGCGGGGTTTTTCAGGGCGCGACGCCAGGCAAATCCCAGCCCGATGGCGGCAAGCAACACGATCCAGCCGTAATTGCGCACGAAATCCGAGATACCCAGCATCACCACCGTCAGGAACGGCAGCTTCTGTTTGGTATTGGCGAACACCGACACGATCTGCGGCACCACATAGGTCAGCAAAAATATCACGATCAGGAACGCCACCACCGTGACGATCGCCGGATAAGTGAACGCGAGCTTGACCTTCTGCACCAGCGCATTGCGCCGCTCTATATAGTCCGCCAGACGCGACAGCACCCTGGACAGCTGGCCGATCTGCTCGCCGGAGGCAACCAGCGCGCGGTAGATGTCGGCAAAATCGCGCGGATGTTTGGCCAGCGCATCGGACAGCGATGCTCCGCCCATCACCTCGGAGCGGATCGATGCGATCAGGTCGCGCACATAAGTCCGTTCGGCCTGCTCCAGCAATGCGGAAAACGCCTGCTCCAGCGGCAGGCTGGCTTCCAGCAAGCTCGCCAGCTGGCGGGTAAACAGCGCCAGCTCCACCGTGGAGAGCTTGTCGCCGAATGCGCTATGTTTGGTCTGGCCAGCTTCATCCAATTGACCCGCAATCGCCGCGACGCTGATCGGCACCAATCCCTGCAAACGCAGGTCGGAGCGCGCGGCGCGCGCGCTCTCCGCGTCGATGACGCCCTTCTTGACTGCGCCATGCGCATCGGCTGCTTCGTAACTGAATGCGGGCAAGCTATTTATTCCAATTCAAAATGAAGAGGCATTATTAACACTATAAAAAGCAGTTGTCCGCAGATTACACAGATTTTCGCAGATTAAAAACAGGCAATCCTTGGATTGCCGACCCGCTGTTTGGGTGATACAGCGCCCACCCGCAGCCGTCTGGAAATCTGCGTTAATCTGCGTAATCTGCGGATAGAACTCCAGTTTTCAGAATTACTCCTTGGTGACACGCAGCAACTCCGCCTCGGTCGTCGTACCATCGGCCAGCCAGCGTTCGCCGTCCTCGCGCATCGTGCGCATGCCGTCTTTCATCGCGGTGGCGCGGATATCTGCTTCGGATGCCTGGCTGTGTATCTGCGCGCGGATCTGCTCGGTGGTCAGCAGCAGCTCATAGACGCCGACCCGCCCCTGATAGCCGGTCTGGCCGCATTTTTCGCAACCTGCCTCGACCCAGAATTGACCTTCCTGGCGTTTGCAGTGCGGGCACAGCTTGCGCACCAGCCGCTGCGCGACCACGCCGAGCAGTGACGACGACAGCAGGAACGGTTCGATGCCCATGTCGAGCAGGCGCGTCACCGCTGCCGCCGAGTCGTTGGTGTGCAACGTCGCCAGCACCAGATGGCCGGTCAGGGATGCCTGCACCGCGATCTGCGCGGTCTCCAGGTCGCGGATTTCGCCGATCATGATGATGTCCGGGTCCTGGCGCAGGATCGCGCGCAGCGCCTTGGCGAAGGTCATGTCGATGCGCGCGTTGACCTGGGTCTGGCCGATACCGGCCAGCTCGTACTCGATCGGGTCTTCGACGGTGAGGATGTTGGTGCTGGTGGCGTTCAGCCGGGAGAGCGCGGCATACAGCGTGGTGGTCTTGCCGGAGCCCGTCGGCCCGGTGACCAGCACGATGCCGTGCGGCTGCGCGATCAGCTTGTCGAATTGCGCCAGCACATCGGCGCTCATGCCCAGATGCTGCAAGTCGAGCTTGCCGGATTCCTTGTCGAGCAGGCGCAGCACCGCGCGTTCGCCGTGCCCGGTGGGCAGCGTGGAAACGCGCACGTCCACCGCCTTGCCGCCGACGCGCAGCGCGATGCGCCCGTCCTGCGGCAGGCGCTTTTCGGCGATGTCGAGCTGCGCCATGATCTTGATGCGCGAAATCAACGAGGCGTGGATCGCCTTCTTCGGGCGCACCACATCGCGCAACGCGCCGTCGATACGGAAGCGCACCACCGAAATCTGCTCGAAAGGCTCGATATGGATATCCGATGCACCCTCGCGCAAGGCCTGGGTGAGCAACGCGTTGATCATGCGGATTACCGGCGCATCGTCGGCGGATTCGAGCAGATCCTCGATGGCAGGCATGTCCTGCATCAGCTTGTTCAGGTCGAGGTCGGATTCGTATTCGTCGATGACCTGCGCCGCATCGCCGCCGGAATCGGCGTAGGCGCGGGCGATCTCGGCTTCGAGCGTTGCGCGCGGCACGGACTTGAGGCGGATGCGCCCGAAACAGCGGCTCACTTCGGCAATGGCCTTGGGTGCGGTCGCATCCGACACCCAGACTTCGACCGGGCTGCCCGCAGCGCCGCCGCGCTGCGCCAGCAGCGCGAAGTCGCGGGCAAACGCGTAAGGCAGAAGGCGGGCATCAGTCATGGCTGTAACCTCTCCCGCAACTGCTATTCATTCGATGGCGTTAGCGCCGGTTGTTGCGGCGCCGGTTCTTGCGGGGCAGGGTTCTGCGCTGACGGCAAATTTGCCGCTCCGGCCTTGTTGAACAGGGAGCCACTGTCCATCCGGTTGAACAAAAGACCGCCCGGTATCTGTCCGTTCTGCAATTTCGGCAACAGCGGCGCGTCCATGTTCGGCAGCACGATCGTCCGCTCCGGCTGTTTGCTGACTTCCACGTCGCGGATGTAGTCATAGCGGTCCATCGCCAGGTTCACGCTCTGCTCGTTGCTGCGTACTATGGTCGGCCGCAGGAACACCATCAGGTTGGTCTTGGTCTGGCTGCGTTTCTTGTACTGGAACAAACTGCCGATGAGCGGAATATCCCCCAGTCCGGGCACCTTCTCGACGCCGTCCTGCATGTTGTCTTCGATCAGGCCGCCCAGCACGATGATCTGCCCGTCGTCCACCAGCACATTGGTGTCGAGCGAGCGCTTGCTGGTGATAAGCCCGGCCGAATTGGACGAATCGAAAATGTCGGAGTTTTCCTGGTAAATCGACATCCTGACCGTGCCGCCCTGGGATATCTGCGGTTTCACGCGCAGGGTCAAACCGATATCCTTGCGCTCGACTGTCTGGAACGGGTTCACACCGGCGCCTCCCCCGGACGAGGCCGTCGTGTACTGTCCGGTGATGAAGGGCACGTTCTTGCCGACGATGATTTTTGCTTCTTCGTTGTCGAGCGTGATCAGGTTGGGCATGGACAGGATATTTGCGCCGGAATCGGTCTCGAGCGCATGGGCCAATGCTCCCATGCCTGACTGGTTGAAGAGGGCGATAGACAGGCCGTTGCTCGGCGGCGTCGGCGTACCGCCGGAAAGTTTGGCGGCAGCCTGGTTGATCAGGTTGTTGCCTCCGGCGTTGAAACCGGTCAGGGCGCCGATCCGGTATTTGCTGTTGCTATCCCCCGACACTCCGACCCATTGCACACCCAGTTCGGCCGCCTTGCCCGCCGTCACTTCGACGATCAGCGACTCGATATAAACCTGGGCGCGGCGCGCATCGAGCTGGTCGATGACCGCGCGCAAGTTGCGATAAACCGGTTCGCTGGCAGTAATGATCAATGCGTTGGTCGTCGGATCGGCCTGAATAAATCCGCCCGCCCCGCCGCTTTGCACCTTGGCCGACGCGGCTGCCGAACCGGGTGCCGAACCTGCAGACGCTGGAGCTCCTGTCGTCACTGAAGCGTCCGCCGACATCACGGTACGCAGGGTTTCCGCAAGCTTGGCAGCCTCAGCATTTTTCAGGTAAACCACATGCACGTTGCCCGGCTGCGCGGTCGGCTGGTCGAGTTTTTCCAGCAAGGTCTTCGCCAGATTGGCGCGCGCTTCGGAAGGCGCGCTCACCACCACCGAGTTGGTGCGCGAATCTGCCAGCAAATTGATGCGCCCTGCCTCGCCTCTGCCTACCCCCTGTTCCAGCAGCCGACCGGCCATCGCCGCAATATCGCTGGCGATCGCATGGCGGATAGGCACCACCTCCGGATTGATGCTTGACGGATCGTCCAGTGCCGCAATGATTTTGCCCAGCCGCAGCAGGTTACTGGCGTAATCGGTGATGACCAGCGCATTGCTGCCAACGTTGGCGGTGATGGCGTTGTTGGGCGAAATCAGCGGGCGCAATACCGTCACCAGACTGGCGGCGGACTCATGGTTCAGCCGAAAAATCTGCGTCGCGATCTGGTCGCCGCGCACCGCCTCGGCCTGGAGCAATCCTCCCTGAATTTTGGCATCGGTTTCCAGAACCACTTTGGCATAGCCGTTGCCGGTCGTCACCGTGTAACCTTGCAAACGCAGCACAGAACTCAGGAGCTGGAGCGCCTCTGCCTTGGTGAGGGGCTTTGCCGATACCAGGTTGATCTTGCCTTTGATGCGCGGATCGATGATGAAGGTCGTATTGGTGTAATCGCCGATCGCCGCGACCACCGATTCGATGTCGGCGTCAACAAAATTGAGCGTGCCCTTGCTTGCTGGGGTGGGTTCATTCGTAACG
Source organism: Gallionellales bacterium RIFCSPLOWO2_02_FULL_59_110 (assembly GCA_001801215.1). Classification (GTDB taxonomy): domain Bacteria; phylum Pseudomonadota; class Gammaproteobacteria; order Burkholderiales; family Gallionellaceae; genus Gallionella. Next base: position 17,088 of record MGXA01000033.1, on the reverse strand, counting down.
TTATTCTGCGCCTGCGCCTGCTGCACTCCTGCCATTGCGCAGAGCAATACAAACGCAGCGCTCCGGCACCGCCATGCTACCAATCTGTTTTTTGTCATTTGAACTCTAGCGCGATAATATTTCTGCCGCCTTCCATGCGACGTTGTCCCAGCAAATTCACTAAATTCGCCAGCCTCTCTTCATGCCCCGCCTCGACTTCCGCCTCGCCGGAAAACTGCAAATGTCCGTTGGCAAACACACCTGACCCGCTTAACAGCATCGGCCCTTTGGCCGTCTTGAGCATCACTGATGCCTGCTGCCCACGCCAGTCCAACGATATATTATACGTCCCCAACGGCTTGACTGGCGACAGCCGCGATGCCATGTCCTTCAACTCCAGATTCATGGTGCCGCTCGCATCGACTGCTCCGCCCTGCCGCACGAACTGCATCGTTTCCCATGATAACCGCATCTGCCCGGATGGTTGTATCGAATTCAGCGGCGCACCCAGCGCCGCCAGGCGTTCCGCCGGCAACAGAACCGCTGCCGGACTTAATTGCCATTGATGCCAACTGCCCGTCACACTGACCGGCTGCGACAATGCCGCAGCATTTTCCAGTTCCGCATCGACATGCCCCAGCAGCAGCAGCGGGGACAAGCGCCAGGAAAACCTTCCGGGCAATAGCGGCGTCAGCGGATCGTTGCCGTCGGGCGCCCCGCCAATAAATGCCGAGCCGCGCCACAACGTGCCTTGCGCATCGCCCAATGTCAAACGACCGCCGGTCTGCAACTCCACCAGCGCTACCATCCAGTTCGCCGGAAGAAACACCATTACTGTGAGCGCGGCGCCGACAATACCCGCCAACGACCATACTATTAAGCGGCGCAATGAATATCCTTTTCACCCTGTTGCGCTATTTTGTCCAGCCACCGGGAGAACGGCGGACAACCGCCAATGCCGGTGTTATCGTGCATAAATCTGAAAATCGGATCATTCATTCTTGGATTTCTGCAAGGTTAATATCGCATCGACCATATCGGGCTGGGCCAGCGCAACGATATTGGCATCGACCACCGACAGCTTAGCGTTCTTTTGCATCTCGCCCAGCCACTCCAGCGTCCCGGTAAAAGAAACCGAGGCGAACTGCACCTTGGCGAGACCGCCGCTCAGCGTCACGCTTTGCGGCTTCAGGCCCTTGCCCGCAAGCGCTGTTTCGATGCTTTCCCTGGACAGTTCAGGCACCGGCAATGCCGATATCCCGGCAAACATTGCCGCTTCCTTCGACAACCCCTGCATCTGCGCAACTTGCTGGCGCAACTCCGGCAGATTTTTATTCAACTGTTCGCGGCCGGTCAGGGCAGGATCGATCAGCAATGCGTAAAACAGGCCAAACGCCGCCACTGCGGCGGCAGCGGCGAGCGTCGTGCGCTCGCGCGCATCGCGCGCTGCCCAGAACTCCGCTAACGATTGCTTGTATCGATTCAACATGCCGGTCGGGTTCATTTCATGCTCCGGAGTTGCCACACTGTTGCCGCCGACCGCGCAGGCGCAACTTCGAGCGACAAATTGCGCTCGGCCAGCGCGGTCTTCATCTGCTGCATCTGCTGCGCCGGCGTTTCCGCGTCGGGTTTGAACCGCACGAACAAGCTGCGCTCGCGATATTCGAGCGCAGCAATGGCGAGTTCCGGCTTGCCCGGCATGATCCGGGACCATGTTTCGCCAAAAACCGCCGCCATCGCCGTAAAGTCATCCTGTGCCGACAACCCGGAATTGCGTTTGCCGATGGCGATCTTCTGCTGCATTTGCGCGATGGGATCGATAATCACGGATTCGTTCGGATAGGCCGATTTGTAGATCTGGATCATGGTCGAGCGCAGCGACTTGGCTTCGCTCTTCATGCGCCACCATTCAAAATTCAACGCGGCGGCATTGATGGCCAGAACTGCGGCAGCCAGCGCCAGCGGCCAGCGCCACGTGCGCCAGTCGCGCTTTGGGCTGCCCGCCGCGCCCAACCCGGTCATCAGATCGAGTGTCGCGCCGCGCGCGCCGGCAATCCAGTGCGGCCAATTGTCGGCAAACACGCCGATGCGTTCGGTCGCCATAGCGACATCACTGATGGCTTCCCGGTAAGTGCCCAGAGCCGATTGCGGCACATACAACGCAATCGGCGCTTCGGGCACCACCGCGAGCAATGCCCGGATAACCTCATGCGCTAGGGCTTCCAGCGCTTCGCGACCTTCGCCCTGGTTCGGGGCAGGCGCAATCGTCATGCCGATGCCGTCATGCTCCGAGAGGCGCAGCGTCACATCGATCGCGCCATCCCGCTCGCCGATTGCAGCGGTCAGGCCACCCGGTTGACAGGGCAAACATAATTGCGCCGGCAGCGCCGCAACCCGTTGAGCGCCGAATGCGATCAAGGTTCTGGCCAGGAGTTCGAGCCAGGCGCGCTGCGCCACCGCGATGGTGCGCAACCCGTCCGATGAAGCGCCTGCAACCGCCACACACCCGGACGGATCGTCAAGCAGCTGCGTTTCCACCAGATTGGGCAGCGCCGCCTTCAGCCTGGCCGCCGAGAGCGGCGGCACCTGCATGCGCAACAAGGTTACATCGCTGGCGGACAGCAACAACACCACGCGTTGCGCCTTTGCCGCCGAACCGGACAAATCCTGCAAGGGCGCCGCGCCTTCGCGCTCGATTGAGCCGTCATGCGACACCTGCGCGAACGGGCAAACCAGTTCAAGCAAGTGCGCTTCATTGTCGGCGGCATATCTGGACGGCGGGCGGATATAAAGTGTGCTCAACTTGTTTCGTTCTCTTTCTAGTATTCTCGAATCCAGACAACCTTTGTATTGGCGCCATTACGCTCGATCAGCGCCTGCACATCCAGCCCGGCCCGGCTTATGCGCACTTTACCATCAACCAGAAAAAAATGGGTTGAGACCGATACGTCGCTGGCCGATACTGCCGGTGCCGCGCCCGGAAACCGTTGTGCAAGATCGGCAACATCGCGAAAACTGGCGGCTTTGCGGCCTGCCACCAGTGAAGCGGCAAGGGCGTGTGAACCCACTCTGGCCGCCAGCACCTCGACCGGCGCAGTATTCGCATTGACCGGCGCGGCGCTGGGCAGGAAAATCACAAAATTTTTCAGCCTGTCGAACGCCTCCGGAGAAAAACCCGGCACCGCCAATAAGTCTTCCACGTGTACGAGATTCATCGGCTGCGGTGTGGGCTGGCTGCCGTCATTCGCGGCGCCAGTTTGCGGTATTGTCGCCGCACTGCTGCCGGGAGGGCGGTATGCCGCCGCCATCGCATCGGCGGTTGCCTGCGCAAGCGCCGTATCTACCTGCACGTTTTCGAGCAGTTGCGCGAAAATCGCAACTTCGGCGGGGTCGGTAATACCGTTCTGGCTCAGATTGGTCAAATTATAGCGCGCCTGCGCATCGCTGATGCTGCCCGATAACGCCGCGTCGGCAATACTATCATCTGCGCGGCCATTTTCGACATACTGATCGAGCCGTGTTTCCGCAAGCGGCGTCGCCCACGGTTCATCCAGGCTGTCGATGTTTGAATATTTCGCATCCTCGCGCAAAATCAGGCTGGCCCAATCGAGCGCACCGCGCAATATCCATTGTTTTTGCAACTGCAACCGCTGGTTCTCGATTGAGCGCACCTGCACCTGTTGCTGCCAGAAAAGGCTGGCGACAATCGTGATTGCCAGCGTCGTCAGCAACAGCGCAGTTACCACCGCGATGCCGCGTTGCCGGTGTTGCGGTACAGGACGCATGGCTACACCGCCCCCAGCAGAAATATTTTAAGCAGGCTGCCCTCGCGTTCTTGCAGCCGCGAAGTAACCTCCAGCCCGGACGGCACAAAAAGGCTCGCGCTCAGGCCTGCAGGAGTAGTCGACGGCAGCGCACCGACACCCGCACGCCAGCCGCCGTTGATCCATAGCCGCACCGTCAGCGCGGCGACTCCCGATTGCAGCACCACCGCCTGGCCGACATCAATATCGTTCGCGGCAGCCCGCCACATGGCATCCAGCTCCGTCAAATCGCGCGTGACGGCCGATTCGCGGCGCGTCAGCATGCCTTCCCTGACGCTATAAGTAACGACTTGCAAACGTGACGGCTGGTTGTCGGAAAATACCGTGCGCACCAGCGAGAACCGGCCTTGCTCGACGAGAAGCGGCATCCGCTCCGGCAGGACGGAGGCACTGGCGAGATGCGCGCAATCGCTTTGCATCTGGGCGAAGGCAAGCTGCATCCCGCGCGTCTGTTCGAGATCCCCGGTAAGGGCAATGCGCGAGCGCACGATACTGTCGAGCCCGCGCCAACCGAGCACCGCGATGAACGCCAGCACGCCGATGGCGACCAGCAACTCGATCAGGGTCAAACCCCTGTGCCTGGCCGGCAGCGGAATGGCGTGCACGATGCCGTTACTCGCTGGCCTATTGCGCATTCGGCACCACTTGGGCCAACTTGATGATACGGCGCCCGGTGCTCTGCGCGTCCCCGGTGCTTTGCATGTCGAACACGATCACTTCGACGCGGCGGAAAAAAGGGTTCGGGGTGGCGAAAACATTTTCTTCGCATGTCAGCTGCAACTCGCCCTGCGCGCATTCGAATCTGCGTTGCCCGAGCGGCGGCCATTCGCGCCCCAGGCGGATTTGCGCCAGCCGGTTTTCCGCCGACCAAGTTGCCATCATCGAAGCGCGCAAGTCGCTGCTGTTTTGCGTCAAACTGCCGATTGCCCGCAGGCTGGCGCCCAGCGCGGTGCCGACAATGACCAGCGCCACCAGCACTTCGAGCAGAGTGAAGCCCTGGCACGCGATATTTCCGGAAACCTTTCCTGTAAGTCCACGCATGTTATTCGGCCACAAAATGCCCGATCCCGTCAGCGCGGATCACGGCATGCGCATCGCCTGTCACCAGCGTCAGAACAAAAGGTTTATTGACCGGTTCGCGGCCGAAGACGATGCGCAATCGGGCGTCTTGCTCTTGCTCGACCGAAGGCGGATCGATGGAAAATACGACCGGGGACTGCTTGAATGCGCGTTCGCGCAGCAAATCGTCTTGCGCGAGCGGCTGCCAGGTATTTCCCTCGCGCAGCAAAAAGCGGTACCCGTTCGCTTCGACCTCGAAAGCAATCATGCGGTTGCGCACAATCGCCTCGTCGCGCGCCAGTTGCAGCAACAGCGCGATTCGTTGCGCGTCGTTTTGCAAGATTTGTCGGTTGCTCGGCATCGCATTAAACGACACCATGCCGAGCGTGATGCCGACAATCACCATCACCACCAGCAACTCGAGCAACGTGAAACCGCGCGACAACCTCCGGTATCCGATATGCCCGCACATCTCCGGTAAAACGGAAAATTGTCCGATTACAGATCCCACGACCCGATATCGGCATCGTTGCCGACACCACCCGCCTGGCCATCCGCTCCAAGCGAAAACACGTCGATTTCGCCTTTTATTCCGGGCGACAAAAACTGGTAGGGATTGCCCCATGGATCTTTGGGGAGCTTGTCGAGATAACCGCCGGTTTTCCAGCCGTTGGCCTCCGGCCCGCTGGTAGGTTTGATGATCAGCGCCTGCAAGCCCTGCTCCGTTGTCGGATAGCGCAGATTATCGAGTTTGTACAACTTGAGCGCCTGCATGACGGTGGCGATATCCTGCTTGGCGCCGATAATGCGCGCATCGTCGGTGCGCCCCATCAGTTTTGGCACAACCAGCGCTGCCAATATGCCCATGATGACGACGACCACCATGATTTCGATCAAGGTAAACCCGCGCTGTGCGGCAAGCGCGGCAGAACGCGCGGGGCGCGGTAGAGCAGCGTCAAACCCGAACCCATGATTCGGATAATTCCGGTTAAGCATAAGTGAGCCTCTCAAAATTCGCATTCTATCGCAATTGCTGCCCGCAAAACCCGCAAGCGGCAACACCTTATGCAGCAAGGTAGTCAGGATGAAATGGGGTCAGTGATTCATGGCACTACCTTAAGCGTAAAAGCACCAGATGCTGCACAAATCGACATACTTCCTTTCCCCAAAAAATCGTGGAGAGCTATCGTCCCTTCCCCTTCAAGGGGAAGGCCAGGATGGGGATGGGTTCTTTCGCCACATTCAACCCCATCCCCTGATGAAACAACTAGCCATTCGACTAAGCCGCTAAAAAACAGCGGCCAAGTCGCTGGTTAACCCCAACCCTCCCCTTGAAGGGGAGGGGGTTTGCCATCATTGCGCTTAAGGTAGTGCCATGGGGACCAGTGATCATTGACTTAATGCACCCCCGGATTGCGCTACGCTGCATCCGGGCTACAACTTCCATAGACCGTTCGCCCTGAGCCTGTCGAAGGGCCATTCATGGTTCGCAGGCCTGTCCCGAGCGGGGTCGAAGCTCACCACGAACGGCTTTTATTTCAGACCATGCTTGGTATCCACAGGCGCCACGCCTCCGCTGGCGTGACAGCCATAACATGCCTCGTACACGGCAGTGCCGCCGGCAATATCGCCCTGTGTCTTCGTGCCGAACGCCGCGCCGCCAACATTAATCATATGATTCTTTGCCGTATCGTCGTCATGGCAGGACGAGCAGGCCGCTGCCTTGGGCGAGATCACCGGATTGTTCGACGGATCGGTGTCGGTAATCGTCGCGTTTGCGCTGTTGGCGGCGAGCGCAACATCCAGCTTCGTACTGCTGCCCATTGTGCCCATGTCCACCATGTAGGAGCCGTTGACGTGGCAGGCATCGCAGTTTCTTACGCCCGTATATCCCGTATAACTTCCGAGCGCGGATGGCGCGGTTCTCAGCGTGGATGGCATCACCGGGTAGTTGGCGCCCTGCGCCTTGTGCTTCATGTGGATCATCCGCTTGAAGTGGGCCGATTCCGGCAGCGCCGTCACCGCCCCGCCCGCCACCGTCGTGCCGTTGAGCACGCTGTTGCCGTTGTGGCAGATCACGCAGACTGCCGGATCGTTGGAATTGGCAGCGTGGCTCGGAACATGATTGTTCATGTTGATGTTCCTGCCGTGACAGGTGTTGCACTTGTCGGCGCTCACCACGGTGCGCCGTGGTATGGCAGAACCGCTGCCGCCGATGGCGAAGTAGCTGACCGCATCCTTCACGGGCACGGTATAGGGTACACCGTTCACCCCCGTCAAAAGAATACCGCCCTGCAATGCCACAACGCTAGTGCCCGATGCGGATGCCGGTACCACCGTAGAGGTCACCCTGTAGCGATTGTTCGTTCCCGCAACCGCCACAGCTTTAGAGGCAACGTTGATCGCAACCGGCTGCCCTCCCGGGATGAGCGCTCCGGAAGCGTCGACCGCGCCAGCGTTGCTGTAGTCGCCGTCCCCCCATCCGAACAGCAGGGTCAGGTTTGCAAACGAGGCGCCTTTGATGTCGTATGCGCTGCCGTTTACCGGATTGATCACCGAGAACTCCACGCTCACCGTGCGGTCCGCGTTCCACGTCACGGCATGGATGTTGTACTGGTAATTCGCGCCATTGACCCATTCTGGAACGGCATGCACTGCGGCGGTGTTGATCTTAGGCGCAGTATCGCCGTGGCATGTCTGGCAGGCGCTGTCGCTGGCGATATCCGGGTTATCCCTGTCCACGCCGGCAAGGGTAGCCCCCTGATGCTTGGCATACCATGCGGAAGTAGTGTCCTTGTAATCGTCGTGGCAGGCCCAGCAGGCGTTCTTGCCCGGCCTGGTCTTCCAGTTTTCGCCGTCCGGCGTCCGGTTGGCCGCCGATGCCGAGCCGTCGTGGCACTTGACGCAGTTTCTCTGCTCCTGAGGATAATCGACGCCCGCGACCACTCCGCCAGAGCTCAGGCGAGCAACAAAGGTACTCAAGCGATAGTCTTTCTTGAGTTGTTTGCCCATGTGGAACTTGTGGATCATCAGCTTGAAATCGAGGGAATTTCCGGTTGCAAAATGGACGCTGCCCTTGTTGTGGCAGGTTACGCACATGTTCGGGTCAACCAGGCCGTCGTCGTGACGGGCGGCGAGCGTTTGATGGCATTCGTTGCACGATGCCTTGTCGGCCACCCTCCTGGCCGTGAGCCGGTTCTGGCCGTCCTTGACCGGATTGCCGGTGCCGTTTGCGCCAACGGTGAAATCGAGGTAGGGGTTGACCTTCACGGTCGCTCCCGTTGCGGGATCGGTGAAGCACAACCGCATGCCGACGCGATGGACGGTAGCGCCATCCTTGGTGGCCGCCACGCTGGTTGCAGAACGGTAAGTGTAATGGCCCGCCGCATTCTCCGCTAACGTCGCTCCGGCGGCATCGTCGAATGATGCGGCGCTGCTTCCGGCTTGCGTCAGGTTCTGCCAGTCGCTGCCGTCAAATTTGGCAAAGGTGAACTTTGCATTGCTGCCGCCGCAGTTCGCGGCACCGGTCAGTTTCAGTCCGCGAACAAGATTGCCGCCCGCATCGCGCACGGCAAAATTCACCACCGGCGAGCCGTTAACCGTAACCAGCGGCAAGGATGCATCGAGAACCACGAGGGCATTCCACGGAGCCTGAGGGTTCTGCGTCGGATCGGCAGCCGCAAGCCCCTCCACATTGATCGGGCCGATCCCGGCGCCACCGGAAACGGAACTCCCGCCCCCGCCGCCACAACCAGCCAGAAAAACGGCCAGCGCAGCCAGCATGCCAAATCGAACCAATGTTGATTTCATCTCCATCTCCCTATGTTCACAATACCGGATAGTTTGTTGATGGGCGCCTCAAAAATTCGCTTTGCCGCTCCCGCGCAGGCGGGAGTCAAGTCAAATCGATATGCCTGCTTCCCGTCTGCGCGGGAATGGCGAATATTGATGAAGTGCCGTTATGTTATTTCCAGCACGATTATAGCATTGCAAGACCGGCTTTCAACAAGAGCAACGCGACCGGACGCATTTAACCCGGATTGTCCATTAGAGCCAAACCTCATGCAGGAGCGCAATTTATTACGCGATTGCTCTCGATGAATCGCTCGATAAATCGAGCTCCTACAGCCTGATGGAATTAAAGCACCGGGAACTGTCCGTTCGTGGCGAGCTGGAATTGCCGGATATCATCGGTCACCTGGCATATCTGGAAGTGATCTGTTCGAATTCCCTTTGCGCCGCTGCCGCGTCCTCATTGCGGCCAGTTTCCCGATAAACCTTTGCAAGCAACTCATGCGTCTGCGGCTGGCCTGGGTCGACCTTTCTCGACCATTCCAGGATGGTCAGGGCGGCCTTGTAATTCCGGTTATGGTAAAAAAGGTAGCCGAGATCCAGGGCATTGAAGGCCAGCGCAGGATCATGCGGGGTATAGCGTGCCGCCTCCCGGAAACTGTCCCATTGCCGCTGGTAGTCCTCTTTTGCAAAATGGACTTTCCCGTTGAGAATTCTCGTTCGCCCATCGAAGTATCTGTCCAGCGAACCCCCGAAGGATTCGGCAGTCGCCCCCGTCAACAGCGGCGCAACTTTCTCCCTCAGCCCGATGAACGCCTCGAAATTCGCCAGCGCATTCCTATGCCTTGCGCCGATGGAGCGCGGCGCCGTGTATTCTATGACCGGAAAATCGTCCGTATTGAGAGGGGAGCCTTCGGTAAAACGCATGATGCCGTCGCGATCGGTAATGTACAGACTCAGGAAGGAAAGCATATCGGAGTGCTCCACCATGTCCCGTTGCACTTCCTTCCTTTGGAGCGCCCCGGCAAGCATTTCGGGGTCTATATGCAGGGGGGATTGCGAGCCGATGAGCATGACCGACGACAAATCGCTGATGTAATCGCCGTACCAAACGCCCACATGATCGAAAACCGAGGCGAATGTCCTCATGACCACCTTCAGGTCTTGCGGCGATAGCTGGTAGGTCGGCAGCCACAACGCCATCGCGCCGCCTTCTTTGAGGGTAGCCCGAACGTTCTGGAAATGCTCGCGCGAATAAAGGTTGCCCACGCCAGCACTGTCGGGCTGGAACAGGTCGGATATGACGAGGTCGTACTTGGCCCTGGTTACGCGCACATAGTGCCTGCCGTCCCAGAAGGTCAGCTTGAAACGCTGGTCGGCGGTGATGTTGTGGTTGTCTTTCTCGAAAAATGGCTGCACCTCCATAAGGGTCGGCACTATCTCGACGCACTCGATACGTTCCACGGGATGCCCGCCGACGGAGCCGGAGGTTATTCCCGAACCCAGAGAAATGACAAGAACGTCCCTGGCGTCAGGTTTCAGCAACATCGGGATGTGCCCGAACCTTGCCGCCACGTCCCCGCTAGAGGCAAGGCTGTAACTGTTCACCATCAGGGTCAAACGATCCTGTTCCGGATTGCGCATGACACGCACGGTGCCCATGACCCCTTCTTTGGCGAAAACTGTTTCCCCCTCCGCTTTGCGCCCAAGCCCGATGTCGATTCCCGAAAATTTGATCCCCGCAAAGACGACCAAGGCGATGAGCGCCGATAGCGGGACTATCCTGGCCGAGCGGTATTGCGGAACGCGCTTCCGGAACGCCAGCCCCCCGGTGGCCAGCGCAACGACCGAAACCAGGAAGATGGCGTTTTGCAAACCCACGGTCGGCAACAGCACAAACCCTGCCACCAGCGATCCCGCGATGCCGCCCGCCGTCCCGGTGGCGTAAATGAGGCCCACGTCGCGGCCCAGCGACTCGATCGATTTGGCGGCAGCCCGGCAGATAAGCGGGTATCCGAGCCCCATCAGAAAGGTCGGAACGAAAAAAACGGTCAGCATCAGGACAAACGTGGCAACCACGTCTGCCGCCCAGCCGGCGCCGCCTTCTGCCGTGCCGAGCGCCCCGGCGATACCGCTCGCATAATTAAAAAAGACCACGCTCAACATGCCCAGCACACCGATGCTCAACTGCGCCATCCCGAAGAGTTCCAGCGGGTGCTTCAGATAGTCGAGCCGCTTGCTGATAAAGTGCGAGCCCATGGCCATTCCGAAAAGAAAAACCGTCAGGAGATTGCTGAAAAGATAAACCGTCGATTTGAACTGGACGACAAATGCGCGCGTCCACAGGATTTCGAAAGCGAGCGCGCAAAAACCGGAAAGAACGATCAGCGTCAGGGCGAAGCCGGAGTGGGCAGTTTCCCTGGCGGCGGCGGCATCTGGCGCAACCTGGACTTTGGGTTGCCTTGCCTTCTTGCGGCTTGCCTTATTTTCCTCCGGCCCAGTTCCGGCGGCTTCCGGCAGCTTCTTGCCATAACGGAGGAGCAGCAAGGCGACGGCCACATTGAAGCACACGGCAACCGCAATGCTGCCCTTCACCCCCAGCAGGGGAACGAGCAGAAAACCGGCAATAAAGGCACCGGCCATGGCCCCATAGGTGTTGGCCGCATACAGGGAACCGATCCCCCTGCCGAGCGCGTCGAAGCTGTTTACGAAAACCTTGCCCATCACCGGCGTCGTCGCACCCATCAAAACCGTGGGAACGACGAGATAGAGAGAAACCAGCGCAAAGCGGGCAAAGATCCAGCCGCCCGACGTCAGCGATTCGACGGTCATGAGCCCCGCCATCCAACCGTCGGTCAGGTAAATCAGGGCCGTCACCGCAACGGCAGAAAAGGCGATCAGGAATTCAAGGGTAATATAAGTCTTCAGAGGATTGCCGCTCAGGTCGATGCGCCTGCCCCACTGGTGGCTGCCCAGCGCCAGCCCCACCAGAAAGGAAGCGACAACAATCGAGACGGCGTAAACCGTATTGCCGAAAACCAGCGAAAGAATGCGTACCCAGGCGACCTGATAGACCAGTCCGGCAAAGCCGGAAAGGAAAAAGCAAAGCAACAGCATTTTTTGACGCATTGTTCCGCCTTGTACCGTTATCGCTCTTGAATATCCTGCCGCAGAGAATGCGACGCTATGGGTTGCGGTGATGCACGCCCCCTGACAAGGGGGAGTCAGAGGAAATATTGAGCCAATTCCGTTAATCCCAAATTGTCAATTAACACAAAATTTACGTCATTCCCGCCTGCGCGCATAAGCGCTAACTTATCCTGTTCCTCCCCCTTCAAGGGGGAGGCTAGGTGGGGGATGGGGTCAATCTCCATGAAATTCAGCCCCATCCCCACCCCAGCCCTCCCCTTGAAGGGGAGGGATACATGCCTTGGCGTGCTTAAGTTAGCGCATATGCGCCTGCGCGGGAATGACGGGCTAATGGGCAATCTGGGCGTATGGATTATTTACCCTGATAAACTATCTTCGCATTCTTGCGCAACGCTTCGAGCGTTGTTTCGGCAAGCTCTTTTTTCTTCTTTTCCGTCAGGAAGAGTTTGATGGTTTGCATCTGGTTTTCGAAATTGATATCCGGGTTTATCCGCCTGTCGACCAGCTGGATTATCCATGCACGGCCACGAGGGCCCATGATCACCCCGCTGACGTCGCCATTTTTCATTCTGGATAATTCGTCGAGCCATGTTTCCGGAACCTGGTTCCAGTGCAGGTAGCCAACGTCCCACGGCGCCAAGCCTTTAGGCAAGTTGGGAAAACGCGCCTTGACTACGTCAATAAATGGCGTGCCGCCTTTTATTGCGCTCATGACTTTTTCGATGTCGTCGGCATCCCTGGAAAGAACCTGCCAGACGCGCACTTCGGTTTGAATCATCTGCTTGTTCGCGTCGAAAAATTTTCGCGCCTCTTCGTCGCTTGTCACGGATTTTGCGATGACCTGTTCCTGTTGAAACAGCCTGCTCATCCCCTCCCTTTTGAAATAGTTCAAATATGCCATCGCCTCGGTGATTTTCTCCTGATAAGCGGTGTCCTTATCGAGCCCGAGCTGGCTTGCCTTCCGGTATTTAAGTTCCTCCACAATCAATTCTTCCAGTGCACCGCTTATCTGATCCTGCCGGAGTTCCATCTCCGGATCCATGGTTTGCAGCTTTACACGCACGTCGTATTCGGTTATGGGGTAACCGTTCACCGATGCCAGCAGTTTCCCCGCAGGGCCTTTCACTGCCGGAGCGGACTGGGTAGCGGTTTGTTGCGTGCAGGCCGCAAGGATAAAAGCCAGCGAAATGGCCGTAACGGCACGAGCGGAAAACATAAGCCGCGCTGTTTGCGGATGATGGCTTTGGGTATTTGTTGCTGTCATACATATCTCCTGTAATGTTTCTGTGGCCCTGTTGCCGGTTTAAGGCCGGTCATTCAAGTGCGCCACCGTTCATGCGTATTCCGCGAATGCAGGAGAACGAGCCGCCTGCGGCAGGTTCAGAGGGTCAACCATCCTGTTGATTTTTTTGGCTCTCGCCTTTGCGGGACGGCGAAAGATGAACTTTCAAAGGTGCGGGATATTCTCCTGAATCGGCGCGGCAGTCTAATACAATTATTCGCAAATATCCATGCAATCCACGCGTTGCTTCGATGCGAAAAATGGCAAAGAATTAAAGCGCCCACGCAAGATGCCATATGCGCTAACTTAAACACGCCAAGGCATATCTCCCTCCCCTTCAAGGTGAGGGCTGGGGTGGGGATGGGGCTGAATTTCATGGAGATTGACCCCATCCCCCACCTAGCTTCCCCCTTGAAGGGGGAGGAACAGGATAAGCCCTTTCGGTGGATTCGCGCTACGCGCTTAATCCACCCTACAAAAAAATGCTACGCCGCAAGCGGCGGGGAATTCAACCCGGTGAGATTCAAACCTGCGGAATAAAAAAGGCGGCGTTTCTTGCGAAACGCCGCCTCCCGTCAGTCGTTAAGACCGATCAGTCAAGCATCAGTCAAGCATCAGTCTGCATGACATGCCTTGCAGGCTTCCTGCTCGTGTCCAGTTTGCTCCGGAATTCGCACGTCTCCGCTCCACAAGTCGGCAGGAGTCGTGCGAAGGTCATCGACTTGAAGTGAGCTTTCGCCGCTTCGGAGTCGTGGCAGCCGTAGCAGGCAATCCGGTTCGGATTGGTCTTGCAAGTCCAGATTTTAACAAGGCCCGATGCGAAATTGGCGGCTACGCGCGGGACGCGCGAAAAAAAGGCGGACCCTTTTCGGGGTCCGCCCTGTCAACCGGCTTGCAACCGGTTCAGCCAGCCTTACCGGTTACGGAGAGGCGTGACATACCTGACATGCCTCGACTTCGTCGCCGTTGAATGGCCCCTTGTTAGGTGTAGCTGCACCTCCACAATCCGCAGTTGATCCGGCGGTCAGAGCAGCAGTACAAATGGCCGTCGTAGGATCGACCGTCATCGTCGTGGCATGAGCGTAAGCCGCATCCGAATCGTGGCAGGCCAGACACACTAAACGGTTCGGTATCTTCCCGTTAAGCGTCTTCCATGTACCGCTTGTTTCGCTGTTATGGCACTTCTCGCAGTTCTTGACATCCTGCGGGAACGTGATGGATACGTTATGCCCGCTGTATATCTCGAACGGATAGTTGATCATCGGGCTGCCGTCCTTGCGCACGATGCCTCCCGAGTGAACCCCGTGTACGCGCCTGCCGATCGGCGTGGTGCTGTAGCCGAACTTGTTGCCGCCGATATACCATGCCTGTCCGCTTCCGGCAGGGAAGGTGTACGGTGTAAAGACCTGGTTCCCCTCGCTGTCGTGGGAGACCTTGAAGGCCCCGGTTCCAGAACCCGTGGCAATCGACGTTATCTGCGCCTCGTTATCGTGGCAGCTTCCGCAATAGTCGGTGTCGAATCTTGCAGGATGGTTGCCGTTGATGCCGTTGGATGCGTTGTCATGCCAGACGGTGGTCGAGTGGCATTCAGGGCAACCATAGGCAACCCGCTTCTCTTCCGTGGCCTGGCCGACCTTGAAGGTTGTCAGCCCCAGGCTCATCGCCTTCGGCAAGACGCCTGCAGCGCTCTTCTTGGCCGCCTGGATAAAGGCGATATAGGTTCCGGAAGTAAGCCCGGTCACATCGCTCAGCTGGTACTCCAGCTTCGCCGCGTCAACCCTGGAGAGGACGCCCGTGAGCTTGGTAAGATCGGCAACACCGTTTACAAGCTGAAAGTCATCCTGCCGGGCGGCATTGGTGCCGCTTCTCTTTCTCAGGTCGTTGGCGGCATTGCCATAAATGTTGCCGTTCGCCTGGAAGAAGGTTTTGTTAATCGCCGCAGTGGCAAGGGCAGGTTTTTTCAGCGCCCGCGGGCCGCTGACATACAGGTTCAACGCGCCGTTCACCGTCACACCCTTCCCGGTACAGGCAGCAGTCGCGGCAGCGCCAATCTGGCTGCCTGTCGTCGTGCACAGGCCATACAGGTTGCCCACCGCCGTGCCCGGCCCGAAGTCGCCTGCGTTATCGGCAATCGTCGTATGGTCAATCGCGGTGCCGGTGACGGCGTCCTTGAACACAATGGTCAATTTCGGCTTTTCACCCGCCACATAATGGGTGGTGTTGGCCGGAGCGGACATGGTCATGGTGATGGTGTAATCAGTCGCCATCTTCGACCAGCCGCTGGTAAAGTCGCCATGGACGGCCGGAACCGGGGCCGGGGAAGCGTCAGCCGATGCCTGACTGCCGGATGCCGAATGGCAGAAAGTACAGGCCTGATTACCTGATTGCGCACCGCCCTTGTGCCCTGCCGCTATTTCGGCGGCAAAGCCCGCCACGTTGGTCCTGCCGACCCCCATGGTTATCTTGCTGTCAGGGAACCACATGCGATTACCGGCTCCGGTCGCGAAATTGATGCCGTCATGGCATGAGCCGCAGGCCTCTTTGGTAGGCTTGGTCTTGTAGTTATCGGCGTCAGCCGCGTTCTTGTGGCACATCACGCAGTTGGCCGGATTGGAAGGGATCAATACCTCGGAGAAGTCGAACTCCGTATTGTTGTAGCCCCATATCCTGTAATGCGTTCCTTTTACAGCGGCATCCGGAGTGGTCTTGTACTGGCCGTTGTATTCGCCGGCAAAATCCAGGTTGACGCTCGGCAGATATTTCCCGTTATGTATCTTGTGCGCCATCACCTTCAGATCCAAGGTGTTCCCGCTCTCCGGATCGCCGTTGGTCGGGTTATGGCAGGTGACGCACAGTTTCACGTCGAGGCGTCCGCCGCCGTGCAGCGCAAGCGTCTTGTGGCATCCATCGTTGCAATTGGAGGTGTTCACCACTTCGCGCGTAGTCAGCGCGCCGCCATTCGGAGCAAAGTCGAAGGAGGCATTATTGGCCCCCATGGAGGCGGCTCCAGCCCCGTCTGGATCGGCCATCTGTATCACCACGCGATGCGTCAACGCGGCGTTATACGGATATTTGCCGCCGTTCGGCAGCATCGCAACGTCCGTGTTGTTGGCGGAGATGTCGATTCCGCTGGTCAGCGTCGCATTGGATACATAGCGATAGGTGCCGTTGCCGTTGTTGGTGAGCGTTCCCGCCGTTGCCGTTTCCTGGCCCGGCTGGTTCATCTTGTGGCCTTCCGCCGTCGTCCCGACTCCCGCAACTTTCACCTTGGAAGAATTGATGTAATTCACCCAATAGGCCGAATCGCCGACACCGTCGCCCGGGCGCAGCATGGCCATCGAGAATCTTAAAGCCGATGCCGGTATTGCCGCCGTGTAAGGAGTTTTCCCGGCGGAATCCGCCGTCACCTTGAAATCCACCACCAGCTTGCCGCTGGCATTGACCGAGGCTGCCGTAATGGCGGCCCAAGGGTTAGCCGCATTATTCGGCCCCCGATTCACCTCTACCGCTTTCGCCGTGTGAACGTCGGCAACGCCTATCGTAAGGCCTGTCGCACCTGTCGCACCTGACGCACCCGTGGCACCCGTTGCGCCCGTGGCACCAGCCGGGCCTGCCGTTCCCGCTGCACCATCGTCGCCGTCGCTGCAACCTGCCAGCGCGACGACAAACAATGCCAGCAGGGCGTGTCGTATGTATTTGAATTTCATTTTTTCTCCCTTTCAGAATTGCTTCCAAATCGAATTTGATAGATTCGAGTTAAAGATTTCCCTTACCTCGACCCAACCACCATTTCAACACTATTCATCGCTACTACTGCATCATTTGGTTTTTATTTTACAAAGTAACTCAGCCTACACACCTAGAATCATAGGTGGGCAGCATTTTAACCCCTTTTTGTTTTCATGCAATAGCAGCCTTCGCGGTATAAGCAATCAAGAAAATGCTAATACTCATGGCGCTACTTTAACCTGGATATTTCACCGGACCGAAAATAAAGCACCC
>MGXA01000032.1 GCA_001801215.1 Gallionellales bacterium RIFCSPLOWO2_02_FULL_59_110 | reverse complement strand
GATGAAAACAAATTCCTGCCCCGCTTTCCAATGCAGATCGTCGCGGATGGCTTTGGGGACAGAAATCTGATATTTGCTGGATAGTGTTGCAGTGGCAGCCATCGTCTCACCTCTTTTGTATCGATGCGTGAATGGTAAGAGTATAGAAGGCAATGTTGTTGGCGGCAAGAACAAAAACGGCTGAAGGTGAACCCTGCGCCCAGAAGGAAACGCGGGGTCAAGTCTTGCATTAACACATTTCCCTAAAAACAACGCTGTTCAATTTTTGTTGAAACCGTTGTCCGAAAGAAGTTGCTGCCGCGTTTTAGCTTCTCGGTGCTGGTGGAAACATGACAGCACATTTAGCCCTGCATTGCCGGTTATGTGCACACCCTTAGTTTCCAAGGCAAACCGGCCCTTGCTGGGGATGCGTCGGTGTGGGTCATCCTGGTTCGACAGATCGCGGGATGGCGGCGTGGCGATTTGCGGGCAAATCGCCTCAGACGGAACGAAAGGGTTATCGGTCTGCTAACGCCTGCCTGCCGTCAGCAGCTTGGTAAATTCCCCGGCGGACGCAGGCCGGTCGAAGTAAAATCCTTGGCCCTCGGCGCAGGCATGGGATTGCAGGAAGTCGAGCTGTAGCTGTGTTTCGATACCCTCGGCCACAACGCGCTGTTTGAGGTTCTTGCCCATCCCGATGATGGCGTTGACGATGATCATATCGTCGGTTTCTGCATCGCTATCGATATTCATCACGAACGACTGGTCGATCTTGAGCGTGTCGATCTGGAAACTCCGCAGGTAACTCATACTGGAATAACCCGTGCCAAAATCGTCGATGGCTATCCGCACACCGATCTCCTTGAGCGTACGCAAGATTGCCGCCGTCTGCTCCATGTCCTGCATGAGCACGCTTTCGGTTATTTCGAGTTCGAGGTAGTGCGGAGCCAGTCCGGCCTCTAGCAGGGCGTCGCGGACCACATCGGTAAAGCCCTTGCTGTGAAACTCCTTGCCGGAAACGTTGACCGCGATCTGGCCAATTTCAATGCCGGCCTGCAGCCATGCCCGGGCTTGGCGGCAAGCCTCGCGCAGCACCCATTTGCCGATCAGCAGAATGAGGCCGCAGTCCACGGCCACACCCATGAATTGCATCGGCATGGACAGACACTGACCGTTATGCTGCATGCGCAGCAGCGCTTCGGCGCCGGTGATGGAGCCTGACTCGAGATCCACCTTGGTCTGGTAGTGCAATATGAATTCGTTATGCTCGAGCGCGTAATGCAGCGACTCCTCGACGGACTGCCGTTCGACGGCATGGGCGTTCATGTCCGGGGTGAACATCTGGTAGTTGTTGCGCCCGCCACGCTTGGCGTGATACATCGCGGTATCGGCATTCCTGAGCATCGTTTCCGCATCGTTGCCATCGTCCGGGCAGAGACTGATGCCGATGCTCAGGGTGATATGCAGCCGATGGTCCGCGACGAGATGCGGTTCGGTCATGGCCGCGATCAATTTTTCGGCGGCGAGAACCGCATCGCTCACCGCCTCGACTTCATGCAGCAGCACCACGAATTCGTCCCCGCCCTGACGGCAGACAGTATCAGAAAGGCGCACGCATGCCTGCAAACGCCGGGTGACAGACTGCAGCAACAGGTCTCCGACCGCATGGCCGAGCGTATCGTTGATGTGTTTGAAGTGATCGAGATCCAGATACATCAGGGCAACCTTCTTGCCATGGCGTTGCGCGAGGGTGATCGCCTGTGACAGGTGGTCGGTCAGCAGCGTACGGTTCGGCAAACCCGTCAGAAAATCGTGCTCGGCAATATGCGACATCTGCTCGGCGGCTTGTTCGGCCGCCTCGGTCATGGACTGTGCGTGAACCGCCGCCGCGATGAGGCGCTCGTTTTCTTCGCGCAACTGCGCTGCGGCACGTTCTTCGATTTCAGCCTCAACCCGCGCTGCCGTTTCCTGGGTGAGCATGACTTTCAAGCGCAGCGTGGCGGCTTCTTCGCGCAGGTCGGCGGCCTCCTGACGCTTGTCGGCCGCCTCCTGCCGCAGGTCGGCGGTTACCTGACGCGTGTTGGCAGCGCCCTGGCGCAGGTCGGCAGTATCTTCGCGCCTGTCGGCCGCCTCCTGGCGTAAATCGGCAGTGCTTTCGCGCTTGTCGGCGGTTACCTGACGTTCGTTGGCAGCGCCATGGCGCAGATCTGCAGTATCTTCGCGTTTGTCAGCGGCTTCCTGTCGCAGGTCGGCAGTGCCCTCGCGTTTATCGGCAGCTTTTTGACGCATATCTGCGGCCTGTTCTCCGAAGCGGACCGCTGTCTCACGCTCGGTGGTGGGATTCGAAGCCGGCACGGCAGGCGACTGCGTAATTTCATTCATCTCGTGTGGCCGTCCTCTCGTGCCTTTCTGGCGCATGGCATTTCTTTTCATGTCAGCCTCCTCAAATTCACTTGGCTCATCGTTAAGGTACGCTTCAGTCGGGCGCCGAGTTCTAGTGCGCTCTGCCAATGACATGGTCTGCACTTGCCCGATCACTCATGTCTCGCAGGATTCGCGGTGGTGGCTTGCGCAAGCCAATTAATGCGCCGCCATTCTGTTGGCAGTTTTCGGGTAGCAAAATACGTAAAGCTACGTATTGATGGCTACTGGCAAGGCTGGTATTTATAACTGAACGGGACGGCATCGCATTGGGCAGCTCGAAATATGAAACTGGGGAGACGGTATGGCAAAAGTAATCAAAGCCGAGCGCAGCAGCTTGCCACGGGCAGTGCCACGGCTGCTGCAAATTTTGTTCGTTCTGCTCAGGCACAATTTCCTGGGTGCGCTGCGCGGCAAGAAACATTTGCCGCAGCCGAAAGATGTGCGGGAAACTTTTGAGGAACTCGGGCTGATCTTCCTCAAGTTCGGCCAAGTGCTGGCCCTGCGGCGCGACCTGCTGCCGGACAACTACATCGCCGAACTGG
Source organism: Gallionellales bacterium RIFCSPLOWO2_02_FULL_59_110 (assembly GCA_001801215.1). Classification (GTDB taxonomy): domain Bacteria; phylum Pseudomonadota; class Gammaproteobacteria; order Burkholderiales; family Gallionellaceae; genus Gallionella. The sequence goes on along the minus strand of MGXA01000032.1, from coordinate 15,173 downwards.
AATTGCTGCACGACGAAGTGCCGGGGCTACACATTGATGCGGTGCGGGCCACGATCGAAGAGGAGCTGCGCGCGCCGATGTCGGCCTTGTTCAGCAGCTTTAATGAAACGCCGCTGGCCGCCGCCACCATCGCCCAGGTACATGAGGCAACCACCATCGACGGACGCCATGTCGCCGTCAAGGTGCAGCGGATGGGCCTCGACACCGTAATCGCGACCGACGTCGCGGTACTCAATTTTCTGGTGGTGCTGGCGGAAAAACTTTTTCCGAGCCTGCGCGCGCTCGAACTTCCGCTGGCGGTCAGTGAATTCGAGATCAGCCTGAGCCGGGAAATCGATTTCGGCCGCGAAGGGCGTTCCATCGTGCTTTTTCGTGCCGCGCTGGTCGACGATCCCGATGTCTGGGTTCCCGATGTGCTGGCCAAATATTCGGGCCGGACCGTGCTGACGATGGAGTTTTCGGCCGGCGAGCGGGTCGATTTCTACGCGCGCAGTCATCCGGAAGCGATGCCGCACGCGATCAGCACGCTGGTTCGGTTGATGCTCCAAACCATCTTCGAATCAGGCTTGTTCCACGCCGATCCGCATCCCGGCAACGTCTTTGTGCTGCCAGACGGGCGTTTGTCCCTGCTCGATTTCGGGATGACCGGCGATCTGGACGAAACGATGCGCGAGTCTCTGGTGCTGCTGCTCGAAGCGGTGGTCAAACACGATGCGCGGGGTGCCAAGGAGGCGTATCTCGAAATGGCGACAGCAAGCGAAAAGGTCAACCGCGCCAGCTTGCTGCTCGACATCAAGGCCGTGCTGTATGAAATCCACCGCAGCGACTTGACCCAGGTTTCAATCGGCACCGCGTTCGATTCGCTGGTACGGGCCGGCAGTAGGAACGGCGTGCACAATCCCAGCGAATTTTTTTTGCTGACCCGCGCTTTCGTGATCCTGGAGTCGATGATTCACCAGCTTGATCCGCACCATAACTACATCGAGTCGTTCCGCGCCGAGATCGAGCGGTTGACCGCGCAGCAATTCTCGGTCGCGCGAATCGAGCAAAAAACCATCAAGCTGGGGCGCGACACCGAGCGTTTGGTCGGCGATGCACCCGCCGACATCCGCCGCGTGCTGCGCCGGATCGCGTCCGGCGAACTCGGGCGTCTGCAGTTGCCGGCGCTCGAAGCCCTGGGCGGGCGAGTCAGCCGCAATCTGGAAAGCCTCAACGGCGCCATTGCGGCGGCGGCGCTGGTCATCGGCGGCGCCATGCTGGCGTCGAATCCACAGGCGTCCTGGCATTCCGAGCTGGGCGAATACATGATCATCGGAGGTGTCATCGGCGCGCTGGTTGTCTATATCGGCGCTTTGCGCCACGAACGCGGTCGACGCTGACTTCATGCCTGCGCCGACGTTATCGATAATTGAAGGGTGTTCGACTTTTTTTCTCGAATTAAAGGGATCGTGTTCAAATTAAGTAGAGTTCAGACATGCAGCCTGTCGTTACGATGCGAATGCACAGCACCGTATGTGCGGCAGTGCACAGAACGCTGCCATCGGATGAGAAACAATGGCACCAGACTCGTGGCGCGCGGCTCAAACCACGCTTAATCAACCCAAACTTTGCGGCGGTAATTCATGCGTACTCTTCGGATCGTGACGACAACAACTCTTCTTCTGTCCGCGCTGACGCTTGGCGGCTGCCAGACCACCACCTCGGGCGGCTCGGTCGGCGAGGATCGCAAGCAACTGATGCTTGTTTCCTCGCAGGAACTCGACCAGATCGCCGTGCAAGGTTACAACAAACTGAAAGCCGAGGCCGCAGCCAAGGGTGCGCTCAATACGGACAGGGCGATGCTGCAGCGGGTACGCGCCATAGCCGCCCGAATCGAGCCGCAGACCAGAGTGTTTCGCTCCGACGCGCCCGGGTGGAATTGGGAAGTCAACGTGATCGACAGCAATGAGCTCAATGCCTTCTGCATGCCGGGAGGAAAAATCATGTTTTATTCTGGCCTGATCCGGCAGCTCAATCTAAGCGACGACGAAATCGCAGTGGTGACGGGGCATGAAATATCGCATGCACTGCGCGAGCACTCGCGCGAGCAGGTCTCGCAGGCTCTTGCGGCGCAGATGGGCATTGGTCTTGGCGCTGCACTGCTCGGCCTGGGTCAGGGCTCTGTCGATATGGCAGGCGTCGCCTACCAGGCCCTGATTGCAACGCGGTTCAGCCGTAACGACGAAAACGAGGCCGACCGCATCGGCTTGGAACTCACGGCGCGCGCGGGCTATGATCCGCGTGCCGGTGTCAGCCTGTGGCAAAAAATGATCAAGGCAAACAGCGGCGGACAACCGCCCCAGTTTCTCAGCAGCCATCCTACCGACTCGAGCCGGGTGCAGCAGATCGAGGCGCTGTTGCCGATTGTCATGCCGCTGTATACCGCGGCGCAGCGCGGCGGCTGATTGCAAACGATTGCGGCGCTGGGCGACTTCAATTTTTTCGCATAAAGGATTCCGCCATGAATATCACTTTGAGTCTGGCTCCCTTGGTATCGCTGATCGCGGGCATGCTTATTCTGTTCGTGCCGCGGCTGCTCAACTATATCGTCGCGGCATATCTGATCATCATCGGGTTGCTGGGGCTGTTCGGCGGCATACATATGCGCTGAACCTGGCCATGTACGTTAGCGAACAGGCCGCTTCTTGGCATGAGCGCAGCTCTATGGTTTCGACCACTAATAAGGAGTCCTGTTATGCATAAATTCTTGATTAGCACTGTTGCAGTAACTTTAGCGCTCTCGGGATGCGCCAACATGTCCGATACTCAACGCGGCACCGCAACCGGCGCGGGCGTGGGCGCGGGCGTAGGCGCCGTGATTGGCGGAACTACCGGTGGTGGCGGCGGAAAGCGAGCAGCTACAGGCGCGGTTCTGGGCGGTATCGCGGGTGCAGTTGCCGGAAACATCTGGTCCAGCAAAATGGAAGAGCAGAAACGAAGCATGGAGCAGGCGACACAGGGTACCGGTGTTCAAGTCAGCCAGACTGTTGACAATCGCTTGAAGCTGGAAATACCAAGCGATATCTCGTTCGATACCAATCGGGCAGACATCAAACCCAACTTCCGCCAGATTCTGGATAAATTCGCGGAGGGCCTGGTCGGCAACCCTGCGACTCAAGTTTCTATCATTGGCCACACCGACAATACAGGCAGCGATGCGATCAATGACCCCCTGTCCATTGAACGTGCCGAACGCACCCGCGACTATTTAACTGCAAGAAATGTCGCATCGGGGCGTATCAGTGTGTATGGTCGCGGCTCGCACGAGCCAGTAACGGCGAACGATACTGAATCCGGCCGTGCCAAAAACCGCCGTGTGGAAATTTTCGTCGCCGAGCCACAGCGCTAAATGCGCAAGTTAAGTGCCCCCCGGCAGAGCCGGGGATTTACCCAACTTAATCGGTGGCGTTCCCGATTGCCCTGATTGCTCCGCGCAGTACGAGTATCGCAGAGCGCAAAAATAGAACGGCAAGCGCCAGGCCCACCAGAATATCGGGCCAGCCTGAGCGAGTGAGCCACACGCCTGCCGCAGCGAACAGCACCGAGACGTTGGCGATAATGTCGTTGCGGGAGCACAGCCAGACCGAACTCATGTTGATGTCATCGGATCGATGCCGCCAAAGCAGAAAAAAACATAGGCCGTTCGCCGCAAGCGCGAGCAAGCCGATGGCGCCGATGGCCTCGAATACCGGGACATGCGGGAAGAGTATTCCGTAAATCGCCTGCCCCAGGACGAAAAGGCCGAATGCCGCCATGATGCCGCCCTTCAAGAGGGCGGCGATGGCTTTCAGCCTCTCGCCACGTGCAACGACGTAAAGGCTGAAACCGTAAACCAGAGCGTCGCCCAGCATGTCCAGGGAATCGGCCACCAGGGAAACGGAACCGGAGATCAGCCCTGCCGTGATCTCCACCAGAAACATGACGGCATTGACGCCCAAGACAATTTTTAGCGTCGAGCTCTGGCGGGCACGAAGCGCCCCAATCTCACAGGCCTTGTCGTTGCAACAATTCGCCATGATTTGCCCTTAGTAGCCCAGCGCCCGCGCGCCCTGATAGAACGCGAGGCTCGCCAGCCAGGCCAGAGCCAGCGACCAGCCGATGGCAAACAGGGTGAAGCGCATGTTTTTGGATTCGCTGCGCAGCGTGGCGATGGCGGACAAGCAGGGGGTGTAGATCAGGGTGAACAGCATGAAGCTGTAGGCCTGCACCCAGTCCAGTTGTTGCCCCAGTGCGCCGCTCAATGCCGTGCCGCTCAGGCCGTAAATCACCGCGAGCGCGCCGATGACGATCTCCTTGGCGACGAAGCCGAAGATCAGCGCGATGGTGAGTTGTTCGTTGATGCCGAGGGGCGCGAAGACCGGTTGCATGAAGCCGCCGATCATGCCGGCCAGCGTGTCGGGGCTGGCGGGTGCGGCGGACGGGGGCAGGTTGGTGAGCAGCCAGACCAGGACGACGCCGGCGATGATGAACTTGGTGGCGCGGCGCAGGAAATGCTGGATTTCCATCCAGCCGCGCATGGCGATCTGGTAAGCGGTGGGGAAGCGGTACGGCGGCAGTTCCAGCACGAACGGCTCGCTGTTCCTGAACCTGCCCTTGAACAGCAGCGCGGTGAGGATAGCGGCGCGAGCACAGCGAGAACGGGATCACCAGCATGGTGAGCAGGCGCATCGCGCGCGAGCGCATCACGCGGGTGCCCATCAGCGCGGGCACGTTGCAGCCGAAGCCCATCAGCAGCATGACGAAGCCGCGCCCGTCCAGCCCGAGGCGCGCCATCAGTGCGTCCATGAGGAATGCGGCGCGCGACAGGTAGCCGCTGTCTTCCACCATCGCCATGAACAGGAAGAACAGCACGATGAGCGGCACGAAGGCGGCGACGGTGGCGAAGCCGTTGTAAACGCCGTCGAGCAGCAGACCGGACAGCCATCCGGGCAGCCCGGCAAACGCGGAGTCAAGCACGGACTCGCGCAGCCAGCCGAGCGCCTCGCCGACCCAGCCCTGCAAAGGCTGGCCGAGCAGAAAAATGGCCTGGAACAGCAGGTACATGATGGCGAAAAAAATCGGCAGCCCAAGCCAAGGGTGCAGCATCACCCGGTCGAGTTTTTCGGTGAGGTTTTCCGGCAGTTGCGCCGGGACTTGCACGGCATGTTTGAGTATGCGCGCCATTTCCGCTTCGATATGCACGTCCTGTTCCAACTGGCTGCGCAACTGTTCGGCCATGCCGGGCGTGGGGTAGCGCAGCGCCTTGGCAATGGCATGCAGGGCTTCCGGGTAGCCGGTGCCGTATTTGCCGCTGAGCAGAAAAATCGGCATGCCCAGCAATTCGGACATTTTCCTGCCGTCGATGCTGATGCCGTATTTTTTGGCTTCGTCCGCCATGTTGAGCAGCACCACAAGGTTTATGTTGAGCTGCTTGAGTTGCAGCAACAGGCTCATCTGGCGCTCGATCTGCGTGGCGTTGATGATAACCAGCGCGAGATCCGGCACGTTGTCGTGCAGGAAGTGGCGCACCACCTGTTCGTCGTCCGAAAAACCGTGCAGGTCGTAAATGCCGGGTAGGTCGATGATTTCCACCATATCGCCGCCCAGCAGGATTTTGCCGCTGAGCAATTCGACGGTGATGCCCGGCCAGTTGCCGACGCGCGCCGCCCCGCCGGTCATGCGGTTGAACAGCGTGGACTTGCCGGTATTGGGCATTCCCAGCAATGCGATGCGTTTCATACCTTGCACACCGTAATTTTGGCGGCCTCGCTGCGCCTGAGCAGGACATCGGTGGTGCCGATACGCACCTGCAGCGGGCCGGAAAAACTGGCTTTGCGGATCAGCTCGATTTGCTTGCCGCTGCGGAAACCCAGTGCCAGCAAACGCTGATGCAAGGCTTCTTCGGCGTGAATCGAGACGATGGTGGCGAATTCTCCGGGGTGCAGGGTGGCAAGGGTGGTTGAAGGCATGGCAAAGGTAAACTCGACAGTGCTGACATTATTCCACAGCGCCCCGCCTTTGTCGCGCTGCTGACGGCAGCGCTCAACGGACATGGCAGCGGCGCTGCCCACTCCCATATCCGTTTTCCGGCCACAGCGATTTTTCGGATGGCAAAAGACTATTCCCGAGCGCGCATTGCCTCAAGATAAAAGGTTACCGAAGGGATGGATTGTTTCCTCAAGTTCGGTTGTTTCGGTAACCTTTAACTTGAGGCAACGATCCCTTCTTGCGACTACCCTCGGTAACTTTTATCTTGAGTCAATTCGATAGTTGCAAAGTCTCTTGCTTTTCTATAAGGAAACGCTAAAATGCGCCGCCTTTGATTTTTGGTGCGTTTTTGCTTCTGGTTTAGGATGCATCTTAAAGCAGGGTAAACTTTATGCTGCTTAACTTTCCGAGGAATTTACAATGAAACTCTCCGCTCTTGTTGTTGCCCTGTTGGCTATTGCCTTGACAGCTTGCGGTGAAAAACCTGCCGCCACACCTCCTGTCGCACCTGCTCCAGTTGCCGCGCCAGCTCCGGCTCCTGCTCCGGCCGCTGAAGCTGCTCCTGCACCGGCTGCTGCGCCTGCCGCCGACGCCGCTTCCGCACCGGCTGCCGCGAAGTAAGCCCCCAGCTTCAGGAAAGCAAAAAAGCCGGCGCTAGCCGGCTTTTTTGCTTGCAACATCCCGTGCTTCAGATAATTTCGCGCCAGGCAAACCCTTCCTGTTGCGTCGCCACCCCGATCCACTCCGCAGCGCAATTCAGCGCTCCGCTCAATGCCTGCACCGCCAGTTCCGCAGTGTTGTTTTTGCGGCTCAGGTGAGCTGCAACCAGATGTTGCAGGCGGCTCGCATCCAGCCGACCCAGAATAGCTGCGGCATCTCGGTTGTTCAGGTGTCCCAGGCGCCCGCCCACGCGCTGTTTCAGGCTATAAGGGTAATCGCCGTTTGCCAGCATGGCGCTGTCGTGGTTGCATTCCAGCACCAGCGCATGGCAACCGTTCAGCATGGTTTCGATATGCGCCGTGCCGCACCCGGCATCGGTCAGTACGCCCAGCCGCCGCGCGCCATCGCCGAACACGAATTGCACCGGCTCGGAGGCATCGTGCGGCACCGGGTAGGGGGTGATTTCGATATCGCCGATGGCGAACGCGCGGTGGGAGTCGATCTCGTGAGCAGGGATACCGGAAAATGTTTGCTGCTGGCTGCGCAGCGTCCCGTGGGTAAGCCAGACCGGCAGGCCGAACTTGCGCGCCAGCCGCGCCACGCCCCGGATATGGTCGCCGTGCTCGTGCGTGACGATAATGCCGTTCAGCTGTTCGGCGGATATGCCCAGCCGCGCCAGCCGCGTCAGGGTGTCTTGCAGGCCGAAGCCGCAATCCATCAACACTCTTGTCCTGCCGACCGCAATCAGCAGCGCGTTGCCATCGCTGCCGCTGCCCAAGGAAGCAAACTTCATAAATATCGCATGACAGCTTACTGATCGATGTTCTTGTAAATTGCCTCGATTATTTTCCTCGACGTCTCGTCGCTTGCGCCCTTCTCGTCGGTGACGGTCACTCTGCATGCCGCTCCGCCATCCTTGATGTTCACGCGATACAGCGCATGGGTGTTTTCGCCGTCTTTCCAGAATTGCAATTTGTCCAGCCAGCCTTTTTCCGCTTTGGCTTGGCGCAGGAAGTAGGTGCCCTTGGCGCGATCCCTGTCGTCCACCGCCAGCCCCGCGCGTTCGATAGCCAGACCCACCCTGCGCCATGACCGGTCGAACGCATCGTTCACCACGATAAGTTTTTTGCCGTCGGGCGTTTCCTCAAGGCTGGCTGTTCCGACCGGCCCGGAGGCGTCAACTGTTGCCGTGCCGCTTGCTTCTCTCGCCGCACCGCCCGATCCGGCTTCGACGCCGCCAAAGCGCAGCATCAGGCGTTGCAGCATGATTGCTTCCATCTCAGGGTCATTGGGGCGCGGCTGCCATCTGAAATTGGTCTTGCTGCCATCCAGCACTTCTTCCATGCCGCGATGCGTGATGTAAACCTCGGTGCTTATGCCGTCCGGAGCGCGCTCCAAGCGTATCCGGTACTGGTCGCGCTCTCCGGACGAATAGAGGCTGTCAATCACCTTGCCGAGCAGTTTGCGCAGGCCATCCTCGGGGATTTTGGCGCGGTTTTCCACCCACTCGGTTTCCATGATGCCGGCGGCCTGATTTTCGCTCTTGATGGGCAAACCGTTTTCCTGGCAGAAAGCCTTGACCACGGCCCAGACATTTTCCGCCTTATCCTTCACCACCAGCCAGCGCCTTGCGCCATCGCGTTCCAGGCGCACGTCCTTTACCTCGGGCAACACCGCGTTGACGCCGCGTCCCTGGGCAGCAGCCGTGCTGCTCTTGCTGTAGTCGGAAAAAGTTGCCACGCTTTCGCCTTCGCCCTGCGGCACGCGGTAGCGATCATCGCCGGTGGGCGCAGTCAGGTCGGGCGGCACTTCCAGCGACGGCACCTGAACGGCGCCGGTGCGGTAGTCGACGCGCTTGGTGCCCAGACCGACCGAACTGCAACCGATTAACGCGACCAGCGTAATGCCGGAAATTCCGATATGCAAAACCTTCATTGTTTCTCTCCAGCAATACAACTAGTTAATTGAGCACACCGGCCTGGCGCATTGCCGCCTCGACCGTTGCGTGCGCGGATTGCGATAAGGGCGTAAGCGGCAGGCGCAACGCATTGTTTATTTTTCCCATGCGCGCCACCGCCCATTTCACCGGGATCGGATTGGCTTCGACGAACAGGTTGCGGTGCAGCCCGAGCAGGCGGAAATTGATTTCGCGCGCCTTGGCGATTTCGCCGTTCAGCGCCGCCGCGCACATCTCGCGCATCAGCTTCGGCGCGACGTTCGCGGTCACCGAGATGGTGCCGTGCGCGCCGAGCAGCAGCAATGCCAGCGTGCTGGCGTCGTCGCCGCTGTAAACCGCAAAATTTTGCGGTGCGCGCTGCAACAAATCGCTGCCGCGTTCGATGTTGCCGGTTGCATCCTTGATGCCGACAATGTTGGGAATCTGCGCGAGGCGCAGCACGGTATCGTTGCTCATGTCGGCAACGGTGCGCCCCGGCACGTTGTACAGGATGTGCGGCATGTCCACCGCCTCGGCGATGGCCTTGAAGTGCCGGTACAGGCCTTCCTGGGTCGGCTTGTTGTAATAGGGCACCACCGTCAGCGACGCATCTGCGCCGGCCTTTTTCGAAAATGCCGCCAGTTCGATGGCCTCCCTGGTAGAATTTGCGCCGGTTCCGGCGATGACGGGAATGCGTCCGGCTACGTGTTTCACTGCCTCGGCGATCAACAGCTCATGCTCTGCCACGTCCACGGTCGGCGATTCGCCGGTGGTGCCGACCACCACGATGCCGTCCGTCCCTTCGCCGACGTGAAAATCGATCAATGCGCGGAACGACGCCAAATCCAGGCTGCCGTCTTCGTGCATCGGCGTGACGATTGCGACGATACTACCCTTGATCATTTTTTTATATTGCCGGAATAAAGTGCGGCATTCTACCGCAATATGGCAACGCGCCAAAGGGGAGGCGCAAACGCGCACGGGACTTATCTGCGGCGGCAAGGCTCGCGATGAAGCGGGCGAGGGGCATTCGAGTCAAAGCCCGGAATTATGCCAGCCGCTTCCAGCGTTTCAGCAGCAGCGCGTTGCTCACCACCGACACCGAGCTCCTTTGCCGTATTTGGTATGAGTCAAAATCTGCTTGATGTAGCAAAGTTGCCTATCGAAATTCAGAAACGTAATCAGGCAATATTTGTTACCGGCAATGTTGAACACACGCAATGCTCCAACCTTATCAACAGAGCGAAACACCTCGCGCAATTCCGCAAAGCCACTGAAGCAGGTTGTCTCCATTGCCTTGCGCCATGCTTGCAGCGGCCCACCGGCATCGTGATGAACCGAAGAAGATTCCGGTAAACGGCGATTGGTGATGAATCTCAAATGTTTGTAGTCCCTGGGTATGTTAAAGTCGCGATCATGCCTTCATGATCCCAATTTCCGCCCCTCCAGGCTCATCTCACGCTGGAAACACACCCTTCCGTTCAGGCTCATCTCACATTGGGAAAAGCTCTCATTGGACAAGGTTTTTGGATCAGAGGTACCATGTCGAACGGAAATTTTATCAAGACCATAAAGAGGGGGAACGGATGATGCGAACCATAAAATGGTTTCTGGCTTGCATGTTTGTTATCGCAGGCGGAAATGCGTTGGCCATAGATGCCGACGATGAGGATGCGAGCTATCTTCCGCAAACTATCCTTGATCAAATAGCTGCGAAAGACCATAAATATGGCTATGACAGGACGTTCTTCATGAACTGCGTTTCGGAGGGTCGTAAAAAAACGAAAGACCAGGTCGAATTGAACCGGATGGAAAAAGCATGCCGTATCAATGCCACGCCAAGGAAATGCCGCGAAGTTTCGCCTTTGCCGCCTAGAGGCAAATCAGAGTCACCCCAGGAAATCTGTGCTGCGGCATGCAAGTCTGCCGGCAAGGCAGCGGGCGGAGATAAGGGCTGCGCATTGAATTGACCCGGAGAACCGGGAACAGAACAGGGTAACAGTTGGTCGTTGGAGTGCGTTTTTGCGGAGGCTCGAATGGTCAGGTACGCAACCGGAGCGATATTGTGGTCCGCCGTAACGATAGCCACGCAACTTTCGGCGATGGCGGAGGGATTTGACCGGGACGAGGTCGGGGCGGCACCCGTGGGTTGGTCATGTGGCATGACAGGCCAAGGCGCACCGCTGTGGTCGGTCGAGGCGGATATGTCCGCACCGAGCAAACCCAACGTTCTGCTCCAGTCTGGGAGTGCCGCTTTCCCCTGGTGTGTGAAACAGGGGAAAGCGCTCACCGACGGTTTCGTCGAGACCAAGCTCAAGCCCATCGTGGGGAATATTGATCGGGCTGGGGGTGTCGTCTGGCGCTGGAAAGACGCGGGGAGCTACTACGTGGCCCGCGCCAACGAGCTTGAGAACAACGTGACGCTGTATCGCATGGAACAGGGCGTCCGCAAGACGCTCAAGCGAGCCGACGCCCCGGTGCTGCAAGGGCAATGGAACATCTTGCGGGTGGAATTTTCGGGTCAGCGGATCCGCGTATTGCTCAATGGGCAGGCATACATCGAAACCGACGATGCGCACATCACCGGCAGCGGGAGCATCGGCGTCTGGACTAAGGCGGATAGCATGACTGCCTTTGACGACTTTGTATTCGGCGAGATCGGTGCCGGGCAAAAGTAGTTGACTGCGTGGGCACAAACAACGTGCCCACCCTACGCTCCCGGCTTCCAGCGTTTCAGCAGCAGCGCGTTGCTGACCACCGACACCGAGCTCATCGCCATAGCCGCGCCGGCGATCACCGGGCTGAGCATGCCCAGCATCGCGAGCGGGATGCCCAGCACATTGTAGGCGAAGGCGAAGAACAGGTTCTGGCGGATTTTTCTCAGCGTGGCGCGCGACAGGGAAATCGCGTCCGCCACGCCCATCAGGTCGTTGCGCATCAGGGTGATGTCCGCCGCCTCGATGGCGATGTCGCTGCCGCTGCGCATCGCGAAGCTGACATCGGCGGCGGCCAGCGCGGGCGCGTCGTTGATGCCGTCGCCGGCCATGCCGATGATTGTAGATTGCCCCCTCTCCCTAACCATCTCCCGCTGAGGGGAGAGGGAATCGGTTTGGCTTTTTAGCGATTGCACCACTGCGGCCTTGTCCTGCGGCAGCACCTCGGCGCGGAAATCCGCGATGCCGGCCTGCGCCGCGATGGCCTGTGCGGTGGCACGGTTGTCGCCGCTCAGCATCACCACTTTGACACCCATGGCGGCGAGCTGCGCGACGGCGGCGCGGCTGCCGGCGCGCAACTGGTCGGCGAGGGCGATGCAGCCCAGCAGCTTGCCATTGCGGGCGATGGCGATGACGGATTTGCCTTGCTGCTGCAGGCCAAGAATCTGCCGCTCGTCCAGCGCGATCCCTTCGCTCGTGGCGAACGCCGGGGAGCCGAGCAAATAATGCTTACCGCCAATTTCCGCGCGCAACCCGTGGCCGGAGATTTCACTGATGCCACTTGTTTGCGCCGGCGCGATTTGCAGTGTTTTTGCGTGATCGAGCAGGGCGCGCGACAACGGGTGCGTGGAGCCCTGCGCCAGCGTCGCCGCCGTTTGCAGCAATTCGTCCGGGGAAATTTCCGCTGCGGGCAGCAGATCGGTCACGCCCGGCTTGCCTTCGGTCAGCGTGCCGGTCTTGTCCACCACCAGCACCGCGAGCTTGTGCGCGCGCTCCAGCGCGGCGGCGTCCTTGACCAGGATGCCAACCTGCGCGGCGCGCCCGGTGGCGACGACGACGGCGGTGGGCGTGGCCAGCCCCAGCGCGCAAGGGCAGGCGATGACCAGCACGGATACGGCGTTGATCAGCGCGCCGGTGAAGTTGCCGTCGTACAGCCACCAGCCCGTCAAAGTCAGCAGCGCGATGGCCAGCACCACCGGCACGAACACGGCGGAAATCTGGTCGGCCAGTTTCTGGATCGCGGCCTTCGAGCCTTGCGCCTGCTCCACCAGGCGGATGATCGCGGCGAGCTGGGTGTGCGCACCCACCGCCAGCGCGCGGCATTTCAGCAGGCCGTTCTGGTTGAGCGTGGCGGCGTAGACCTTGTCGCCGGGCTGCTTGTTTTGTGGCAGGCTTTCCCCAGTGAGCATGGCCTCGTCCATGCTGGACGAACCTTCCAGCACCTCGCCGTCGACCGGCGCGCTTTCGCCGGGACGCACCAGGAACACGTCGCCCGCCTGCATCTGCTCGACGGGCAATTCCTGCATGACGCCGTCGCGCTCGACATGCGCCAGCTTCGGTTGCAGGTTGATGAGCGCCTCCAGCGCGCCAGAAGCCTTGCCCTTGGCGCGCGCTTCGAGCAGCTTGCCGAGCAGGATCAGCGTAATCAGCGTGGCGCTCGCTTCGAAATAGAGCGGCTGATTTAGGTCGAACAACAGCACCGCGCAACTGAGCAGGTAGGCCGCGCTGGTGCCGAGCGCGACCAGCACATCCATGTTGCTGCCGCCGCTCTTCAGGCTGCTCCACGCGCCGGTATAAAAACGCCAGCCGCTCCAGAACTGCACCGGCGTGGCGAGCGCGAATTGCAGCCAGCCCGGCAGCATCATCATATGGCTGCCGAAGAACATCAGCAGCATTTCGCCCAGCAGCGGCAAAGTGAGCAATGCCGCGATGGCGAACTGCATCAGCTCGCGGCGGTAAGCGGCCAGGCGGTCGCGTTTCTCGGCGGCGAAGTCGCGCAGCGGATGCGCATCAAACCCGGCACCCTGCACGGCCTTGATGAGCGCGGCGAGGTCGGTCTGTTTCGGGTCGTAATCGATATGCGCCTTCTCGGTGGCGATGTTCACCGCAGCCTTCACTTCCGGCAACTGGTTCAATACTTTTTCCAGGCGCGCGGAGCAGGAGGCGCAGTGCATGCCGGTGATTTGCAGGTCGATGTGGGTTGGAGCGATCATGGGCCGATTATATGCCCATCTTGCCGAAGAACGGCGGGCGAAAAAAACCCGATAGGCGGTTGGCAACTATCGGGCGAAGGGGAGGAGAGAGAAGATTTTTGATTACTTTTTCAGCGGGCAGGTATTTATGCCGAGGATGGAATAGGACGGGCAATAACCGATGACGCCGGTCAGCAGGGGCAGGATGCCTATCCAGCCCCACATGCCCACCGTGCCTGTGGCGGCGAGTGCGATCAATGCCGAGCCGACGATGACGCGTACGGCGCGGTCGATTGTTCCTTCGTTCATTTTCATGTCGAGCCTCCTTGTAGTTCAGTAATGGCTCGCACTTTAGCGGGATTGTTACTCGATGTCTGTGAGGAAGGTCACATAAGGCAAAACGGGGGATATCCTCCGGTACATGCAGTTCCAGGGCAGGCAATGGCTGGCCGCGCTACAGCTCGGCAAATTTTTTAAGCGCTGCCGCGTCGGTGACTTCGATGAGTTCGCGGCCCAGCTTGACCCAGCCTTGTTCGGCGAAGCCTTTGAGCAAACGGCTGACGATCTCCCGCGCGCTGCCGAGTTCATCGGCCAGCGCCTGGTGGGTGGCGCATATCGGGTTGGATTTGCTGACGATCATTTTGGCGAGGCGCTGGTCGAGCTTCTGGAAGGCCACGGCGGAAACCAGTTGCATCAGGTCGGTGAGCCGGTCTGAAAACAGCAGGAACACATAGTTGCGGAACGCCTCGTGCGTGCCGAACAAGGCGTGAAAAGAGGCGGCGGGCAGCAATGCCATTTCCAGCGCCTGATCGCTGATGCCGCGCGCCTGGTAGCGGGTATGGCCGAGCAGGCAACCGCTGGTGAGGATGCAGCTCTCGCCGGGCACGACGCGGTACAACTGCAACTCGCGCCCGTTCGGCGCGGCCTTGATGACGCGGATGGTTCCCGACAGCAGCAGCGGAAAACCCTGGCAGGGCTGATCTTCGTCGAACATTACGGTTCCTGCCGGGACATGCATTACGTTTGCGGTTGCCAGCAGAGTTTCCCGTTCTGCGGCGGGCAATTCGCGCAGCATCGGGTAGAGTTGCAGCAGGCGGGCCTGGGTATCGTTATCCAGCATGACAGGCGTTATTCGGGGCGCATGTGCGGGAACAGGATCACGTCGCGGATGCTGGCGCTGTCGGTGAGCAACATCACCAGCCGGTCGATGCCGATGCCCTCGCCGGCGGTCGGCGGCAGGCCATATTCCAGCGCGCGCACAAAGTCGTTGTCCTTGAACATCGCTTCCTCGTCGCCCGCGTCCTTCGCCGCGACCTGCGCATCGAAGCGCGCGGCCTGGTCTTCCGCATCGTTCAGCTCCGAGAAGCCGTTGGCGATCTCGCGCCCGACGATGAACAGCTCGAAGCGTTCGGTGATTTCTGGGTTCCTGTCGCTGCTGCGCGCCAGCGGCGAAACTTCCACCGGATAGTCGACGATAAAGGTCGGCTCGAACAGGTGCGCCTCGGCAAGTTCCTCGAACAGCGACAGTTGCAGTCCGCCGATTCCGTCTGCGGGCTTGTATTTGGCCTTCAGGTCTTGCAGTTCGGCGATCACAAATTCGCGGTCGTTGAGTTGCGCATCGGTGAATTGCGGGTGATATTTCCGGATCGCCTGCACCATGGTCAG
>MGXA01000031.1 GCA_001801215.1 Gallionellales bacterium RIFCSPLOWO2_02_FULL_59_110 | reverse complement strand
GGCAAGGTCACGCTGTTGCTGGACGAGAACGACCGCGTGCATCAGGTGCGGCTGCATATCGTCGAGTTCCGCGGCTTCGAGAAATTCATCCAGGGACGGCCCTACTGGGAAGCACCGGTGATGGTGCAGCGGCTGTGCGGCATCTGCCCGGTGAGCCACCATATTGCGGCATCCAAGGCGATGGATATGATCGTCGGGGCGACGCTCACGCCGACGGCGGAGAAGGTGCGGCGGCTGATGCACTACGGCCAGATTTTGCAATCGCATGCGCTGCATTTTTTCCATCTGTGCTCGCCGGATCTGCTGTTCGGCTTCGATTCCGACGTGGCGAAGCGCAACATTGTCGGTGTCGTTGCCGCCTATCCCGAGATTGCAAAACAGGGTGTGCTGCTGCGCAAGTTCGGGCAGGAGGTGATCCGCGTCACGGCGGGCAAGCGCATTCACGGCACCGGTTCTATCCCCGGTGGCGTGAACAAGAACGTCAGCATCGAAGAACGCGACTATCTGCTCAAGGATATCGGCCAGATGATCGAGTGGAGCAGCGCGGCGGCCGGCATCGCGCGCCAGTTGTTCGAACAGAACCCTGATTTGTACAACAACTTTGGCACTTTCAAGACGCATACGCTCAACCTGGTGCGCGCCGACGGTGCGCTAGATCTGTATCACGGCGGGCTGCGCGCGCGCGACATGGACGGCAACACGCTGTTCGACCACCACGATTACGGACATTACTGGGACGTGATCTTCGAGGACGTGAAACCGTGGTCGTACATGAAATTCCCGTTCCTGCGCAGCCTCGGGCCGGAAACAGGCTGGTATCGCGTCGGGCCATTGAGCCGTGTGACGCAGTGCGATTTCATTCCCACACCCTTGGCGGAAGAGCAGCGCAAGACGTTTATGGCGTTTAACGGTGGCTCGGCAGCAGGTGCGACGCTGGGTTTCCATTGGGCGCGCATGATTGAGATGCTGCATGCCGCCGAACTGATCCAGGAGCTGCTGCACGATCCCGACCTGCAAGGCAACGACCTGGTCAACACCGGCAAACGCCAGGCGCGCGGGGTCGGTGTGATCGAAGCGCCGCGCGGCACGCTGATCCACCATTACAAGGTGGACGACAACGACCAGATCGTGCGCTGCAACCTGATCGTCTCCACCACCCACAACAATCAGGCGATGAACGAAGCGATCCGCCAGGTGGCGCGGCAATTCATCGACGGGCGCAAACTCACCGAAGGCCTGCTCAACCACATCGAGGTCGCGATCCGCGCCTTCGATCCCTGCCTGTCCTGCGCCACCCATGCGCTGGGCAAGATGCCGCTGGAAGTCGAGCTTCTGGATGCGTCGGGCGGCACAGTCGATACGCTGAAGCGCGCGTCCGACGGTGCGCTCTGCTTTCACGGTTGATCTGCGCGCATCCTGCATTTGCAGGATGCCGTTATTCAACGTGCGGACATCAGTCTCCGTGCGTGCAGACCCGGTTCTGGCCCGCTTGTTTGGCTACATAAAGGGCATCGCCGGCCATTTTTATGAGGTCTTTCATCTTTTTTGTGTCCGCAGGAAACGAAGCTATGCCGATGCTTACCGTTATGTTGTGAGCGGCATCCTCTCTTTCGCCGTGGAATGGCCGCCTCTCTATGGTGCGCCTGATGTTTTCGGCTACTACCTGAGCTCCCTGCTTGTCGGTTTCCGCAAGGATAACGGCAAACTCTTTGCCGCCGTATCTGGTTGATAGGTCCATGCGCCTCACGTTTTCGCAGAGAATGGTGGCGCACTTCTTCAAGACTTCGTCTCCCTTTGGGTGACCGTAGCGGTCGTTATATTGTTTGAAGTTATCTACCTCGATCAGCAGGATGGATATCGGCGAATGCACTCTTAAAGCCCTGTTGATTTCGAGTTCCAGCCGGATATAAAAATGTTTGCGGTTGTAAAGGCCGGTGAGGGCGTCGGTGATGATTTCATTCTCCAGCCCTCTCGTCCGGTCGAGGAGGCTATCGGCCATCATGTTGAAGTTCACGGCAAGCTCTTGCAATTCGTCTGCGGTGCTTATGCGTATCCGGTGTTCGAGTTGGCCTCTGGCTATGTGCTCCGCCCCAGCCCGGAGGGCATGTAATGGTCTTATCAGGATTTTATGGAAGGTGTATCCGATAAAGACAAATCCGGCCACCGACAGGACGAACAGGGCAATCCAGAGCATCGTGAAATTGTTTATATCCTGCGCCACGGTATTCTTGCGGGTGTCTGTTTTCTCCTGATGAATTTCCGCGAGGCCGCCAATGAGCGCCTTGATTTCATCGAGTTCGCCGGTATTAAGGCTGCCCTTCCGGTCTGCCTGCCGTTCGAGAATGAGCGCAATCCTGTCGATCGTTGCCATCTCCCAGGCCTCGTCCACCCCCTCCTCGGTCATGTCCACATCGCGGTGCATTACTCTAATTTCGCCAATGGCTGCACCGAGTTCCCGCAGATATATATCCGCAACAGAATCGTGGTAATGCCTGTCGGCAGAAAGGGCGGGATCCAGCGAGACATCGTAGAGCCGGTTTACGGTGCGCGAGAGGTAAGCGATATCCCTCTGTTCGACGGAGAGCCTTACAGCCTTCTCATGAGATTTGCCGATGAGGTTTATGGAGATATACCCCGTAATGGCCAGGATGAAAAACATGACAAAGAATGTGCTCAGGACTCCCAGGAGCCTCTGCGATATCCGGAGCGCCAATGCGCGGATCAGGAAATAGGAGATAAGGAATGCCGCAGCTGCCCTGAATAGCTGGATCGGAGCGCCGGTGAGTGAAAAAAACAACTCCTGGTTGCTATATGGCGACAGCAGTAGCTGGCCTTTGGGCACAATGATTCCCGCCAATACGCTATAGGCGATCAAGGTATATCCGCACCACCTGAAATGTTTGCCGAAGCCTTCAGGGAGCACGTTTTCGTAATAGGAATTGCGCGACAGTTTATAAAGCCCCATGCCGGCGATAGCTGCAGCCGGAAAACCCAGCAGGCTTCTGAACAGGATTTCCAGTTCTTTAAGTTCCGTGGAGCCCTTCCATAAATATACCGGGACAACCAAAAAAAACAGTATGGCGGCGTACCCGATGAAAAACCGGCAGGTATTTTTCGACATCTGCTCGATATCCCGGCTCAGCTTGAGGCCAAAGGCGAGCATGAAAAGGAAAGAAGATGCGAGCAGGGCGAGCCGCAGGTAATAAAACCTGGTATCGGCCCCCCGGTCATGCACGAGTCGCGCATATTGCAGGTACATATCCATCCATTCGACTGCCCCGTGGGTCAGCGCAAACAGCATCAGGTAACCGAAGGCGACGGAAAGCCCTATCGCCCTCAGCGGCCTGAAGCTGAGGAGGATGGACAGGAACAGATAGAGGAAGCTGCAGCCATAGATAAGAAAAATGGCTATCAGGTTTTTTTCAAGAAAGATGGAGTAATCGAAACCGGGTATCATGGGCTGTGCAATGGGGAAAAAATCGAGCGGATGCTCTTGACGCTCGAGTGATGCAAAAAATCATGCCAAGCTGACACAGCCTGGCGGCGAGGATGCCAATCCTGTTGACCGGTTCTATTCTAAACTGTTTTTCAGGATCGCAAATTATCCTTACGCGAACCTTACAAAGGTTTTTGGCAGGCGTTGTTGGCGCGGCTGCAATTCTGCTAAAGTTCACGATTTTGGGAGCTTGCACTTCATGCGTACTGTTGCCGATATCGGTTGGTTCCGCGTTTCGGGCCGATGAAAGCGCCCATTCTGATTTTTGCCGTCGGCAACGAGTCGCGCGGCGACGATGCGCTTGCGCCGCTGCTGGTGCGTAGCCTGGAAGGTTCTGGCGGGACGGCAGGGCGAGTCGAGTTGGTCGAGGACTACCAGTTGCAGGTCGAGCATGTCACCGACCTGCTGGATCGTTGCGCGGTATTATTCGTCGATGCCGATATGTCCTGCATCGAGCCGTTTCATTTTTCCGAAATTGCCGCCGCGCATGACCACAGCTACACCAGCCATGCGATGACTCCCTTTGCGCTGCTGCATACCTACCGTCAGGTGTATGGGTCGGATGCCCCTCCCGCTTTTCTGCTGCGCATTCGCGGTTACGACTTCGAACTGGGAAACCCGCTGAGCGGCAGGGCAACCGCCAATCTGGCTGCGGCGGAGGAGCAAATCCGCGCATTGTGTGCGGATGGCGATGCGCAGCGCTGGCGGTTGCGCCTGACCGGTACATGACGTGATACATTCCGCGAACTGCTCGTGATCACGCCGTAGAAAAATTTCGAGCGCCATTGTTCGCCACGCCGAGCGTGCAGCTCTACATCATTATCGGCAGCCGCCACCAGTTCGCCTTCGGCAACTGGAAAGGCTATAGAGAGCATGATGGATTCTTCGGGAGTTTTGGATATTTTGGTGGTTGACGATTCACCGATTATCGTCAGAAAACTGAGTATGCTTCTGGATGCAGCGGGATACAGGGTTGTCGGAACGGCTGTAAACGGAAAAGAGGCTATCGCTGCCTATCGTTCTTGCAAGCCCGATGCGGTGACCAAGCAATACCCCGATACGTTCATTGCATTACCCTGTGACGGGCCGCCGGTATTCGCCTGCAGGGCATGACTGAAAAATACCGCCTGCGTCACGCGCGGTAACATTACGCCACGCGGCGATAAAATGAAGCTGCTCTAGCCGCGCTCCAGCGACTCCAACCCGACCCATGCCTGCCCCAGCGCCAGCCCTCCGTCATTGGGCGGCGCGAGCCGCGCCTGAATGGCTTCGAGACCTGCGTCTTGCAGCAGGCCGGCGAGTTCGGTGCTCAGGATGCGGTTCAGGAAACAGCCGCCGCCCAATGCGATCCTGCTTAATCCCTGTTGTTGCGCCGCAGGAATGACCCATGCAGCGAGCCCCGCCGCCACGGTGGCATGGAACAGGCTCGCGCCTTCCCCGGCATCGCGGCAGTCTGCGAGGCGATCCAGCAACGGCAGAAAATTCAGCGTTTTGCCGACAAGAGCAAAACCTCCAGCCAGCGGCGCAACCCGGCCGTGCTGTGTGGCCAGGCCTTCGAGCAGCATCGCGGCCTGACCTTCGAAGCCGCTGCGGTTTTTTACGCCGAGCAAGCCGGCTGCCGCATCGAACAGCCTGCCGCAGCTCGAAGTTTGCAGAATGTTCTTGCCGCGCTCCAGCAGTTCGGCCAGCATTTGCGCGGATGGCTCGGCGAAACGCGCCGGAATTTCTCCGCCCCGGCCCAGCGCGGACAATGCGGCTGCCGCCATACGCCACGGTTCGCGCGCGGCGCGGTCGCCGCCGGGCAGCGCCAAAGGAAAGAGATGGCCGAGCCTCTCCATCTTCGATCCGTCCACGCGCAGCAGTTCGCCGCCCCAGGCAGTGCCGTCCGCCCCGAGTCCCACCCCGTCCAGCGCCAGCCCCAAGACCGGCTCACGGATTCCGTGTTCTGCCGCCACGGCGCCGATATGGGCATGGTGGTGCTGCACGGCCAGGGCCGGGATGTTCCGCCTGACGGCGAAGGCTGCGGCAAAGTGCGAGCTAAAAAAATCGGGGTGCAGGTCGTGAACTACCAGGTCGGGCTCGATTTCGAGGATGCCCAGCAAGTGTTCGACGGTCTGCTCCAGAGCTTCGCAGGCTGCGGCATTATCGAGCTCGCCGATATGCTGCGAGAGGAACGCTTCGTTTCCCCGCGTCACGCAAATGGCATTCTTGAAAAAGCCGCCGACCGCCAGCACGGCCGGGCCGGAAACGCCCAGATCGATCGGTGCGGGGGTGTATCCGCGGCTGCGGCGGATGAAGCACGGTGCCTGGCCGGAAAGCCTGAGCACGCTGTCGTCGGTGCGCAGCAGGATGTCGCGGTCATGAACCAGAAAGCCGTCGGCGATGCCCTGAAGGCGCAGGACGGCTTCCTCGTTTTTATGCACCAGCGGTTCGCCGCCGGGGTTTGCCGAAGTGCACACCAGCAGGAACGGCAGCGGCTCGGACAGCCAGCGGCTACCTGCCGGGCATCCCGCCGCCTCGTGGAACAACAGGTAATGCAGCGGTGCATAAGGCAGCAGCACGCCCAGCTCGGGCATGCCGTCGGCGACGCCGCACAGCTCGCCGGTTTGCCCGGCCGGCGTACCGTTTTTTTCGAGCAAAACGATGGGCCGCTCGGCGCTTTGCAGCAGGGCGAGTTCGTCCGCGCCGCAATGCGCGAGGCCTGCGAAAGAAGCGGCGTTCAGCGCCATCACCGCGAAGGGCTTTTCCTCGCGCGCCTTGCGCTGCCGCAGGCGCGCGACCGCTGCCGGGTTTTTTGCGTTGCACATCAGATGGAAGCCGCCCAGTCCTTTCACCGCCAGAATTTCGCCGGCCTGCAACCTTGCGACGGCGGCGGCCAGCGCATCCCCAACAGCAATTGGTGCGCCGCCGGCATCGAGTAGCGCCAGTTGCGGGCCGCATGTCGGGCAGGCATTGGCTTCGGCGTGGAAGCGGCGATCTGCGGGGGTGCGGTATTCGGCCAGGCATTCCGGGCACAGGGCGAATTTCGCCATGGAGGTTTGCGCGCGGTCGTAGGGCAGCCGCGCGGCGATGGTGTAGCGCGGGCCGCAATGCGTGCAGTTGATGAACGGGTAACGGTAGCGGCGGTCGTCCGGAGAAAAAAGTTCGGCAAGGCAGTCGCGGCAGATGGCAGTGTCCGGCGCGATCCGGGTTGTGACTGCGCCGCTCTTGCTTTCCAGGATGGTGAAGCCATGGCCTGGTTCGGGTTTTGCGCTTTCCACCGACACCTCCGCGATGCGGGCGAGCGGCGGGGGCTCCGAGTGCAGCCTGCGCAGCATGGATTCCACTTTTTCGGCGGAGCCCTGCACTTCGAACTCCACTCCCGCGCCGCAGTTGCGCACCCAGCCCGACAAACCGAGCTCTTCGGCGAGCCGGTAGATGAAAGGGCGGAAGCCGACTCCCTGAACCTGGCCGCGCACCTGCACCCGGCAACGGGTCAGGATTTCTGCGGCAAGGGCGGCGCGCATCTTCAACCGGCGGTCAGTTCGGCTTCGGGAGCGGCGTGCTGTCCTGCCTGTTCAGCCGCCGCTTCGCGCCTCATGGCGACGGCCGCCATCCGTTCGTCCAGCCAGCCCAGCCATTCGTCCATCCCCTCGCCGGAGCGCGCCGAGGTGACGATCACCCGGATGCCGGGGTTGATCCTGCGCGCGTATTTGATCGCAAGCGGGACGTCGAAGTCGAGGTGGGGCAGGAGGTCTGCCTTGTTGAGCAGCATCAGGTCGGCGGCCGCAAACATGCCCGGATACTTCAGCGGCTTGTCCTCGCCTTCGGTCACCGAGAGGATCGCCACTTTGTGAGCTTCGCCGAGGTCGAAGGCAGCAGGGCAGACCAGGTTGCCCACGTTCTCGATCAGCAGCAGGCTGTTGTCTTTGGGTTGCAGCCGCTCCGGCGCATGGCCGACCATGTGCGCCTGGCTCATCCCGGCGGCGTGCGCCCGGGCCGACCCCAGCCCGTAATGCAGGTCATGGCCGTGATGATGCGCGCCCCGGTGGGACGGTGCTGTGCCGCCGGCATGGGCATGCCCATGCTTTTCGTGGCCTTCGATTTTCAAGTCGTGGCTGCTGCAACCGCATACTGTGCACATGGTTCCTCCTGTTCGGTTTCCGTTTCTTTGGCGCATACTGACACGGTTTCCGCCATCTTGCAGCAGAAGCCGAAGTATCGCTGACTGGTTGAGGTAGGGGTGCTGAACCGGTTGATGGCAAGCTCCAGCAAAGTCGATTTCATTGTTACCGCCGTCCATCATCCCAAAATGAAGTCCGGCGCGCAAATCTGCGCGCCGTTTTGTTCGAATACCCCGTCGCTTTGTTAAAACACCGGGGTGCGGTCCGGTCGGACTGCCGTGCTGACCAGGTATGCGCCGCACAGCGCGATGCCCGTCCCGGCCATGCGCACAAGCCGCTCGCGCGCCCCATGCCAAACGTTCTGCCGCTGCATCCACAAACCGGATGCGATGCCGGCGGCGTGCAGCAATGACGTGGTTAAGGCAAACCCCAACGCATATGCTGTTCCGGAAGCCAATGGCGGTATTTCGGCGCCGTGCGCATGCCCGTGCCACAGCGCGAACAGCCCGACCAGGCAGCTGCCCAGCCAGAGCGGCAAGCGAACCGATGCGGCAATCAGGATGCCCAGCAGCAGCACGGACAGCGCGATGCCCTGCTCGGCAAAGGGCTGGCCGATGCCCAGCAGCGGCAATATACCGCCCAGCGCCATGACGTTGACAAAGGCGAGCGGTAACGCCCACATGGAACGCCCGCCAGTCCGCGCCGCCCACAATCCGACGGCGAGCATTGCGCAGACATGATCCTGGCCGACGGCCGGATGTGTCAGTCCATGCAGGAAGCTGGCGGCCTCTCCTATACCCGCATGTTCGCAGCAATACTGCCCTTTCTGTATTTATTAATTACAGGCATTCGAAGTATCGTGGGCTGGCTGTGCATCCATTGCGCAAATGAGGCGTGGATGTTCAGCGAATAATCCTGTTTTGTCCGGCCGCAAGCTGCCTCAATAGTTCGCTGACAAAGATTCGGCGCATGCGGGGCGAGCGGAAGGCAGGAAATGCATATGGCCGGATGGCGCGAAAGCAGGCGGCGGTATCCTGCGGATTTTGTACAATCGCGGCATGTTAGGTAATCTTACCTATTTGAAAAACCACTGAGCCCGCTACATGATGTTCCTGCCTTGCCGAAACCGGGTAGTATCAGGGTGAACGGCGTAATTTTGGAGCAGGCTCAAACAGATTGACCAAAGGAAAACATGTGTCTCGCCATCCCCGCCCGCATCGAACAATTCATTGCTGAAGACAGCGCCATCGTCAATTTAGGCGGGGTGCACAAGGAAGTTTCCCTTGCTCTGATGGAAGGCGTCGCGCTGGGCGATTATGTGATCGTGCATGTCGGCTACGCGCTGCAAAAACTCGACCCGGCCGAAGCCGAGCGCACCCTGGCGTTATTTGCCGAATTAAGCTCGAACGGCTTGCCGGAAGAATTGCCGGGCAGCGCAGCATGAAATATGTGGACGAATTCCGCGACGGCGCGCTGGCGAAAAACATCGCCGCCAACATCGCGCGCGAAGCCGATCCGCATCGCCGCTACCACCTGATGGAATTCTGCGGCGGGCACACCCACGCGATTTCGCGCTACGGCATCGCCGACCTGCTGCCCGCCAACGTGCGCATGATCCACGGCCCCGGCTGCCCGGTGTGCGTGCTGCCGGCGGGGCGGGTGGAAAATGCCATACAGCTCGCGCAAACGCCGGAACTGATCCTGTGCTGTTACGGCGACTTGCTGCGCGTGCCGGCGGCCGGCGGCATGAGCCTGTTGAAAGCGAAGGCGCGCGGCGCGGATGTGCGCATGGTGTATTCCAGCGCCGATGCGGTGAAGATCGCGCAGGAAAACCCGCAGCGGCAGGTGGTGTTCTTCGCGATCGGTTTCGAGACCACCACGCCGCCGACGGCGGTGGCGATCAAACAGGCGCAGGCGCTTGGCCTTAAAAATTTCAGCGTGTTCTGCAACCATGTGCTGACCCCGTCGGCGATTTCGCACATCCTGCAATCGCCGGAAATACGCCAGCTTGGCGTGCTGGCGCTGGACGGTTTCATCGGCCCGGCGCATGTCTCGACGGTGATCGGCAGCCGTCCTTACGAATATTTCGCCGAGGAGTTCCAGAAGCCGGTGGTGATCGCCGGGTTCGAGCCGCTCGACGTGATGCAGGCCATCCTGATGCTGGTGCGCCAGTTGAACCAGGGCCGCGCCGAAGTGGAAAACG
Organism: Gallionellales bacterium RIFCSPLOWO2_02_FULL_59_110; assembly: GCA_001801215.1. Classification (GTDB taxonomy): domain Bacteria; phylum Pseudomonadota; class Gammaproteobacteria; order Burkholderiales; family Gallionellaceae; genus Gallionella. Next base: position 10,067 of record MGXA01000031.1, on the reverse strand, counting down.
AATTCTCCCGCGCGGTGACGCGCGACGGCAACGTCAAGGCGCAGTTGCTGGTGGCGGAAGTGTTTGAGCTGCGCCGTGTGTTCGAGTGGCGCGGCCTCGGGCCGGTGCCCTACAGCGCGCTGCGCATCAAGGCGCCATTCGCTGATTACGATGCGGAATTACGTTTCGAAATAGCGCCGCTGTCGATCCCGGACAACCGGGCCTGCGAATGCGGCGCGATCCTGCGCGGCGTGAAGCGCCCGCAGGACTGCAAGCTGTTCGGCACGGTCTGCACACCGGACAACCCAGTCGGCTCCTGCATGGTTTCATCCGAAGGCGCATGTGCCGCGCATTACAGCTATGGTCGATTTCGCGGTGATGACGACTTGGTTGCGACGTAGGCTAACATGAGCAAAGCGAATGTTAAGGCACACAGTGCCGGCCGTAGCCACAACCCAGTCGGTTCCTGCATGGTTTCATCCGAAGGCGCATGTGCGGCGCATTACAGTTATGGAAGATTCAGGGAGAAAGTTTCATGAGTACGGTCAAGCACAATTACACGCGCCCGCTCGATTTCAAGCATGGTCGCGTGGACATGACGCACGGCAGCGGCGGGCGCGCGATGGCGCAGTTGATCGACGAGCTGTTTGTGGCAGCATTCGACAACGAATTTCTGCGCCAGATGAACGACCAGGCGCGCTTCCCGGCACCACAGGGTCGCATGGTGATGTCCACCGACAGCCACGTGGTGTCGCCGCTGTTTTTTCCGGGCGGCGACATCGGCTGCCTCTCGGTGCACGGCACGCTCAACGACGTGGCGATGTCGGGTGCCAGGCCGCTGTATCTTTCCGCCGGTTTCATCCTGGAGGAGGGGTTTCCGCTTGGTGACCTCAAGCGCATCGTCGAGTCGATGGCGCGGGCTTCGCGCGATGCCGGCGTGCCGATTGTCACCGGCGACACCAAGGTAGTGGAGCAGGGCAAGGGCGACGGCGTGTTCATCACCACCACAGGCGTCGGCGTGGTGCCGGACGGCGTCAACATCTCCGGCGAGCGCGCCCGGCCGGGCGACAAGATTTTAGTATCCGGGATGCTTGGCGACCACGGTGTCGCGATCATGTCGCTGCGCGAGAACCTGACTTTCCACACCAGCATCCAGTCCGACACGGCGGCATTGCACGGACTGGTAGCGGCGATGGTCGCGGCGGTCTCGGACATCCACGTGCTGCGCGATCCCACGCGCGGCGGGCTCGCCACCACGCTCAACGAAATCGCGCGCCAGTCGGCGGTGGGCATGATGCTGCAAGAAGACCAGTTGCCGGTTCGCGAGCAGGTCAAGGCGGCGTGCGAGTTTCTCGGTCTCGATCCGCTCTACGTCGCCAACGAAGGCAAACTCGCGGCGATCTGCGCGCCGCAGGACGCCGAACGCCTGCTGCAGGCGATGCGCGCGCACCCGCTGGGGGGCGATGCCGCGATTGTCGGCGAGGTGATTGAAGACCCGCACCATTTCGTGCAGATGGAGACCGCGTTCGGCGGGCGGCGCGTGGTCGATTGGCTGACGGGCGAGCAGTTGCCGCGCATCTGCTGAACCTGAAAAAACGGCTACCCGCAGATTTCTGCCTACCGGCTTCAATCCCCGATATTTTTCTGCACTGCCTCTTCCGGTAACGCGGCCAGCGATTTCAGGCGCAGGTGCAGCGCCGCCTTGGACAGCAGGTGGGCGCTGACCGGCGCGGTGATGAACAGGAACAGGGTGACCAGCACTTCGTGCAGGCTGATGCCTTCGCCGCGCGTGCTGAAAAATACCGCAGAGGCAATCAGCAGGCTGCCCACGCCCAGCGTGGTGGCCTTGGTGGGGCCGTGTAGGCGGGTGTAGAAGTCGCGCAGGCGCGCCAGGCCGAGCGAGCCTATGAAGGTGAAAATGGCGCCGGTCAGGATCAGGAACGAGAGCAGGTAATCGAGCATGGCGGTCACTCGATGATGTCGCCGCGCAACAGGTATTTGCACAGGGCGACGGTGCCGACGAAGCCCATCAGGGCGATCAGCAGCGCCGCCTCGAAATACAGGGCGCTGCCCAGGTGGATGCCGAGCAGCACCAGCAGCGCGATGGCGTTCACGTACAGGGTGTCGAGCGCGAGGATGCGATCCGGCGCGCTCGGGCCGCGCAGCAGGCGCCAGAAATTCAGCGCGGCGGCGGCGACCACCAGAGCAAAGGCGATCGGGATGACGACGTTCAGCATGGCTCGAAGACCTCCTTAAGCGGGGTTTCATAACGCTGCTTGATGGTCGCGGCCAGCGCATCGGGGTCGGTCGTGTTCAGGGCGTGCACCAGCAGGCTTTTGTTGTCCGGCGCGAGCAGCGCCGACACCGTGCCCGGCGTCAGGCAGATGGTGTTGGCGAGCAGGCTGATGGCCAGTTCCGAGCGCAACTCCAGCGGCACGATCACGAAGGCGGGGCGCAGGCGTTGCGGGTTGCCGAGGATCAGCCGCGCCACCGTGAAATTGGCGCGCACGATGTCGAGCAGCACCATGGCCGTGAAGCGCAGCAGCGTGAGCGGCTTGTAGATGCGCACCGCTTCCGGCCAGAAGCGCAGCGTGAAAAAGGGGATCGCCCAGCCGAGCAGCAGGCCCAGCACGATCTGGCCGGGCGCCAGGCTGTTGGCCAGCAGCAGCCAGATTCCGGCCAGCGCCGGGGCGAGGATGGGGTGGGGCAACAGGCGGTGCATCAGGGTTCTCCTTTGCCGAGCACGGCATGGATGTATTGGGAAGGTTGCAGCAACTGGGCGGCGGTGACGCGGGCAAAATCCGTGGCTGCACCGGCCCATATGGTCAACGCCAGGCACAGCAACAGCAAGCCGATGATCGGGACGATCTCGCCGACAACGGGCGGCGCTTGCTCTGCCGTGTCGGCCATCTCTTTCGGGTGCACCCGGTAGAACATCAGGCTGCCGCTGCGCGCCAGCGCGATCATGCCGAGCAGGCCGGCCAGCAGCACCGCCCCCATCACCCAAGGCAGGGCACCATGTTGCAGCGCCGCGCGCAGCAGCAGGAATTTTCCGAGAAAGCCGGACAGCGGCGGCAGGCCGACCATCAGTAGGGCGCAGATAAAGAACAGCCCGCCGAGCAGGCGCGGGCTGGCGATGGCCGGGCCGGGTTCGAGGCGGTCGTCCATCCCGCTGCGGCGGACGGCAATCGCATCCGCCAGCAGGAACAGGGCCGCCGCCGCGAAAGTAGTGTGCGGCAGGTAATACAGCCCGGCGGCGACGCCGGCAGCAGAATTGAGCCCGAAGGCGGTCAGCAGCGAACCGACGGAGGCCACCACCAGGTAGGCCGCCTGCTGGCGCAACGTTGCGGCGGCCAGCGCGCCGAGCGTGCCGGCGGCGAGCGTGAGCAGCGCGAGCGGCAGCAGCCAGGGTTCGATCAGGTTGGCGGCAGCGCCTGCCCCCGCGCCGAATATCAGGGTATAGACGCGCAGGATGGCGTACGCCCCGACCTTGGTCATGATCGCGAACAGCGCGGCTACCGGCGCGGAAGTGGCCGCATATGCGGCGGGCAGCCACAGGTAGAGCGGCAGCAGCGCCGCCTTGAGCGCGAACACGCCGAACAGCAGCAGTCCCGCCGCCCGCACCGGCGCGGCGTTTTCCGGCGCCATCGCGGCGGCTTTCACGGCCAGATCGGCCATGTTGAGCGTGCCGAGCACGCCGTACAGCGTGCCCACGGCGAACAGGAACAGGGTGGAGCCGGCCAGGTTGACGACCACGAAATGCAGGCCCGCGCGCGTGCGCTGCCGCCCGCCGCCGTGCAGCAGCAGCCCGTAGGAAGCCAGCAGCAACACCTCGAAAAATACGAACAGGTTGAACAGGTCGCCGGTGAGGAACGCGCCGTTCAGGCCGAACAACTGCAACTGGAACAGGATGTGGAAATGCCGTCCCGCGCCGTCGATGCCGCGCAGCGCGTAGAGCAGCGCGAACAGGGAGAGCAGCGCGGTGACCAGCAGCATCCAGGCTGCAAGCCGGTCCGCCACCAGCACGATGCCGAATGGCGACGGCCAGTTGCCCACGGCATAGACCAGGATTTCGCCGCCGCCCACCGCCGCCAGCAGCTCCAGCGCCAGCCCGATCTGGCCGAGTACGGCGGCGACGCTCATAATGCGGCGCGGAACGACGCCCTGCCGGTGCAGCAACAGCAGCAGGATGCCCGCCAGCAGCGGCAACAGCACCGGGGCGATGACGAGATGGTTCATCAACCTAGAAACCTCAATTGAACGTGTCGGAGTGTGCGGTTATGGGGGTGACGGCTGCGACACGTTACTGGCGAAGCCAGCCGCTTGCGGGAGCAGCCGTTCGTTGCCCTTCCCGCACCGGATGCTGCGCAATACCGTGTCAGGACAACTGTGGCAAGGCGCAACGACGCGGAATGGTCGTTCCATTCCAAGGAGTTGCAACGCCGCCACGCGCCGCCAGAACCGTGCAATCCGCCACGTAGCGTGCTCGCCCATCCGGTGAAACATGAAAACATGAGAAAATTTATCGGCTTCATGATGTTAAACGTTCGATTAAGCGGTCAACTGAGGTTTCTAGGGTCAATGTTTTCCGTCCACGTGATCGCCGCCCAGTTCGGCGCGCGCCTTCAGCGCCAGCATGATGACGAAGGCGGTCATCGCGAAACCGATGACGATGGCGGTGAGCACCAGTGCCTGCGGCACCGGATCGGCGTAGTCCGCCGTGCCGCTGGCGACGATCGGCGGTTGGCCGATGGCGAGGCGGCCCATCGCGAACAGGAACAGGTTTACCGCATAGGACAGGAAGGTCAGCCCCAGCACCACCGGAAAGGTGCGCGCGCGCAGCGCCAGATACACGCCGCAGGCGGTGAGCACGCCGATAACTAGGGCGAGCAGCGCTTCCATCAGGCGCGCTCCGCGCCGTCCGCCGGGGGGCGGCTGGCGTCGTGCATCATCCCCAGGTTGATCAGGATCAGCAGGGTTGCGCCGACCACCACCAGATAGACGCCCAGATCGAAAGCCATCGCCGAAGCCAGCTCGAAGTCTCCCGCCAGCGGCAGGTGAAAATGGCCGAAGGCGGAAGTCAGGAACGGGTAGCCGAACAGCCAGCTGGCCAGCCCGGTCAGCAGCGCGAGCAGCAGGCCGGCGCCGATGAGCGGATGCATGTTCGCCGTCAGGCGGCTGTGCGTCCATTCCACGCCGTTGGACAGGTATTGCATGATCAGCGCCACCGCAGTAATCAGCCCCGCGATGAAGCCACCGCCGGGCTGGTTGTGGCCGCGCAGCAGGATGAAGGCAGACACCAGCAGCGCGAGCGGCAACAGCAGGCGCGTGAACGAGGCCATGATGGCCGGGTGCAGGTCGCTGTCCCAGGCGCGCCCGCCCGCATCGCGCGCCAGCCCCGGCAGGGACAGGCGATCCAGCATCGCGTAGATGCCCAGCCCGGCCAGCGCCAGCACCGTGATTTCGCCCAGCGTGTCGTAGCCGCGAAAGTCCACCAGAATGACGTTCACCACATTGCCGCCCCCGCCGCCCGGCACGCTGTTGGCGATGTAATAGCCGGCGATGCTCCGGTAGGGGCGGGTCAGCACCGCCCAGGCCAGCGCCGCAGCGCCGCCGCCCGCCGCGCACGCCAGCAGCAGGTCGCGGCCGCGCCGCAGCAGAGACGATTCCTGCGGCGTGTGTTGCGGCAGGAAATACAGCGCCAGGAGCAGCAGCACCACCGTCACCACTTCCACCGACAACTGGGTCAGCGCCAGATCGGGTGCGGAGAATTTGACGAAGATCAGCGACACCACCAGCCCCACCGAGCCCATCAGCACCAGCGCGACGAAACGCTGCCGGTGCATGATGGTCGCGCCGACCGCCGCCGCGCAGAGCCCCAGCGCGGCCAGCGCGCTGACGCCGTCGACCGGCAGCAGCGCGCGGCTGCCGGTCAGCGGCGCCGCCGCACCGAGCCAGCCGGACATGCCGAGCGCAAGCGCGAAAAGAACCAACAGGAACAACATGCGTTGCAGCGAACCGGCATCGAGCAGGCGCGTGGCGGCGCGCGCAAAAGCAAACACCCATCCGAGCAGGCGGTCGTAGTATGCCTTCGCCTCCAGCCGCCCTGCCGTGCGCGCTTCCAGCGCGAACAGGGGCTTGCGTACGAGATAAACCAGCCCGCCGCCAGCCAGCGCGATCACGCTCATCCACAGCGCCGGGCTGAAGCCGTGCCAGATCGCCAGATCGTGCTCGGGCGGCGGCGCCTGCAATACCCCGGTCACCGCCACGGCGAGAAGCGGTTCCACGGTCTGCGCCGGGAAAATGCCGACCAGCAGGCACAGCACCACCAGCACCGCCACCGGCGCCATCATCCAGCGCGGCGGATCGTGCGGGGTTTTCGGCAGATCGACCGGTTCGCCGTTGAAGAACACGTCGTGGATGAAGCGCAGCGAATAGGCCACCGCTAACACCCCGGCCAGCGTCACCGCCGCCGGCAGCAGCCAGCCGAAGGGCAGGTGGGTGCTCGCGCCGACCGCCTCGCTGAAAAACATTTCCTTGGACAGGAATCCGTTGAACAGCGGCACGCCGGCCATTGAAGCCGCCGCTACCATCGACAGCAGCGCGGTGTGCGGCATGAATTTCCACAGGCCGTTGACGCGGCGCATGTCGCGGCTGCCCGCTTCGTGGTCGATGATGCCGGCGGCCATGAACAGCGAGGCCTTGAAGATCGCGTGGTTGATGATGTGGAACACCCCCGCTACCGCGGCGAGCGGCGTGCCGATGCCGAACAGCAGCGTGATGAGGCCGAGGTGGCTGATGGTGGAGTAAGCCAGCAGCCCCTTGAGGTCGTGCTTGAACAGCGCGGCGAAAGCGCCGAACAGCAGCGTGGCCAGCCCTGTCCCGCCGACCAGCCACGACCATTCCGGCGTGCCGGACAGCGCCGGGAACAGCCGCGCCAGCAGGAATACTCCGGCCTTGACCATGGTCGCCGAGTGCAGGTAGGCCGACACCGGCGTGGGCGCGGCCATCGCGTTGGGCAGCCAGAAATGGAACGGGAATTGCGCCGACTTGGTAAACGCACCGAGCAGCACCAGCACCAGCATCGGCAGGTACAGCGGGTGGGCGCGGATCGCATCGCCGGAAGCCAGGATCACCGAAAGATCGTAGCTGCCCGCGATTTCGCCGAGCAGCATGAAACCGCCGAGCAGCGCCAGCCCGCCCGCGCCCGTCACCGCCAGCGCCATGCGCGCGCCGTTGCGCGCCTCGCGGCGGTGTTGCCAGTAGCTGATGAGCAGGAACGAAGCGAGGCTGGTCAGCTCCCAGAAGATCAGCAACTGGATGATGTTTTCCGACAGCGCCACGCCCAGCATCGCGCCCATGAACAGCAGCATGCTGGCGTAGAAGCGCCCCATGCTGTCGCGCGCCGACAGGTAATAGCGGGCGTAGAGAATGACCAGCAGGCCGATGCCCAGGATCAGCAGGGCGAACAGCATCCCCAGCCCGTCCAGGCGGAACGCGAGGTCGAGGCCTTCCTGCGGCATCCAGGCGAAGCGCTGGATTTCGGTGTGTCCGTCAAAGGTTGCGCCCATCAGCGGCAGCAGGCAGAGCAGGGCCAGCAGCGTCACGACGCCCGACATCCAGGCGGCGTACGAGCGCCCCAGACGGGAAATCCAAGCGGCGGCTCCGGCTCCGATGAAGGGGATGAGGACGATAAGGAGCAGGTTCATTGCGGTGGATTATAGCATCGCGCGACGGGCGATTTTTTTGCGGGACGACGGCAAATTCGCCAATGCTGGCGCGGTATGGCAACCGTTTTAGGGCCTGCCTTGCGGCATTTCAGTCGCGGGTGGCTAGGCCGAATTATCTATGCATTTCGGCATATTGATTATGTGCCGGACGAGGGGTAGGGTGCGCAACGGGATTGTTGCATTTTCTCCCGCAGGTTCATCAATGCCACCAACTACAAGGGGATAGCCATGAAAAAAACGATTGCGCTGGTTTGTCTGGGTTTTGCATTTACGGTTTCGGCGCCGGCTTTTGCCAGCGCACAACAGGAAAAGATGAAGGGGTGCAACAAGGAAGCGACAGGCATGAAAGGCGATGAGCGCAATGCGTTCATGAAAAAATGCCTGTCCAAGGACTATATGTTGAAAACCGCTGCGGGCGCTCCGGCAGCCGCTGCCGCTCCGCCCGCGCAACAGGATAAAATGAAAGCATGCAATGCCGATGCCGCCAGCAAGGGGCTGAAAGGCGACGAACGCAAGAAATTCATGAGCGCCTGCCTGAAGGGTTAATGTTTCTGCCGGACCGGGAAACGCGCCGCAAGGCGCGTTTTTCGTTGGGGACGGGGGAAATCGCGCGGTGTATAATCAGCCCCCTCTTGTGCGGCCATGCCGCGCTTCATTTTGTAAAGATTGCATGATCAAGAAATTTCTCAAACGCGTATTTCGTAAATCGGCAAAAGTCAGGTCGTCGGGGAATGCGCAGATAATCCCGTTCGAATTGCATGGCGTTTCCAGCGACCAGATCAGCTACGGCGGCAAGAGGGTCACCGACGGCTTGCAGGCCGCGGGCTATCAGGCCTACGTGGTGGGCGGCGCGGTGCGCGATCTGCTGTTGCAACGCACGCCGAAGGATTTTGACGTGGCGACCGACGCCACGCCGGAGCAGGTGCGCCGCGTGTTCCGCCGTTCGCGCATCATCGGGCGGCGCTTCCAGCTGGTGCACGTGATGTTCGGCGAGGAAGTGGTCGAGGTTTCCACCTTTCGCAGCTTGATCGAAGCCGAGGATGCGCAGACCGACGAACATGGCCGCCTGCTGCGCGACAACCAGTTCGGCGATCAGGAGCAGGATGCGGCGCGGCGCGATTTCACCGCCAATGCGCTGTTCTACGACCCGGCCACGCAGGAAATTCACGACTTTCACAACGGCTATGCCGACACCCGCAAGCAGGTGCTGCGCATCATCGGCGACGCAAAAGTGCGCTACCGCGAAGACCCGGTGCGCATGTTGCGCGCGGTGCGCCTGTCCGCGAAGCTGGGCATGAAGCTCGAAGCTGCAACCGAGGCGCCGATCGCCGCGATGAAAGACTTGCTTGAAAATGTGCCGCAGGCGCGGCTGCTCGACGAGGTGTTGAAAATGCTGCTGTCCGGGCATTCTGTGGAGTGCATCCAGCAGTTGCGCAGGATGAATCTGCACCACGGCCTGTTGCCGCTGCTGGACATTATCCTGGAACAGCCGATGGGCGAGAAATTCGTCATGCTGGCGTTGCGCAATACCGACGAACGTATCGGCCAGGAGAAGACGGTTTCGCCCGCATTCCTGTTTGCCGCATTGCTATGGCATGAAGTGCTGGCGGCGTGGAATCTGCGCGTGCAGCAGGGCGGACGTCCGGTGGGCGCAATGCACGAAGCGATGGATGAGGTGCTCGGCAGGCAGAAGGCGCAACTCGCCATCCCGCACCGCCACGATGCGGTGATGAAGGAAATCTGGCTGTTGCAGCAACGCTTCGAGCAGCGCGCCGGACAACGCCCGTTCCGCCTGCTCGAGCAGCCGCGCTTTCGTGCCGCATTCGATTTCCTGCTGCTGCGCTGCGCCAGCGGCGAGTCGGACGACGAGCTCGGGTTGTGGTGGGACGAATTTCAGGATGCCAGCGCCGAACGCCGCGCGGAAATGCTGCAACCGGAGCAGGCCGGAGAAAAGAAACGCCGCCGCCGTAAACCGCGCAAGAAACCGGAAGCCGCTGCGGCGGAAAATCCGGCAGCCTGATCTTGAGGAAGGGCTGAGTGCCCTGATTGAACGGGAGAGTAATGATGACCGATAACGCCGTGCGGCACCTGACCGTGGGCGAACCTGTATCGGACAGCCTTGCGCGCGCCAGCGCCGCTATGAAAGCCGCCAGACAAGGCAAATCCACACCACCCTCTTTTTGCGTTGGCTTCGATGATGCCGGCGAATTGTTTTCCGTATTTACTCAATAAACAGAGCGAGCCTGCGCGCTCCAATTCTATGCTAGTATATAAACACATAAATAACGAAACATATTATACTGTCGCATGCCCACCCTACGACGAGGAGCTTGCAATGCGACAGACCGAACTGCATCT
>MGXA01000030.1 GCA_001801215.1 Gallionellales bacterium RIFCSPLOWO2_02_FULL_59_110 | reverse complement strand
CCTCCATGTCGGATAGCTTTGCATAGCCATTCGGCTAAGTCACCAAAATACGGTGACATAAGCCGCTGGTTAACGCTGCGCTCATCCGACCTCCAACGGCACAATTCCGGGATCGCGGGCGTCTCGCCCGCATGCGGACGGGGACGTCCGCGCTCCCGGACACGAGTTCCGTAGAGTGGGCAAGTTTGCCCACGCCGGTTGAATAAAACGGTAGGCAGTTTACCCACCTGTGGTTGCACACACCTGCATTTTTGCTACACTGCGCCAGAATTCAGGTTAAGGCGAATCCTGGTTAAGGCTGTGTGGGGTTACTTGCTCACCAGGAGGAATAATAAGTTTGGAGGCGATGATGAGATCATTTCGATATCAGCTATGCACGACCATTCTATCAGTCAGCATGACCTGCGGAAGCTCTTGGGCTACCGACTATCCCAGCGAGCAGGACTATTTTCAAGAACTCCCCGTTGTTCTCAGCGCTTCGCGTTTGCCGCAACCCATTTCGGAAACACCCAACGCGATGACGGTGATTGACCGCGAGATGATTGCGGCTTCCGGTTTCCGCCATATCCCGGACTTGTTCAGGCTGGTGCCGGGAATGTATGTCGGCGCTTATAACGGCTACACCCCTATCGTCGCCTATCATGGGGCATTCGACCAGTACTCGCGCCGCATGCAGGTATTGGTGGATGGCCGCAGCGTTTATCTCCCGCCGTTCAGCTATGTGAACTGGGAAGACATCCCGCTACATATTGCCGACATTGAACGCATCGAGGTGATACGCGGAACCGCCGCCGCCTCGCACGGCGCAAACTCATCGCAGGGGGTGATCAACATCATCACGCGCGACGCGTCGAGCGTGCATGGTGCCAGCGTGTCCATCTTGAAAGGCAACGGCGGCATGTCCGACATAGCGGCGCACCTGGGCAATACGGGAGAGAAACTGGATTACCGCATGACGCTGGGCTACCGTGCTGGCAACGGTTTTGACACGACCGTTTTGAATGATAGCAGTACCGACCATCTGGCTAATCTGCGTGCCAACTACCATTACAACGGTTCAAACAGTTTTGAATTGCAACTGGGCTATCTTGAGGGCGCACGGGGTCTGGGCATAATAAACAGAAGGACCGACCCCTTCAGGGATACCAGGACGTCTTCCGATTTCCAGCAGCTCACCTGGTCGCATATACAGTTGCAAGGCGATGAGATCAGGTTGCAATATTATCGTGTCCACCGGGATTTCACAGATGTTGGCGGCGATCAGAAGCTCCCGGAATATACCGTAGCTGATCGCCATGAACTGGAGCTACAGCACACCATACAGTTAGGCGCAAATAATCGCCTGGTATGGGGCGCCGGTATACGCTCCGACCGGGCGGATAGCCCGGCAAATTTGACGATTCCGCAATCTCTCCGCCAATCGCGTCTTTTTGCGCATGATGAATGGAGAATGACTCCATCAGCCTTGCTGAACGTGGGAGCAATGTACGAAAAAGACGGGATGGGCCACAACAACACTTCACCCAGAGTTGCTCTCAATTATCATCTCACCCCGCAACATACCCTGCGCGCAAGCACCTCTGTCGCCTACCGCAACCCGGCCCTCATGGAAGAAAAAAGCCTCGGTTCAGGCATAACTATCCTTCCACTGGTTTACAGGTCAGCGGGCGGGCTGCGGCCTGAGAAAACCCTCTCAAAGGAAATCGGCTACCTGGGCGAATTCAATGCGATAGGCTTGACGCTCGATGCGAGGGCTTATATCGACCAGGTAAGCGACATCATTTTTGTTGACCCAACGTCGTTGGTATCCGGAGGCAGGCCATACAGTTTTCGCAATCTGATGTCGCAAACCTACAGGGGACTGGAAGGCACAGTCAAATATCGTTGGAGTGAACGGAGCGGCCTGACATTCAACTATGCCCACCAGCAGGCAAGTTGCGCGTTAACCGGCACCTTGACCCAGCCAGCCTTCTTGTCAATTGTGCAGAATAGTTATGTGGGCGTATGCCCCGTATCGGTACCATCGGATAGCGGAAGCGTTTTGATAACGCAACGGGCTATGCGCGATATCCAGCTCAGTGCCGGTTACTACCATCAGGAAAAAATGCAGGTCGTGGATGCCCAGCAATTACAGCCTCTGATGCGCAGGGTGGATTTGAGGATAGCCAAGTCGTTCGGCAAATCGGGGGAAATTGGGGGAGGAGAGGTGGAATTGGTGTTGCAGAATGTATTCCAGGACAACTACAGGGAATACACCTCTGTGCCGCAGACAAATAATGCGTTATTGTTTAACCGGCGCGCCTATATTGCGGTAACGTTGGATTTTTGACTGGATAGGCTGTTGCTAAGCATCCCGGCTCCTTGCTTCATCAGCCGCCTTATCGCAAGGCTGGCGATGTTGCTTTTGTTTGTTGCATGCCTGGTAAGCCGGGTTCACGCCGATTCGCTCACCGTTTCCGTGGTGTTAAGCGACAGCACACCGCTTTACCAGCAATTCTCGGCTGCACTCAGCAAGGCGCTTGTCGAAAACGACGCCAATGTGACCATTATCGAATCCCAGGCTGGCACAAAACCCCCATCCGGCAGCAGCACGAAGGTCGACCTGGTTATTGCCGTTGGCATGAAAGCGACGGAATCCGCCGTCGCCAATTCCGACGCGCCGCTGCTGAGCGTCATGATCCCCAGGGCGGGTTATGAGGCGTTGCTCGCAAGAAGCGTTTCACCACAACGATCAAAGGCGGTATCGGCCATTTATCTCGATCAGCCATGGGAACGGCAACTGGACTTCATTCAGGCGGTTTTTCCCAACCGCCGCAGGATCGGCCTGCTGTATTCGCCGGATGCGCACCCAAACCTCGCCGACCTGCGCAAAAACATCACCGATCGCGGACTACCGCTCATCGCTCAACCGGTTAGATCCGCCAAAACTCTGTTTAACACGCTGGACGCTGTCCTGAACGAGAGTGATGTGCTGCTGGCCATTCCTGACAGCGCGATTTATAACGCAAACAATGTGCGCAACATTCTGCTGGCCAGCTACCGGCATAAGGTTCCGCTGATCGGCATCTCGCAGGCCTACGTGAATGCCGGCGCACTTTGCGCCATTTTCTCCACGCCCGAACAGTTGGCCGGGCAAACCGCAGAAGCGATTGTTTTATTCGCAAAGAACCGGTGGTTGCCCGAACCGCAATACCCTGCATCGTTCAGTATCGGGTTGAATCAAGGGATTGCGCGCTCATTTGGGATTGCGCTGAGCCTGCCGGAAGTGATACGTGAGCGTATGAATCAAGCTGGGGAGGAGAGACGATGAAACGATTCGGTATCCGCCGGCAGGTTGCCTTGCTGACGCTCATCCCGTCGCTCATCATGGTGGTCAGCCTGGAAGCATTCTTCTTGTATAGCCGTTCTTCCGATCTGGATCAGGGCCTGCTGGAACGCGGAAAATTGATTGCGCATCAACTCGCTTCGAGCAGTGAATACGGCGTGTTTTCAAACAATCAGGCGTTCCTGCAAAATATCGCCAACGGGGTCTTGCACCAGCCGGATGTGCGCGGTCTGGTCATTCTGGATTCAGCCTCCGAGACATTGATCAGCGCGGGCAAGTTCTCCGGATCACTCAACAATATGAACGAAGCGGTCAATTTGCCGGCCCCGCTGCGCAGCAGCGCGGAGAGCTTGTGGATTTACCAGCCGATTATTTCGGCTCAGGTCGCACTCGATGAATCAGACAATAAGCCGGACATTCAACAAATTGGCGCGGTTATCGTGGAAATGAGCCGGCTTCGCACCGAAGGGCTCAAGACGCGCATGCTCAGAGTGACGGTGATTGTCACCGCATTGTTCCTGGTTTTTTCCTTGTATCTGGTGTCTTTTGCCAGCCGCGGCATCACCTCTCCCATCCGCAAGCTCAGCAAGGCTATGCGGGCAATAGGTGCGGGTAATCTCGATACACGCATTTCGCTGCAAACCCATGTCGATGAACTGGACACCCTGGCGCAAGGCCTGAATAAAATGACCGCACAACTGCAGCATGAACATGAAGAAATCCGCACGATCAATGCCGAACTGGAACAGCGCGTCATCCAGCGCACAGCCCAACTCGAAAGTGCCAATGCCGATCTGGAAAGTTTCAGCTACTCGGTGTCACATGATCTGCGCGCACCACTGCGCGCCATAGACGGTTTTGTCGCCATCCTGCGGGAAGAGTATGCTTCCAAGCTGGACGAGGAAGGTCTGCGCCTGTTCAATGTGGTGGGTGACAACGCCAGAAAAATGGGTCAGTTGATCGACGATATCCTGGCCTTTTCGCGCGCCAGCCGTGGCGAGTTGCTGTTGACCCGCATCGACATGAACGCCCTGGTACGGCAGGTTTGGCAGGAACTCGAACCCCAGCGGGCAGGGCGCGCCATCGAATTCCGCCTGGCAGATTTGCCCGCAGCCGGTGGCGACCTTGCTGCCATGCGTCAGGTGTTGCAGAATTTGCTCGACAATGCCATCAAGTTCACTTGTGAACGCGAACTGGCAGTGATTGAGGTAGATGGCCACACTGATGGCGAAGAAAATATTTATTCCATCCGCGATAATGGCGCCGGTTTCGACATGGCCTATATTGACAAGCTGTTCGGCTTGTTCCTGCGCCTGCACGGCATGGACGAATTCAAGGGTACCGGCGTCGGGTTGGCCATCGTCAGGCGTTTCATTATGAAACAAGGTGGACGCGTGTGGGCGAAAGGCAAGCCGGGGGAAGGGGCAACATTCTGGTTTACCCTTCCCCTGGTAGATGCATATAATGAAAAAAAGGAGTTGGAGAATGGAGAAAGGCGCGGCGGTTGACATTTTGCTGGTGGAGGACAATCCAACCGATGCGGAGCTGGTCATGCGCGCGCTAAAAGCACACGACCTCACCGACAGCGTGGAACAGGTCAAGGATGGCGAGGCTGCGCTGGATTTTCTATTCAGGCGGGGAGACTACGCGGCGCGTATAAACTCGGTACCACGGGTGGTGTTTCTCGACCTGCGCCTGCCAAAGGTGGACGGTCTGGAGGTGCTGAAACAGATGCGGGCGGATGAGCATACCCGCCTGATTCCGGTGGTGGTGATGACCTCATCCGGGGAAGAGCGGGACATCGTGGCGAGCTACCAGTTGGGTGCCAACAGCTTCATCTCCAAGCCGGTGGCGTTCGAGGAATTTGTCAAAACAGTGGGTGATCTGGGCAGTTACTGGATGCAAGTCAATAAGGTTGCGTCGGCCGGAGGGGCAGCCGGATGACTGAGCCACTGCGCATCCTGCTGCTGGAGGATAGTCCGACCGACGCCGAACTCAACGAGCGTGTGCTGCGCAAGGCGGGCATCAAATTCGACCCGTTGCGTGTGGATACGTTGAGCTCGTTTGTCGCTGCGCTGGATACATTCCGTCCCGACATCATTCTGGCCGACTACCATCTTCCTGGATTCGATGGCCTGCAAGCCTTGGCAATCGCCCGGGAAAAAACGCCACGAACACCGTATATCTTCGTCTCCGGCGCCATGGGTGAGGAGCTGGCGGTGGATAGCATCAAGCAGGGTGCGATCGACTACATTCTCAAAGATAGACTGACCCGCCTGCCCATAGCGGTACAGCATGCCCTGGAGGAGAAGAAGGCGGAACAGCAGCGCTTTGAGGTCGAGGAGAAATTTCGCAAGATCACCGAGTCTGCACAGGACGCCATTATCATGATGGGGCCCGATCAGCGTATCTCGTTCTGGAATGCGGCAGCCGAGCGGATTTTTGGCTATACCATCGCAGAAGCCCTCGGGCAGGAGTTGCATATCCTGGTCACGCCGGCACCGGCACACGCCAAGTTCACACAAGCCTTCCCGCATTTTCAGGCAACCGGCGAGGGGCCGCTCATCGGCAAGGTGACCGAAGTCAACGCGTTGCGCAAAGGCGGCGAAGAATTTCCGGTTGAGTTATCCATTTCTGCGACCCAGTTGAACGGTCAGTGGCACACCATCAGCATCGTGCGCGACATCACCGCGCGCAAGCAGGCTGAAATAGCGCTTAATCACGCCAACCGCGCGCTGGCCACGCTGAGTGCGGTAAACCGCAGCTTGGTGCGTGCGACGAACGAGGATGAACTGCTGCAGGCAATCTGTCAGGCCATTGTCCAGCAGCGCGGTTATCAGTTGGCTTGGGTGGGCTATGCGCAACACGACAAGAACAAGTCCATCAAGATCATGGCGTATGCCAGTAATGACGGAGGCTATCCGGACACCATGCAACCCACTTGGGTGGAGGACGAAAGTGGCATGGGGCCGAGCGGTCGCGTTATCCGCAGCGGCACGACACAATTGTGCCAGAGCATCATCGATGATCCGCATTGCCAGCCATGGTGCGACGATGCCCGCAAACGCGGCTATGCCTCCAGCATCGCGCTGCCGCTGCCGAATGAGAACCGCACGGCATGGGGTGTGTTAATGGTGTATTCCAAAGAGGTGAACGCCTTCAGCCCCAATGAAGTCGATCTGCTGGAAGAGATGGCAGGAGACTTGGTGTTCGGGGTGCGCATGCTACGCATGCGCCAGGAACGCGATTCCGCCTTGGTAAAAAACCAGGAGCAGATGGTGCAACTGCAAGATAGTTTGGAGGATACCGTGCGGGCAATTGCCACCATCGTCGAAATGCGCGACCCCTACACCGCCGGCCATCAGGCCAAGGTGGCCGATCTGGCAGCGGCGATTGCCCGTCAGATGGGGCTGCCCGATGAACAGGCGCATTCCATCCATCTCGCCGGCACGGTGCATGACTTGGGGAAAGTCAAGATTCCGGCGGAGATACTTAGCAAGCCGGGCAGGATCACCGACCTCGAGTTCGGTTTAATCAAAGTCCATCCACAGGCGGGCTTTGACATTTTGCAAGGCATCAGATTCCCCTGGCCGATTGCGCAGATGGTGTTGCAGCATCACGAGCGGCTCGATGGCTCGGGCTATCCGCAAGGACTGAAGGGAGATGCGATCCTGCTCGAAGCGCGCATTCTCAGCGTGGCGGACGTGGTCGAGGCGATTTCGGCGCACCGCCCGTATCGCCCCGGCTTGGGGATAGAAGTTGCACTGGCGGAAATCACCAAACAACGCGGTATCTACTACGATCCGCAAGTGGTGGATGCGTGCCTGGCATTGTTCCGCGAGCAGCATTACAGCCTGTAGATACCGTCTTGCCGGTCAAGCAGTTTTTGCATAATCGTGCTGATATGGTTGCCGAGTTTTGAGCACACCGAAGCACAAATGCACCAGCTTACGCATCGCGGCACCGAGTGCGGACATCTTGGATTTCCCACGGGCGAGCAGGCGATCATAGATTGCCTTGATATGCGGGTTGGACGAAACCGTTATCGCAAGCGGAGGAGTTTACCCCCATCCCCGCCTTCCCCCGTAAACGGGGGAAGGAGCTGAATACCCCCTCCCTTGCGCGTAGCGCGGGGGAGGGTTGGGGTGGGGGCAGGAAATTGTCGCCAATTATGGAAACGTCAATAATTGCGGTTCCAGACTCAACCCAACACCGGGTAATCGGTATATCCCTGCGGCCCGGGCGTATAGAACGTGTTGAAGTCGGGCGCATTCAGCGCCGCACCGGCTTTCCACCGCGCGGCCAGATCCGGATTGGCGAGGAACGGCCGCCCCACGGCGACCAGATTGCATTTTCCTGCCGCCAGATCGCTCTCGGCGCGCGCGGCATCGTAGCCGCCGGAAAGGATCAGCGCGCCCTTGAACGCGCTGCGGAACGCCGCCTTGATCGACTCGGGCACCGGCGGCGCGCCCATCGCCGAATGATCGACGAGGTGGATGTAGGCCAGCCCGCGCATATC
>MGXA01000029.1 GCA_001801215.1 Gallionellales bacterium RIFCSPLOWO2_02_FULL_59_110 | reverse complement strand
GCCTTGGCGTGAAGAACATCGGAAAGCCGTATGCGGGAGAACCGCACGTACGGTTTGATGAGGGAGGGCAGGCGAGAGCCTGTTCTCTACTCTACCCTTTAATCTACGAGAGCGCAGAGAGAGAAGTCATGGAGATCGTCGGCTACATAGGTTTTGCAGTGCTTATATTTCTTGCGGTAACGTGGACCATCGGCGTCCGTACAACGCTCCACCTACAGACAGCTTCGATATTTAGCGCCTTGTTTTACGTTGTAGCCGCAGTCATTCTTGTCGCTACTGACACCAATAAGCTTCATTCACTTTGGATCATTCCAGTAGGCTTTGCTCTGGCCGCGTTTGGCGGTCTGTTTGCGTTCCATTTCCGACCTGCATTCGAGGTGCTTCGATTCCTAGCCAGTGCATTTGCGAACGTTGTCAGGATCGGAATTCCCGCCGACCGAATTCGCGCAGCCTATGATGCCAATCTGAAAGCGCAAATAGAAGCGTTCGGTTCGAAGAGTGAAAGCAAAGACGAATGACACAGCAATTGACTTTTGCCTCGCTGCAAAGAATTGCCGTTGCGCCATATCACCATGGCTGAACATACGTATTCGCGCATTGATCTGGCGAAAGAGCAACTTGAGGTCGCGCTTGCTCTCTTCCTGGATCACCAACGCTTTGCTTCCGCTATTACTCTTGCTGGCGCAGCCGAAGAGATATTCGGAAAGGAGTTAATCCGCCGAGGGATCCAATCCGCGCTTGAATGGAAGTTCGATCACATGAGGGTTTCCCACGAACTTCTTTACCGGAAACAATTGCAGCCCAAGGTTTTCATCGCGGATGAAAACCGCATTCGTAACGCCTTAAAGCATTTTGGGGAAAACGACACTCCCACTTTTTCCGCAAACTTAGAAGACGCAGCATGCTGGATGCTTGTACGTGCCTGTGAGAATTCTAAACGGCTAGAAATAGAGATCGCCCGTTTCAGTGACTTTGACAATTGGTTTTTTGAGCATGTGGTCGGCATATAGGCATAACCTATTGTTCCAGGGGACGCGGCGCGATAAAGCCGCGCTGCGCCCCTGAACTCAGCTTCGTTAGCCCGCAGATCAAGTAGTCGATTCATCTGAGAAGGCCAATACATAACACCGATTGCTCGTCGGGAAGACTAAGGACTCATCATGTTTAGCCTCTTTCGCAGGAAACCAAAGTACACCGGCCAACAGATTCTTGAGCAACTAGGTGAGTCTGCTATGGGCATAGTGTCCGCCGTGGCGGAATCTAGTGACCTCATGATTGGCCTTAAAGGCGCGGCCACTGTCGCCATGATCATAAGGGAATCAGATCGGTGCTTCGGGATTAGCATAAAGGAAGGCACCGTATTTGAGCGCTTTGCCCTTGCGATCCAAGATGAAGATTTGGCAACGATGACTGAGATGACCAAAGAAATGGCAAATGCTCTCGAACAGGCAGATGGTCAGTTGCAACGAGGCGGGCTGATTCATTTTTGGTTCAATGGATACAACTGGAGCGGCCTTAATGATTAACGACAGGCCGTGAGTATTAGGGGGCGTGAGTATTAGTAACAATAGGGGACGTACCACGGTATTTTGCAAATGAGTAAATGGGCCAGGCTCGGGTCGCTTGTTGCTGTTGCGCGAAAAGACTATCATTTCGCTACCATTTGTATAGCCATGAGGGTGCCATGTCTGCACTATTGATTAAGGATTTCCCCCCGGAGTTGCACCGCAAGCTCAAGGAGGAGGCTGCGCGCCACCATCGTTCCATGACGCGACAGGCCTTGGCTTTGCTGGAACAAGCGCTATCTTCCGAAACAAGGAATGCCGCCGAGTTGCTTCCCAAGCCGCTCAAACCTGCCAAGCCGGTGACTCTGAACAATGTCGTCGCCGTCATCCGCGAAGGACGCGACTCCGGCAAGGGCAGACGGCCTGAATGATTGTCGTTGACGCCAATATCCTGGTCTATTCCCTGATCGAAGGCGATTACTCGCCGCTTGTCCGCAAGCTGCGGGAGAGAGATATGGATTGGCGTACCACTGCGCTATGTTTGCATGAAATACTGAACGTGCTGGCCACCTACCAGCGGCGCGGCGTGTTGACCCTCGCGCAATGCAAGAAATTGCTGGAACATGCCGAGCGCTTCATGAAAGTTGCGCAGTGCGAAGTGAAGATGGACGCAGCGCTCGCCGTGGCGGCGAAGTACGCCATCACCGGCTACGATGCGCAGTACGTCGTACTGGCGCTAAGCCTGAATGCGCCTCTGATTACGGAAGATCGCAAACTCAGAGAGGCCGTGCCGGGAGTTGCGTTTTCAATGCAGGAGTTTCTGGCGCAGTGAGGCCGTGAACGGTAACCAGGGCGGATGAGCGTAGCGTTAACCAATGACTTGGGTGGCGTAGTTTGCCAACCTAGTCAGATGGCTATGCAAAGCTATCCGCCGAATGAATTACATCGCACAACTATTTTGATGACGCACATACGGCGGAAGGCGCTGCGCTTTTCCGCCCTACAAACTCGCAAGACAATGAGGAAGTTTGATTTTCGTAAAACAACATGACGACACCGCTTATCCCTCAATCCGATTTCAACGAGATTACGCAACTGATCCATGCCGCGCGGCAGCGTGCGGTGCAGGCGGTGAATACGGGGCTGATCGAGTTGTATTGGCAGGTGGGGCAGTTCATCAGCCGCAAGATCGAGCAGGCGGAATGGGGCAACGGGGTGGTGGCGCAACTGGCCGAGCATCTGGCGCGCACCCAGCCGGGGTTGCGCGGTTTTACCCGTCCGAATTTATTTCGGATGCGGCAGTTTTATGAGGGGCGGATTCAACTCTGAAGTGCAAATTTTTTAAGAAAATTTAGGTGGTGCGTGTGTTGTTGGGGGCTACAGCCCCTTACAGCCACGGCCTGCCCCTTGCGGGTGCCGCCCGCCTCAGTCGAGCAGGGTTTCCGCGGGGTGATACGCCAGGCCGAACGCTTCGGCGACCTTGCGGTGCGTCACCTTGCCGTCGGCGATGTTGAGGCCGTTGAGCAGCGCCGGGGATTCTTCGAGCGCCTTGCGCCAGCTCCGGTTTGCCAGTTGCAGCACATAGGGCAGGGTGGCGTTGGTCAGCGCCAGCGTCGAGGTGACCGGCACGCCGCCAGGCATGTTGGCTACACAGTAGTGGATGATGCCGCCGACGGTGTAGGTCGGATTTTCGTGCGTGGTCGGGTGGGTCGTTTCGACGCAGCCGCCCTGGTCGACGGAAACATCGACGATCACCGCGCCCTGGCGCATTACCCTGAGGTCTTCGCGGCGGATCAGTTTGGGCGCGACCGCGCCGTGGATCAGCACCGCGCCGATCACCAGGTCGGCGCAGGCGATCTGCTCCAGCAGGTTGTGCCGGTTCGAGAAAATCAGTTGCACGTTGGCGGGCATCACGTCGCTGAGATAGCGCAGCCGCTCCAGCGAAACGTCGAGAATGACGACGCTCGCGCCCAGCCCAGCGGCCATTTTCGCCGCGTTTACGCCGACCACGCCGCCGCCGAGGATCACCACTTTTGCGGGCGCCACGCCGGGTACGCCGCCAAGCAGGATGCCGCGCCCGCCGTAGAGTTTTTCCAGATATTTTGCGCCTTCCTGCACCGCCATGCGCCCGGCCACCTCGGACATCGGCGTCAGCAGCGGCAATTCGCGCGATGCCAGCTCGACGGTTTCGTAGGCGATGCACACCGCGCCGGAAGCCATCAGCGCGCGGGTCAACGGTTCGCTCGCGGCGAAATGGAAGTAGGTGAAGATGGCCTGGCCGGGGCGGATGCGTTTCCATTCCGGCTCGATCGGCTCTTTCACCTTCACGATCAGGTCGGCTGCCGCCCAGGCTGCATCGGCATCCGGCACAATCTGCGCGCCCGCTGCCTTGTATTGCTCGTCGCCGAAGCCGCTGCCCAGCCCCGCGCCCGTTTCGACGATGACTATGTGCCCCGCCGCCGTCAGCGCTTCCGCGCCCGCCGGAACCAGAGCAATTCGGTTTTCGTTGGTTTTGATTTCTTTGGGAATGCCTATTTTCATGGGTGTCCTTTATTAATGAAAAGCTTCACTCGTCCGCGGATTACCCAGATTAAACAGTATCCGTAGCCCGGATGCAGCGTGAGCGGAATCCGGGGTCATCCTCTCCATCCCCGGATTGCACTGCGTTTCATCCGGGCTTGTATTATTAATCTGCGCTAATCTGCTCAATCTGCGGATCGAACGGTTTTTACAATCGGCCTGTCTGCATCTCCCGCTCTACCTGTTCCGTAAGCTCATGCAGCGCACTTGCGATCTCCACCGGATAATTATATGTCTCTTCAAGCTGCCGCAACGGCTCCGGCAAGTGCGCGAGATTGGCTGCGGCGTCGCCGCGTGGCACCGCCAGGCTGCCGCCGGGCAGAATCGTTCTGTACGTCCGTCACCAGCAGCACGTCGCCCGGCTTTGGCTTGATGTCGTTCTGATTCGGTGTAGCCATGGTTCACCCCCTCACATGCCGAGTATGGCAGCAGATTAGCAGAACTGATGAAGGATGCGCCTTGTTGTTTCCCGAACGCCCGGTTGCCTGCTTGCTGCGTTCCGGCACATTCCGTAGAATCTCCCGGCATTCGACGGGAGATTCGGACAGGGGGCTGGCGCAAGTTCAACGAACCAAAAAGATTGAAATGCCTGCCCTTCGTCTGCTTTCCCAGCCCCATTAATTATTCGAAAGCAGCGACACGCCGATCATTATGAAAACCAGGAAACGCAAGAAAAACTCCAACTACGTGGTCGCCCGGGAAAATGGCGTTTTTGTCGCGCGCTGCGACGATCTTGGGCTGGTTTGTCGCGGCGCGACCGAACAGGAAGCTATAGCTAATCTGGAGGAGGCGCTGGCTCTTTACTTCGAGAACTTGCCCGGGCCTGCCGACGGCTAGCGTAGCGTTGCACGTTATCTGGGACTTATGTCAACCGCAAGAGCCGCATTGTAGGTCGGGCGGAGCCCGACCTACAAGGGGTTGCCCATAAGTATCGCCAAGAGCGCAACACTACACTAGCGTGGTTGGTCGGCCAAACTCAAAGTCGATGCTGCCGCGTCTTGCCCGCATGTCCTGCGTTAACCGAAATTGCATTTCATTCTTGAATCCAAGAATTCAAGGCCGGGCTTCGAAACTTGTTTATAATCGCGCTGAAATATTTTCACTATTGCCTTTTATAAAGGCAATTCCAGCGGCGCAGAGCGAAGGGGATTGCCATGCGAAGCGGATAAGGCAATGCCGCTGCGACGACATCAAACAGGATACAGAAGAGTCAATCCAATGAATGAGGTGATAACGAAAACCGATTTGACGGCCAGTTCCGGTTCGGGGGCTTCGAAGCGCCTAGTTGACTATACCGGAATCCTTCCGAGCCAGAAAATCAGGGAAATGCTTGGCAGCGGCGAGATCCGCACGACGCAGCTGAAGCAGATCGATCACGATCAAGTGCAGCCCGCCAGCATAGACCTGCGCCTCGGCGATTATGCTTACCCTGTGGATACCAGTTTTCTTCCCGGCAAGGGCATGCGGGTGCTCGATAAAATGAAGCGGCTTGATGAGAGGTTCGATGATTTCAAGATCGATCTCAAGGATGGCGCTGTTCTCGAAAAGGGGCGCGTGTATGTCATCCCTCTTCTGGAGGCCATTAATTTGAGAAGCGAGGTGGCCGCTTTCGCCAACCCGAAGAGTTCGACCGGCAGGCTGGATATCCTGACGCGCTTGATTGCCGATGAGGCTACCAGCTTTGACCAGGTGGGCGAGGGATATAAGGGGGAACTCTTTATAGAAGTTGCGCCCCGCAGTTTCAGTGTGGTGGTAAAAACGGGCACCCGGCTGAACCAACTGAGATTCCGCCGCACGCGCGGAGAAGAGGCAAAATCCATTACGTCCACGGAGTGGAAAAAGCTTCTCGATGAAGGCCAGATTGTCGATTCCAGTGACCACGAGGCAAATGCAAGATCAATCAAAACGGGAGTATTGCCTTTCACCGTGGATTTGGAAGGCTCCGGCAAGGAAGACGACATTATTGGGTACCGCGCGAAAAAACATGTCGGACGGATCGACCTGGAGAGGCGCGATTATGATCCGCTGGATTTCTGGGAGCCGATCCGTTTCCGTAAGACTTCTTCCCTGATATTGGACCCTGACGAATTCTATATCCTCATGACCAAGGAAGCGATTGCAGTGCCCCCGGATTATGCGGCCGAGATGTTGCCGTACGACACCCGCGCCGGCGAATTCCGGGTTCACTATGCCGGTTTTTTTGATCCCGGATTCGGCTGGAATGCCGAGCTGAATAAAGCGGGAAGCAGCAGGGGGGTTCTGGAAGTGCGCTCGCACGAGGTGCCATTTTTGCTCGAACATGGGCAGACGGTCGGATGGCTCCGCTACGAGCGTATGGCGGCCCGGCCGGCATTGCTGTATGGCCAGGACGTCAACTCGAACTATCAGGGGCAAAGCCTTAAATTGGCAAAACAATTCAGGCAACTGTGAAGTTGGCGTCGGCAAATGAACCTATTAATCCAGCCCGGCATCGCCGGGCTTTCTCTTTGCCGCAGCTTCGCCAGCGCCTGCGCGATCTCGGCGCCAAGCCGTGCCACGAGGATCGTCTGCTGCGCGGCTGGAGTCAGGCCCGCTCGTACGATAGGGCGCACAGCGCCGTAGAAGACTTCTTCCCACTTGCCCTGCGCAACGAGTTACCCGCCATCGAGGCGGATTTGAACGGGCTGGCGCGCCTGCACGGCGAATATCCCGCCGGCGCGGGAGTCGCGCGGCTGCTGGTGGAACTGGCTGACGGCCAGATGGTGGAGAGCGTGCTGCTGCCGCGTGGCGGCCTGTGCGTATCGACGCAGGTGGGTTGCGCCGTGGGCTGTGTCTTCTGCATGAGCGGTCGCGACGGTCTGCTGCGCCAGCTCGGCGGCGCCGAGATCGTCGCCCAGGTGGTGCTCGCGCGTAAACGCCGCGCGGTGAGCAAGGTGGTATTCATGGGCATGGGCGAACCGGCGCACAATCTCGACAACGTGTTCGAAGCGATTCAGTTGCTCGGCACGCAAGGCAACATCGGCCACAAGAATTTGGTGTTGTCCACGGTGGGGGATTTGCGGGTGTTCGAGCGGTTGATGAACGGAATCCATTCTCCCCAACCCTCCGATGAAACTACTGGTGAAACTACTAGCCATCTGACTAGGCTGCCCAAAAACGACAGCCAAGTCATTGGTTATAGCCATCTGACTAGGCTGCCCAAAAACGACAGCCAAGTCATGGGTTGTAGCCATTCGGCTCGGCCATCAGAAAACGATGGACAAGCCGCCGGTCATCCCGCAGGCGGGCGAGGGGGCGAACGAGAAAGGCAATCTTCAATTACTGCGGTCAAACCGGCGCTCGCCGTTTCGCTGCATACCACCGATGCGGCACTGCGCGCCAGGTTGCTGCCTCATGCCCCGCAAATAGGTATCGAAGAACTGGTGGAGCGCGCCGAGGCGTATGCGCGCGCCACCAGCTATCCGATCCAATATCAATGGACGTTGATCGAGGGCGTCAACGACAGCGGTGCCGAGGCAGAAAGACTCGTGCAGCTCCTCTCGGGGAAATATGCCGTAATGAACTTCATTCCCTTCAACGAAGCCGACGGGCTCGACTATCGCCGCCCCTCTTCCGAACGGACAGCGTTCATGGCGCACTTTCTGCATCGGCACGGCATCCTCGCCAAAATACGCGATTCGGCAGGGCAGGAGGTCGAAGGGGCATGCGGGCAGTTGCGCGCGCGTGCGGCGCAAGCAGGATAACTGTCCCCGCCCCGGAAAGCGTTTCAAACAAACCGGTACAGGCTGCGAGCGCCCCGGAAAATATTCCGCGCCGCAACGTATTGCGCCGTGCTAGGGACGCGCTGATTTATTCGGTTTCGTCGTTCCCGCGAAGGCGGGAACCCAGTTAAGTAAAGGCACTGGATCCCCGCCTTCGCGGGGATGACGAATAAATCAGCGCCTCCCTAGTGTAGTGTTGCGCTCTTGGCGATACTTATGGATAACCCCTTGCATGTCGGGCGGAGCCCGACAGGCAACACTTGCGCTTGACATAAGTTCCAGATAGCGTGCAACTCTACACTAGAGTATGTCGTCCGCACACGCATGAAGGGAGTATTGCCGATGATGCCTGTACCACGCTCGCCGGATTTGTTGCGCCAGCAGCAACTTGTTGATGCGCTGTGCGCCCCCGGATATCTTCCGCACCGAACCAAGCTGGAGGAGACTCATATCTCTTGGGTGCTGCTCGCCGGGTGCGATGCCTACAAAATCAAGAAGGCGCTCGATCTCGGCTTCCTGGATTTTTCTACGCTGGAAAAACGCCAATTCTATTGTACCGAGGAACTGCGCCTCAACCGCCGCCTCGCCCCGGAACTCTACCTCGATGTCGTTACGATCGGCGGCAGCCCGGAGCAGCCGGTGCTGGGCGGCGAGCCCGCCATCGAGTATGCCGTGCACATGAGCCGCTTTCCCCGCTCCGCGATGATGGATAGCCTGCTGGCGGACGGCCAAATCACTGCGGCGCATATCGATAAACTGGCCTCCAGCATCGCGCGCTTCCACGCCGCGCTGCCGCCCGCAGCGGCGGATTCGCCGTTCGGCGCGCCTGCGGCGATACAGGGGGCGGCGCTGGAAAATTTTGCGCAGCTCGCGCCGTCGCTCGCAGCGCCCGCCGACCTGGCGCTGCTGGAGAAAGTGAGCGCGGCCAGCGCGCTCGAGTTCGCCGCCAGCGAGCCGCTGTTCCGGCAGCGCAAGGCTGATGGCTGCGTGCGCGAGTGCCACGGCGACCTGCATCTCGGCAACATCGTGCTGCTGGACGACACGCCCGTGCCTTTCGACGGCATCGAGTTCAGCGCGACGCTGCGCTGGATCGACGCGATCAGCGAGATCGCGTTCACGGTGATGGATTTGTTGCAGCGCGGACGACCGCAACTGGCCTGGCGTTTTCTCAACGCCTATCTGGAGAACGGCGGCGATTATTCCGGTGCGGGCGTATTGCGTTTCTATCTGGCCTATCGCGCGATGGTGCGCGCCAAGGTCGCCGCTATCCGCGCCAACCAGGAAGACGCAGCGCAGGCGCAGCAAGAGATGATGTCATGCCGCAGCTATCTCGCGCTCGCCCATGACTGCCTGACGCGCCGCCGCCCCATGTTGATCATCACCCACGGGCTGCCCGGTTGCGGCAAGAGCACCTTCGCGCAAATCGCTCTGGAGCGCCTCGGCGCGATCCGCGTCCGCTCGGATGTCGAGCGCAAGCGGCTGTTCGGCCTGGATGCTCTTGCCGACAGCCGCTCGCAAACCGGCGCAGGCATCTACGGCGAGGAAGCCACGCGCCGCACTTATGCGCGTCTGCATGATCTGGCGCGCGGCCTGCTCGCCGCAGGATTTTCCGTGATCGTCGATGCCGCTTTTCTGCGCTATACGGAACGCGAAAATTTTTGCGTGCTCGCACGGGAAATCAAAGCGCCATTCGTCATCGCCAGCCTGCAAGCAGACGAGAAAGTGCTGAAAGAACGGCTGGCGCAGCGGCTCGCCCGCGCTGCCGACGCATCCGAAGCAAATGCCGCGGTGTTGCAGACGCTGCAAGCAGCGCAGGAGCCGCTGCAGGAGGGAGAGCTCGCCGCCGCTGTGACTTTCGTCAATGACGGAGATGCCGATGCGCTGCGAGCAACCGTCGATAAATGGGCATCGAGCGATGCGCGCCTGACGGGCCGTTGAAGCTGAGCCGGGCAAACCGGAGCCAAGCAGCTCGGACGCGTGTTCCGAGCAGGGCCGAAGGGAAACGCAGCGTGACCCCGAAGACGCCGGGCATCATCCGGGGGTGGTAGAATTGCGACTTTGCGGCGTGCCGCTTCACCGTGGAGTCTTTCCGTGCAACTCGTTTGTCTTGACCTTGAAGGCGTTCTCGTCCCGGAAATCTGGATCGAGTTTTCGCAACGCACCGGCATTCCGGAATTGCGCCGCACTACGCGCGACGAACCCGATTACGACAAGCTGATGAAATACCGGCTGGACATTCTGGCGCAGCACAAACTCGGCCTGCCCGACATCCAGAAAGTGATCGCGGCGATGGGCCCGATGCCGGGTGCCAAAGATTTCCTCGACGACCTGCGCCAGCGCTTCCAGGTCATCATCCTTTCCGACACTTTCTATGAATTTGCCATGCCGCTGATGCGGCAATTGAACATGCCGACGCTGTTCTGCCACAAGCTGGAGGCCGATGCGAGCGGCATTCTGGTCAATTATCACCTGCGTATGCCGGATCAGAAACGCGAAGCGGTAAAACGCTTCCGCGAGCTCAATTTCAAAACAATCGCCGCCGGCGACTCATACAACGATACGGCAATGTTGAGCGAAGCTCATGCCGGCATCCTGTTCCACCCGCCGGAGAACGTGATCCGCGAATTCCCGCAATTCCCGGTAACTATGAACTATGCGGAACTAGACGCGGAGATCCGCAAGGCCAGCGAGAAACTCTGACGCGCCTGCTTTCCGCGCATCCTTTTCTGCCGATTAAAACGCGTCCCTGTCCGGCGTGAAGGCGTCGTTCTCGACAGGTGGTGGCGCAACTTCCTTCGCGACCGGAAAAATATCGCAATAGCAGGCATACAGCGAAGTGAATATGATGGGCATCAGTACCAGCCAGCCGAGCATCATCGGGATGGTCGCAAGGATCGCCAGCACCATGAATGTCGCGCCGTACACCAGCATCGGGCCGATGTTGACGAGGAAGGCGCGCAGGCTGAGTTTCATCGCTGCGGCCGGGGTGGCGTTGTTGAAGTAAACCAGCATCGGCGCGAATTGCATCGCCATCGTCAGCACGCTGAACAGCGCCATGCCGAGCAAAACGGCAACGGGTGCTTCCGTGATGGCCTGCCTCATGATTTCCGGGTCTTCGACGGGCTGGCCGCTGGTCAGAATGCCGACCAGCGTGGTGCCGCCGACCATTATCATCGCGCCGAAAATCATGAATTGCCCGACCAGTGCGATGCCGCCCAGCGCTATGAGCCGGGTGGCGTGCTTCTGAAAACCGCCGAACAGATGCGCCAGTTCCAGCTCGTCGCCCTGCTCCAGCGCGCGGCAACCGGCCATCAGGCCGGCCAGCAGCACCGGTAGCAGCAGGCTGGCCAGCGGTTCGCCAACTACCGGCACGGCAGACAGGGCGGTTGCCGCAGCGAGGCAGATCAGCAGGATTACGACCCATAACAGCGGCGCTTTCATGAACAGCACGTAGCCCTGCTTGATCCATTGCCATCCGCGATTTGCCGCCAAGCTTTGCGGTTCCATTTGTTGGTGTCTCCCCGATAAATATGTGAAAAGCGAAGATGGAACTGTGAACGGTAAAACCAAGGAGCGGTTCTGCGGTTCGCGCTTCACCGTTTCATTGAAGCCGGGCGACCCGCGCCGTTGCGTTATGATTTATCGGCAGCCGTTCGCCGTGGAGCGCGCTAGAAAGTGCGAATGATCCAGCGCGGCACGCGCACGCCGGAATCGAGGCTTTCCTGGCGCACGAACTTGCCGTCGCCCCGATCATCCACCAGATAGTAAGGCACGCCATGCTTGGGCGTGATCTTGATCATGTACAACTTGCCGCCCACGCGATATTCCTCGACGGTCTGCTCGGTTTCCTTGGTGATGGTCACTTCCGGAGCGTCGCCGGGCGGCGCATCCGGTCCCGCATCGAAAGCGGGCGGCGGAGGCAACGGCTCGAGGTTGTTGGGAACCGGGTTCTGGGCGAAGGCGGTCAGGGAAAAACAGCCCAGCAGCAAAAAGGACAGGAAGCGCATCGCGATAGCCTCGATGAGTTGGAATGAGCGCATTTTAGCCGATGTAATGAGGGACTGCGCGGCCATGTGCAGCCAGTCCGGTCAGATGCGCGCCGTTACAGCCCGCCATGCTTCCAGCTTGCGTTCGTAGGGAACGGAGGCGTTCGCCGGGCTGGTGGATGGCAGGCGCAAGCACTCGATGGAGTCGGTCCCGATGCCGGGCAACACATGCCTGCGATAGCACTCCTCGGCTTTGGCGCCGTTGAAAAAAATCCGGGTGATTTGCGGATGAAGCAGGAAGAACGCCGCAAAGTCGTTCGGCACGAGCGACCCGCCATCGATGGCGGAGTCGAGGCTGCCCTTGCGGCGGCAGGAACGGAGCACGTCCCACAGCGCGATGCGCGCCGCTTTCAGCGCATCGACGCGCTGGCGGTAGGGCGCGGCCGGATCGGCATCGAGCAGCTCGCCCATGATGCGCCAGAACATGTTTCGCGGATGCGCGTAGTAATGGCCCGCGCGCAACGAGGCTTCGCCGGGCATGCTGCCGAGGATGAGGATGCGCGCGTCCGCCCTTTCGATGGGCGCGAAGCTCCGGATGTGCCGCATGAGTTAGAGGTCGGGCATTAACCCGCCGGCGATAATTTATAGATACAGTTGGCGCTCGCGCTCCGCCTCCGAAGGCTCGAAGCCGCGCGTTTCGTAGTGCTTGAAAATCGCGCTGACCACGGCTGCGGGATCGTCCGTCACCTGCACCAGATCCATGTCTTCTGGGCTGATGACTTTCTCATCCAGCAGCGCGGTCTTGAACCACTCGATCAACCCGCCCCAGAACCGGCTGCCGACCAGGATGATCGGCATCTTGCGCGTCTTGCCGGTCTGCACCAGCGTCAACGCTTCCATCAGCTCGTCGAGCGTGCCGAAGCCGCCGGGCATTACCACATAGGCGCTGGCGAATTTTACGAACATCACCTTGCGCGCAAAAAAATGCTGGAAGGTCTGGCTGATGTTCTGGTAGGGGTTGTTGCTCTGCTCGTGCGGCAACTGGATGTTCAGGCCGACGCTGGGCGATTTTCCGTAGAACGCGCCCTTGTTGGCGGCCTCCATGATGCCGGGGCCGCCGCCGGAGATGACCGAAAATCCGGCGTCGGAAAGCAGCCGCGCGATCTCCTCGGTGAGCTTGTAATAAGGCTGGCCGGGCCTGGTGCGCGCGCTGCCGAAGATGCTGACGGCGGGGTGGATGCAGTTAAGCCGTTCGGTGGCGGAGACGAACTCTGACATAATGCCGAACACGCGCCACGCCTCCTTGGAATTCCATGCTTCCGGCAGGGCGGATACGGGCAGTTTGGACGGTATGTTCATGTAATGACCTCTGTGCAGAAAATGATATGAGTCTGGCTAAAACGAACGAAGTGCGCTCCGCTAAAACATTGCTCCTGGTGGACGGTTCATCCTTCCTGTACCGCGCGTTCCACGCGATGCCGGATTTGCGCAACCGCGAGGGCTTTCCGACCGGCGCGATCTACGGCGTGCTCAACATGCTGCGCAAGCTGCGCCACGATTACCCGGCGGATTATAGCCTGTGCGTATTTGACGCAAAAGGCAAAACTTTCCGCGACGACATGTACCCCGAATACAAGGCGCACCGTCCGCCGATGCCGGACGACCTGGCGCGTCAGGTCGAACCGCTGCACCGGGCCATCGCCGCGTCCGGCTGGAACCTGCTGATGCTGGAAGGCGTGGAGGCCGACGACGTGATCGGCACGCTGGTGCAGCAGGCGGCGCGGGATGGCGTGCGCAGCATCGTCGCCACCGGCGACAAGGATCTCGCGCAACTGGTCAACGAGCACGTGATTCTGGTCAACACCATGAACAACGAGACGCTGGACATTCCCGGTGTGAACGCCAAATTTGGCGTGCCGCCGCAACGCATTCTGGATTACCTGACGCTGACCGGCGACGCGGTAGACAACGTACCGGGCGTGGAGAAAGTCGGCCCGAAAACGGCGGTGAAATGGCTCGCTCAATACGGCACGCTGGACAACCTGATGCAACATGCCGGCGAGGTCGGCGGCGTGGTCGGAGAAAACCTGCGCAAGGCACTCGAATGGCTACCGCAGGCGCGCCGCCTGCTCACCGTGAAGTGTGACGTGGAATTGCCGCAGCCCTACAGCGCGTTGATTCCTCCCACGCCGGACACGGAGCAACTGCGCAGCCTGTACGAACGCTTCGACTTCAAGAGTTGGTTGCGCGAGCTCAATGCTCCTTCCCCCTTGCAGGGGGAAGGCAGGGATGGGGGTAGAAATCCCGCAGACTCTACCCCCTCCCTAACCCTGAGTGAAACAACTAGCCATTCGACTAGGCTGCAAAAAACCGCAGCCAAGTCGCTGGTTATCCCCCTGCAAGGGGGAGGGGATGGTGTTGCCGTGCAATACTCGGGTAATTACGAAACCATCCTGACCGACTCCCAGCTCGACGCCTGCCTGGAAAAACTGCTCGCCGCCGAACTGGTCTGCGTGGATACCGAGACTACCGGCCTCGACGTGATGAACGCGCAACTGGTCGGCATCTCGTTCGCCATCACCCCGCATGAGGCCGCCTACCTGCCGCTGGCGCACCGCTACCCCGGCGCGCCGGATCAGATCGGGCGCGAGCATGCGCTGCACAAGCTCAAGCCCTGGCTGGAAAGCGCGCGCCACAGCAAGCTCGGCCAGAACCTCAAGTACGACATGCACATCCTCGCCAACCACGGCATCGTACTCAAAGGCATCCACGACGACACGCTGCTGCAATCCTATGTGCTGGAAAGCCACCGGCCTCACGATATGGACAACCTCGCGCTGCGTCATCTCAATGTGCAGACCATCAGCTACGCCGAGGTGGTCGGCAAGGGCGCGAAGCAGATATGTTTCGACCAGGTCGATCTCGACACCGCCACGCGCTACGCCGCCGAGGACGCCGACATCACGCTGCAACTGCACCATGCGCTCGCGCCGCAGATCGAAGTGCAGAGCGGCCTGCGGCATGTGTATCGAGACATCGAACTGCCGAGCATGCATGTGCTGTACACGATGGAACGCAACGGCGTGCTGCTCGACTGCGACCTGCTGAAGATACAGAGCCGCGAGTTGGGCGAGAAGCTGATCGCGCTGGAAGCGAAGGCGCACGAGGCCGCCGGGCAACCGTTCAACCTGAATTCGCCGAAACAGCTCAGAGAAATCCTGTTCGATAAGCTGGGCTTGCCGGTGAAGAAAAAGACGCCCAGCGGCGATCCGTCCACCGACGAGGAAGTGTTGCAGGAACTGGCGCTCGACTACCCGCTGCCGAAAATCCTGCTCGACTATCGCGGCATGGCGAAGCTCAAATCCACCTACACCGACAAATTGCCGCAGATGGTGGATCGCAAAACCGGACGCGTGCATACCAGCTACTCGCAGGCGGTGGCCGTCACCGGGCGGCTCGCCTCCAGCGACCCCAATTTGCAAAACATCCCGGTGCGCACCGCCGAAGGTCGCCGTATCCGCGAGGCGTTCATCGCGCCGCCCGGCAGCCGCATCGCCTCCGCCGACTATTCGCAGATCGAACTGCGCATCATGGCGCACCTGTCCGGCGACGCCGGGCTGCTACAAGCCTTCGCCAACAACGAAGACATCCACCGCGCCACCGCCGCCGAAATCTTCATGGTCGCGCCCGCCGAGGTGGACAGCGAGCAGCGCCGCTACGCCAAGGTCATCAACTTCGGCCTGATCTACGGCATGTCGGCATTTGGCCTCGCCAAACAGCTCGGCATCGAACGCAGCGCCGCGACCGCCTACATCGACCGCTACTTCGCGCGCTATCCCGGCGTCGCCGACTACATGCAGCGCACCCGCGACCAGGCCAAGCAACAGGGCTATGTCGAGACCGTGTTCGGCCGCCGCCTATGGCTGCCGGAAATCAACGCCAGCAACGGCATGAAACGCCAGGGTGCCGAACGCGCCGCGATCAACGCCCCGATGCAGGGCACTGCGGCAGATTTAATCAAGCTGGCGATGATTAAGGTGCAGCATTGGCTGGAAACAGAAAAACTGCAAACGCGACTCATCATGCAGGTGCACGACGAACTGGTGCTCGAAGTGCCGGAGGCGGAACTGCATCTGGTTAAGGATATGCTGCCCAAGTTGATGTGCGGTGTTGCCGAACTGAATGTGCCGCTGCTGGTGGAGTTGGGGGAGGGGAAGAATTGGGATGAGGCGCATTGAAATTACACAATGCATAGAGAGGTGATGCTGTGATACTCAAAGAAAAAGAATTTACTAATCCATCAGACCCAAGACTGAAAGCTGGTGAGGATGCCGAAAGACAAATGGCTCATTATTTACAGCGCGCGTTTCGAAAGCGAGATGATTGTTTTGTGATTAACGATTTGCGAGTAAGTCATGATGGCGATTTCGCTTGGATAGATCATCTTGTTGTGACTACTTATGGGTTTTTCATTGTTGAATCTAAAAGTGCTCATGTGATAGGTATAAACGAGCATGGAGATTGGCAGCGTACATATAACAATGAAAGCACGGGTATGCAGTCGCCTGTACTTCAAGCACAAGAGCAAGGCCGAATCCTGAAAGAGTTACTGATTACAAACAAAGAAAAGCTACGCGGAAAAATATTTTTCGGAAAGATGCAGAAAGGTTTTAAGTATTGTCCAGTCGATGTTTATATTGCAATTTCGGATAACGGAATAATTCAGCGAGGAATGGATATACCTGAATTGTTTAAGGCTGATGCAGTAACTGGAGCTATCACAGAAAAATTGGCTCAGTTAAAAAATAAGGCAAATCAGATTTTCCTTAAAAATATTTTTTCCAAGGATGTTGTTTGGGAAATGACCAAGCAGGAGGCTCAAGCTGCGGCTGAGTTCTTGGTATCTCAGCACACACCTCCTGCATGGCCTATCAAAGCTGAACAAACTATAGTTGAGGCTAATGCCAAGCCAACGGCTATGCCGCAACCTGAAAGAACTTTTGTACCTAAAGTGGGGGCACTCTGTCCAGAATGTGGGCAACAAAAACTAATTCGCAAAAGTATCAATCGTAGTGACGGAACGGAAACGGATTATCTTGCTTGCCAAGGTTATCCAAACTCATGCAAGGCAATTTTTCCTTTGGTGGCAGTTGTGCGCCAGGTTATGTCAACTTATGAAGCAAAAGAGACGCCAGTTGTCAAAACTATTGGCGAGGAAACGCCTTGTCCCAAGTGCGGTACAGGTAAGCTTGTTAGGAAGCCGGGAAAGAATGGGAAACCGGATTTCTTTGGATGCAGTAACTATAGAAAAACGAAATGCGGTTTTATGGAATCGATTACTTAGTATGCATCTGCCAAACCAAAATATCATGCGTCTCGACATTGTTTAAGGAGGATGCGATGCGCCGAGCCATTACACTAGCCATGCTGACGATAGCAAGGTAGCCCGGATGGAATGAAATGGAATCCGGGATCGCGAATTTCGTGTGCGCTCCCGGATTGCGCTACGCTGCATCCGGGCTACGACTACTACGCCCCCAGCCTCACCCGCAACTCTTCATACACATCCTCCCTCGTCGCCACGGACAGGATGGTCAGCAGACGTTTGGTATCGTTGACGTGGTAGATCAGGCGGTATTGCGGGGTGGTGATTTTTATCTTGTAGCAGTCGGGCTGTTCGCGTAGTGCGTCTTTTGCCACTCGCGGGTGCTTGAGGCGTTCGCTGGCGAGTTTTTCCTTGAAGCGGCGCTTGATGCTGCCATCCAGTTTCGCCCATTCCTTTTCGGCGTCCGGGTGGATGGCAAGTTCATAATTCATCCAGCTTGACCTTGCGCGCCTTGCCCAGCGTCGCCATGCGGCTTTTTGCGCGGTTTTCGGCAATGCGGTCGGCGATGGAGTCGAGCATGGCTTCCATCATCCGTGGGGAAATGATGTAACCAGCGGGTTTGTTGTGGTTGAGGATGGCGACGGCCTGATCTTCGTCTTCTGCCCGCTTGAGGATGCGCGTGGGCGATTCGCGCAGCTCGGTGACGCCGATGGTGATTCCCGCATGAATAGCGTTCATTGTTCCGTCCTGAAAAATGTACAGGTTCAGTATGCGGGCTAGTGGGCTCCGAGTCAATAAGCTGAGCTCACGCAGGGCGCAATCGAACACGGCAGGTTTGTTACTTGCTCGGTTGTTGCGCCAGTCCCCCGATTTGCTCGAGTAGTTTTTTTCGCTGTTCTTCCAGTTCCAGATAGCGCATCGACATGTTCTTAAGGTCGTTGGTGTATTGCTGGATACGTTGCTCGCGCTCCAGTTGCGCCCGCACGATATCGTCGTAGTTCGGCGGGGGCGTGTTGATGCTTGTGCTGTAAGGATGCTGCGATGTAGCCAAGCTTCCTTCCTGAATCTCCAGTAGGCGCAGCTCCTTGGTCATCAGGTAATTCTGGTACACGGACTGCTGTCCCTGCCGTACTCTGTTCAATGTCGATTCGAGCTCGTTCAATTTATCCGGCGTGTCTGAATCGGCAAATGCCATGCTTGATGCAATCATAAGCAAGATGGTAAGGGTCTGCTTCATGGCTGCTCCGAAAGATGGATTGCAAATGTGCGTCGGGCCATAGTGATCGACTGCTCGGCTTTGTCGACTGATACGGGCAACTTAACAAGATTCCAACTGTGGTTCAATAAGCTAAACCATGTAGTTGAATGCAGGCTGAGCAAATGCGCTCTACTTATCGCAACCCGTGTATGCTGCGAAACCAAAATATCA
The DNA here is from genome assembly GCA_001801215.1 of Gallionellales bacterium RIFCSPLOWO2_02_FULL_59_110. GTDB lineage: Bacteria > Pseudomonadota > Gammaproteobacteria > Burkholderiales > Gallionellaceae > Gallionella. The sequence goes on along the minus strand of MGXA01000029.1, from coordinate 2,360 downwards.
TGCATCTCGACATTGTGAAGGAGGATGCGATGCGCCGAGCCATTACACTAGCCATGCTGACGATAGTTAACGTAGGGCGCAATAACCAACGGGCATGGCGCCGCATGTATCTGCGTGGGGTAAAAAGAAAGAGAGCCACAACTTGAAGTTAAACCACCCCTCTCACCACTCCCGCAATCCTCTCCGCCCACCCCTTTACCACCCCCCCCATTCTCCCCCTCCACCATCACCCGCAACAGCGGCTCCGTGCCCGAAGGCCGCAACAGCAAGGTAGCCCGGATGGAATGAAATGGAATCCGGGATCGCGAATTTCGTGTGCGCTCCCGGATTGCGCTACGCTGCATCCGGGCTACGACTACTGGATAAAGGCGTATTTAAACGATTGCGTGAACGCAGCACATTTTTTGTGTGCGCGGGTCGTTGCAGGTTCAGTCGAATGGCCCGGAGAGATCGACCTTAGTTATGACACGTTTTATTTGGAAGGACAGCCCGTTCCAATCAAACAGGCTGCATGAGCGCGCAAAAAATGCGGCTCCGTCCCCATGCAATTTCGGCAAATGCCGGGATGCAGTATGCAATTGCCGTAGGATGGGTTGAGCGTAGCGATACCCATCGAAAACCGCCGGGGGGAGCAAGGTCGGGTTAGCCTGGCGTAACCCGACGCAGCACAGCAATTGTCGTGTTACGCGGCGAGCCGCTAACCCGACCTACCAACTACGGAAGGGCTCAGCGTGCCTTTCAGTGCGGCAGCATCAGCGTTGGCAGGCATACATCTTGCGCAAAAAGGCATCAATATCCGCCATTGCCAGATCCGCCGGCAGTACTTTCTCTTCGGCCTGCGGCTGGAGACAGGCGAGGCTGGGAACCCAGCCGGCACACAGGACTTCGTCGCCGTAATCAAACGCCGCCTCATTGCGTTCGACCTCATAGCTGCTCATATCCATGCATAACGTTCCCATGATAGACCTCCTGTTTCTGCGAGCTTACGCACAATGCGTTACCCTTGTTGAAGTTATCGGCACAGGTGTGCGAAAAATTAGCGCATGTGCGGGAATTGATGCAGCAGTTTGTTGCGGCGCAGACCTACCTTCAGTATGTAGGTCGGGTTACGCGGCGAGCCGCAAACCCGACCTACCAACCGACAGGGTGGGCAACTCGTTGCCCACCGATTATTGAATTGCCGCGTGGGCACTGCGTGCCCACCCTATGAAATAAAAATACCACTCAATATTTGGCGGGCAGCCGCCCGCCAAATATTGACCGTTTTGTATTGTCATCCCCTGTGCGCCGCCGAGTAGCGGAGGCTGGTCAGGGGATTTCGGCGAGGAATGTCTGAGCGCGAAGCGCGAGTTCCGCAGCCGCCTGACCGGCCGAGCAACGCAGGGAACCGCGCAGCGGCGGCAAACCGGGGGCGATTTCTTTTGGTTACTTTTCTTGGCAAGACAAGAAAAGTAACTTGCTGCCGGGCAACCCCCGGCGAATTTTCATCTACGCAAGTGCCATGCTAGGATGCTTGCCATCTATCACACGTTAGAGAACATATGTCGGAGCATCCCAACGTCACTTATGATCGACCGTTCAGAACGCTTTTCGAAGATGGTGTTCATCTGCTTATTGCAAGCGAAAACAGCCAAGACAACGACGAGTCAAACAGTCTCGCCCGTGGGTCAATTGCATGCACCATGATGCTTCCCGAGGTAGTGGCAAACATTTGTATTGAATCACTGCACCTTGATGCAACAATCTTCAACGAAATCGATAAGCTCGCTCCTCTTGCTAAATTCGACTACTACCTTCGATCATCATTTCGTGAACGAAAACTGCCAAGTGGTGTGCTTCCCGTACAAAAATTACAGGAACTCAAACGTCTGCGCGATACGTTTGTTCATCCCAAACGGTATCAAGTTGCGTGGAAGCCAAGTGAGGATGGAACGTATACCGGAGAATCTAAGCGTACACAATTTTTGCATATGTCTGCTAACCCGACAATGTGGCACAGCGGAGATGCCGTCAACGCGATGCAAGGCGTTCACGATTTTCTCTCATTTTTCTTCAAGGATATTTGCAAGATGTCAAAGTGCAAGGCAACTAACCTTCTCTTCTCCGATGACGTCTTACTAGGAAATAGCGAGGGTGGGTTCTTTTACTATCGTCGGACATTTCACACGGCACTCAAGCGATGGAACATCAATACTTCCTATTTTCGTATTGGTGTTCTATAGCCAAGCGATACAAGAGATACAACGCGGTACTAGTAAATTAGGCTCTTCGCGTAATCGAGTGGGTAAATTTCATGGTTTTCAGAGCGCCGGGAGCGTTGACGTGAGTATTTTCAGCCGCAGGTATTCTTCATCGCGCAG